>CAHJWN010000039.1 GCA_903642265.1 Acidobacteriaceae bacterium | reverse complement strand
GCGGCGAAAGGGCGAGAACTCCTGGGGCAGTACCACGACAAACAGCAAAAGAAATCAATAGCAAGGGATAAGCGACCAACGAAGTGAGCCATATATCCTGCTAACAATGCAAGTTGAGATGCTCTACTTCGGCCTTCTTAAGGACCTGATCGGTTGCGATCGGGAGCGCTTGCAGTTGGTCGAAGGTGCTTGCGTAGATGATGCGCTTCGCCTTCTGCGCGTGCGCGCGTCTAATGTTCAAGAGGCGGTCTGGAGCTGCCTAGCGGTGGCTGTAAATCGCGAATACGCAACTGGCTCGACCGTACTGGACGACTCTGACGAGATCGCGTTAATGCCGCCGGTGAGTGGCGGAGTTTAGAAGGACTTTATAAGCGATGACCAGCGAAGGAAGGGTGGAGTTGATCAGGTCGGAGATTCCCGCCGACGAACTGCTTGCGGGGATCAAGGCTGGACCGGATGGCGCCGTGGTGCTATTTGACGGCGTTGTGCGCAACAACACGCGGGGACGGCAAACGATGTATCTCCTGTACGAAGCATACGAACCCATGGCGCTGGATCAGATGCGCGGGCTGGTTGCACAGGCGAAAAAGCAATTTGCGATCAGAGACGTCGTGCTGGTTCATCGTTTGGGAAAGCTCGAGATTGGTGAGACCAGTGTGCTGATCGCGGTAGCATCCGCGCATCGCGGGGCCGCCTTCGATGCTTGCCGCTGGTTGATCGACACGTTGAAGAAGACGGTGCCGATCTGGAAGAAAGAGCACTTCGTGGATGGCGCGGTCTGGGCTGATGGCGAGCCCTTTCCCGAGGAGATTGTTCCCGTGGTTGTGCCGGTGCCACTGGGATGAAGTTTCTCGCCGCGATACTTGTTTTTGGAGTTCTTCTATGTCGCGCGAGTGCGCAGGCGCCGATCGAGCGCAAAGCACCGGCGGCTTCACAGGTGCCTACGCTCAAAGTACAGACCCGTTTGGTCAATATTCCACTGAACGTTGCGGATGGGCATGGAGCGCCGATAGGTGGGTTGACGGTCGACGATTTCATTCTGACTGAAGACGGGAAGCCGCAAAAAATTGCCGTGTTCGAGCGTTCTACTACGACACCGTTGTCGATTGTGCTGGCGATTGACGCGAGCGAAAGTGTGTTGCGGGATGAAAATCTTGAGCGCAACGCGGCTAAGCACTTCGTAAAGGCGCTGGTCCGCGACCAGGACGAGATCGATCTCATGGACTTCGCCGATACCGTGCGCGAGATCGTTCCATTTACCAACAACATAAAGCGGATCGACTCCGGATTTTCAATGCTGGAGCGTGGGGACGCTACCGCACTTTATAACGCGATCTACCTTGCTTCGCAGCGTTTGGGCGAGACGCACGCGGTTTCATCCGCTGGCCGTCCGTCCGCTACTGTTCAGGCACCGGAGGTCCGCAGGCGCGTGATCGTGCTGATTACGGACGGCAACGACACGGTGAAGGGGTCGCACTACACGCAAGCGCTTGAGGAGGCACAGCGGGCCGGTGCCATGGTGTACTCGCTGATCATCGTACCGGTGTATGCAGATGCGGGGCGCAACACAGGCGGTGAGCATGCGCTGATCCAAATGGCGGATGATACGGGGGGCAAGTACTACTACGTCTCGGATCCGAAGGATCTAGAACCAGCCCTGCGGCATGTGTCGGATGATCTGCGGACGCAGTATCTACTGGGGTACTATGCTCCGCAACGCGACCCAAAACTTGAAGGCGAAAGCACGCTTCGGACTGTATCCATTCGCCTGAAGGATGCGTCTGTAGGCGATAAGTACGACCTGCGATACCGGAAATCGTACTTTGGCGAGAACCAATAGCTTGGCGAGCGCGGCTGTAGTCTAGTGCTATGAAGAAATTTGAGTTTGCCCACGTTGCTGAAGGCATTGCGCGCCAAGCTGGAGCGTTACTCCGCGGATTCTATGAGAAGGGCGTTGCCACGGAGTACAAGGGTGATGTCGACCTTGTGACCGAGGCGGACCGCGCGAGCGAGAAGTTGATCGTCGAGCGGTTGAAGGCGGCGTTTCCGCACCATGGAATCTACGGCGAAGAGGGAACCCGCGACCGATTGGAAAGCGAGTACCGGTGGTACGTCGATCCGCTGGATGGAACGACCAACTTCGCGCATGGGTTTCCAGCTTTCTGCGTGATCCTTGGCCTTGAGCATCGCCCGCTTGGACTTGCGGCTGAAGCGGACGGGGAGATTGTGGCTGGCGTAATCTACGACCCGCTGCGCGACGAGATGTTTGTGGCCGAACGCGGGCGCGGAGCATGGCTGAACGGCAAGCAGATGAAGGTGTCGAAGATTGCGACGATGGGCGAGTCTTTGACCGCGACAGGCTTTCCAAGCCAGAAGCGGCACCGTAGCCCGAACGTGCACTTCTACCACGAGATCACGCTGCGGTCGCATGGTGTGCGGCGAGCCGGGTCGGCCGGTCTTGACTTGGCGTATGTGGCCTGCGGCCGCATCGACGGCTATTGGGAGTTCAACTTGAATCCTTGGGACACGTCCGCTGGCGTGCTGATGGTGCAGGAGGCTGGCGGAACGATCACGCATTTCGATGGTGGGGACTTTACGCTGGACAGCCGCGAGGTCCTGGCAACCAATGGCTTGATCTTTGGCGAGATGAAGCATGTGTTCGTCGAGTTGTTCGCAGGGCGGAATCTCGAGCCGATACCGACTCCGGCCGAATTTGCTGCAACTCGCGCTGCATCCAAGTAAACGGTCGGGACGTTGCGGCGATACATTGCGGGCAGTGGTCTGCTGCTAGAATCAGAAAGTTAGTTCCAAACGACATCAGGAGAAGATTTTAATGGCATACGTAATTGCGGAACCATGCATCGGAACGAAGGATTCAGCCTGCGTCGATGCTTGTCCGGTAGACTGCATCCACCCCAAGAAGGACGAGACGGGCTACGGCGAAGCTGAGCAGCTCTTCATCGATCCAGTGGAATGCATTGACTGTGGTGCTTGCGTTCCGGTGTGCCCGGTGTCGGCGATCTACGCCGGCGACGACCTTCCGGAGAAGTGGGCGGAGTACCAGACGAAGAACTCCGAGCATTTCGGGCGGTAAGCCTCAGTACCAGGTTCTTTGCAAATAGAAGACGCGCAGCCTTACGGTTGCGCGTCTTTCTTTCAGCGGTTGTGTGAACCATCAATTTGAGGCGTACGAGATGATCCAGAGGACAGGTGAAGCGATCGTTCTGCGCACCTGGCCTTTCCTTGAGGCAGACCTCTTGGTGAGTTTATTCACGAGAGAGCAAGGCCGGATCAAGGGCGTTGCCCGGCATGCGATGCGGTCACGTCGCCGCTTCGGTGGTGCGCTTGAACCGATGACGTATGTTCGGGCAAGCTATGCGGAGCGGCCACGGCAGGAACTGATGAGACTGGATGCGTTCGAAATTCTCTCGTCGCCACTCTCCCAACCAATTGATTACGCCCGGACGGCTGCGTTGCAACTTGTGGCAGAGACGATTGAAGAGGCGCTGCCGGAGCAGGCTCCAGATGACCCGATATTCCGGCTGGTTTTGTCGGTGCTGGGGGAGTTGCAAGTCGGAAGGGTGTGGCTTCCGGTGCTCTACTTCGCACTGTGGATGAACCGCCTGATGGGGTGGATGCCGGAGCTGGCGCACTGCGTCGTTTGTGGTGAGTACCTGCAGGGAGGGACGCTTTACTATTCGACGACGAGCGATGGCATGACCTGTGCCGATGATCGGCGGCCGGGCTCGGTGCCGCTTTCGGCTGAGTCGGCAGCGCTGGCGAAGCGGATCTTCAGGACGCCGCTGGGGGAGCTTGCAATGGAAGAGTTCCCGCGAGGGCGAGCAGCGGATCTAAGGCGCTTTGCGGTGGAACTGCTGGAGCGGCATCTGGAGCGGCGGCTGGCCAGCGCGCGGACGCTGAATCGTCTATGAATCCTGAGGTGCGCCAGACCGAGACGGCAATGGAAAGGTGGTCCGACCGCATCCTCAAAGTCTGGCTTGTTGCCTGCGTACTGGGCTTCGCTGTAGTAAGCCTGCGCTGGCCGCTGGTCGGGGATGTTACGTATCTGCACTACGCGATATTCCTGATGCATCACGGAATGGTGCCGTACCGCCAGATTGCAGACATGAACCTGCCCGGAGCTTACATGCTCGAAGGCGCGGTGATGGCAAGCCTTGGAGCGGGAGCGATTGGCTGGCGTGTCTACGATTTCATTCTGATGGCGATTGCGGCTGTCTCGATGCTGTCGATCCTGCGGCCGTACGGAAGGCTGGCAGGAGTCTTCGCAGCGTGCCTGTTCGCCATGGTGCATGCGCAGGATGGCGAGATCATGAGTGGCGAGCGGGACTTTGCGGTTGCCGTCTTTCTGCTGGCGGCGATTGCGCTGGTGTTCCAGAGCTTTCGTAGGGTTGGCTGCCCGTACGGCTTCATATTTGGCTTTGGAGTTCTGCTGAGCGCCGCGGTTTGTGTAAAGCCCACTGTTGCACCGCTGGCGCTCGGTCTGGCGATCTGGGTCGGCTTGGTCCTTCATCGCCGCTCGGAACGTGTTAAGCCGGAGGCTGCTGCTGCACTCGCCGGGCTGTTGCTGCCTGTTTGCGCAACGATAGTGTTCCTGGTGCGTCACCATGCCACCTTGGGCTTCGCAGAGGCTCTGCGGGGCCTTATCCCGTACCATGCTTCGCTGGCGCATAAGAGCGTCGGTTTCCTGATCGGTCACAGTGTTGCGCCACTTGCCGTGCTGTCGATCGTGTGGGTATTTGCGATTGTGCTTAACCGCCATAACATCACGATGGATCCAGAACGAATCGCTTTGCTGATCTGCGCGATTGGAGGACTGGTCTCTTATCTGCTGCAGACAAAGGGCTTTGCATATCAGCGGTATCCCTTTCTGGCGTTTCTGCTGGTGTTGATGGCAGCGGATTTCGTTCGGCTCGCGCGTATTCGAGAGGCTGTCCGCATAGTTGGTATCGCGGGATTGCTGGCCGGGGCGATTTTCTGCACGATATTCTTCGTGCGAACATTGAGGTTTGATCGCGGTGCTCCGGCGCAGCCGTTGCTGCGTGATCTACGTGAACTGGGTGTGGCCGACGGTCAAGTACAGTGCATGGACACGTCTGGAAGCTGCATCGACAATCTGTATGCGGGACGAATCGTGCAGAGCACGGGGTTCTTATACGACTGCTACATGCTGGATGGAACGAATCCAGTGGCTCTGGGGCTGCGGAGAAGATTCTGGGACGCAATGGAGCGCAACACGCCGAGGTTGATCGTGGTGACGAACTCGGTCTGCTATGACCCGGTGCCCAGCTTTGATAAATACGGGCGGTGGCCGGAGTTTTCCGAGTTCTTGGCTGCTCATTACACGCTGGAGAAGACGAGCGGAATTCAGGAACCGGTGCGGCACTGGAGCCGAGCGGTGACTCCGTTTGCGTACCGAATCTATGTGCGGCGCTGAATTAGACTAGAAGGATTCCTGACGTATCGAAAGAGCGCACCGACGCATGACCGCACTTGCAGAGAAGAAGCCCGCGCTGACATTTCAGAACCTTTTATTTAGGCTGCAGAAGTTCTGGGCTGATCAGGGATGCGTGCTGCAGCAGCCGTATGACATTGAGGTAGGCGCGGGAACCATGTCGCCAGACACATTCCTGCGGGTACTTGGCCCGAAGCCGGTACGCATTGCCTATGCGCAGCCATCGCGCAGGCCCGCCGATGGCAGATATGGCGAGAACCCGAACCGCCTTTTCAAGCACACTCAGCTCCAGGTGATTCTGAAGCCGCCACCGGTCCGGATCCAGGAGCTTTACCTGGAGTCCCTGGAGGCGATCGGGATCGATCTGCGCGAGCACGATATCAAGTTCGAAGAGGACAATTGGGAGTGGCCGGTCGGCGGCGCGTGGGGGGTTGGCTGGCAGGTGATGCTTGATGGCCTGGAGATCTCGCAGTTCACTTACTTCCAGCAATGTGGCGGGATGGACCTTGATCCGATCTGCGGCGAGATTACGTATGGACTGGAGCGGATTGCAGGCTTCCTGCAGGACGTTGACTCGATCTACGACATCGTGTGGGCGGTTGAACCGGATACCGGGAAGAGAGTCACGTACGGCGATATGCGACTGCCGGAAGAAGAACAGTTTTCGGCGTATGGGTTCGACTATGCCGACGTTGCTTCGCTGTGGAAGCATCTTGAGCTGTACGAGAGTGAATGCCTGGGATTGCTGGAACAAGCAAAGGCTGTCGATACTGACGAGGCAGCGGATGCGCTGAAACAGAGACGCTTTCCGGTTCTAGGTGCGTATGAACTTGCGTTGAAGTGTTCGCACCTCTTCAACCTGCTGGATGCACGTGGCGCTATCTCCGTAACGGAGCGGGTTGGTGTCATGGCCCGTGTCCGGGCGCTGGTGGTGGGCGTCGCAAAAGCTTACGCCGCGCAGGTGCAGAGGGTAAGCGAAAGTCAGGCGGCGTAATGGCAGAGTTTTTGTTTGAGATTGGGTTGGAGGAAGTGCCTGCCCGAATGATTGCGTCGGCCGAGGCAGAGCTCGCGCGGCGAGTTGTTGGATTGTTGGAGCGCGAGCGGCTGATTGTGCCTGCTGCGAGCGTGAAGAGCTTCTCGACACCTCGGCGGCTGGCGGTGCTCGTGTCGAAGGTTGCGGCGAAGCAGGATGACCTGGCGGAGGAGGTGCTCGGGCCTTCGGCGAAGATTGCGTACAAGGATGGTGTAGCGACTCCGGCGGCTATTGCCTTCGCAAAGAAGGCCGGGGTAGCGGTTGAAGCACTGAAGATCGTGGCGACGCCGAAGGGGGAGTATCTTTCTGCCACATCGGTGAAGGCCGGGCGGTCGGCTGCGGAAGTGATTGCGACAGAACTGCCGAAGGAGCTTCCCGGTATTTACTGGGCAAAGAGCATGTACTGGCGGGCAGGTAAGCCGGAGCGTTTTGTCCGACCGGTGCGGTGGATGGTGGCATTGCTCGATTCGGAGATCGTGCCGGTTGCATTTGCCGGATACGCAGCCGAAAACGTCACATACGGGCATCGGGTGCTGGCTGGCCCTGAGGCCATTGTGATTGAGAATCCTGCGGAGTATGCGGCGGCATTGGAAGCGGCGTACGTAATCGCGGATGTCGAGGCGAGGCGGCACAAGATACGCAAGGCTCTCGATCGGGTGTGCCGGGCAATTCCACTGGCCGGAGGCTCCGCCGGGCTGCGTTGGCGGGAAGATGAGGCACTTGTCGACAAATTGACTCACCTGACGGAGTGGCCTTCTGTGATCGCCGGCAGTTTCGAGGCGGCATATCTTGACCTGCCCGAGGAAGTGCTTGTCACGGTAATGCGCGACCATCAGAACTATTTCGCGGTGGAAGACAAGGCTGGCAAGTTAGCTCCGCATTTTCTTGCGGTTCTGAATACCAAGGCCGACGAGGCGGGACTGGCAGTGATCCGGCATGGAAACGAGCGGGTGCTGCGGGCGCGGTTCAATGATGCGCGATTTTTCTGGGAGTTCGATCAACGTGTGCCGCTGGTTGAGCGTATTGCCCTGCTGAACAACGTGACATTCCAGAAGAATCTTGGCAGCTACGCGGCGAAGAGCGAGCGCGTTGTTGCCTTGTGCGACAGCCTGGTCAACCTGCTTCCGGCTGGATACCCGGTCGATCGCCTGGCGTTGAAGCAGGCTGCGATCCTTGCAAAGACTGACCTTACTTCGGAACTGGTCAAGGAGTTTACGGAGCTTCAGGGGATTGTCGGCGGCCTCTATGCGAGAGCTCAAGACCTGGATGACGCCTCGGCAGACGCGATCTACGACCAGTATCTTCCCGTATCGATGGAAGACCGCATTCCACGAACAGTCGAGGGACAACTACTAGCGATTGCGGACAAGGCAGATACGATTGCGGGGATGTTCGGGTTAGGGCTTGAGCCGACGGGATCAAAGGACCCATTTGCGCTGCGGCGTGCGGCAAATGGGATTGTGAAGATTCTTGCAGAGAGCGGCCTGCCGCTGGGGCTTGGCGAGATTGTAGAAGCTGCAACGGTTGAGCTAGCCGTGCGAGCACGCATCGCTTCCTTCTTCGCAGAGCGGGTGGAGTTCTACCTGCGCGAGGTGCGCGGGCAGGCTTATGACGTGGTGAAGGCGGTGCTGGCAGTTGGGGCAGACGATGTGCGGGATGCCATTGCGCGCGCAGAGGCAGTGACGGCGGCCCGATCTTCTGCGGACTTTGCAGCGGTGTCGGCAGCCTTCAAGCGGATGAAGAACATCCTTTCGCAAGCAAATGAGAAAGGGTTTACGTCTGAGGCTGTAGTGCAGAACACGCTGCTGATCGATCCTGCAGAAAAGGCGCTTGCTGAACAGTCTGCAGAGATTGCAGCGCGGGTGGAAGAATTGCGTGCAGCGCGGCAATATGAGGCCGCCCTGGAAGAAATAGCTTCGCTTCGTCCGCAGGTGGACGCGTTCTTCAACGCCGTGATGGTGATGGCTCCGGAAGAGGCAACTCGCGCGAACCGCCTGGCACTGCTGAGGCAAATCACAGCAGATTTCTCGCGAATCGCCGACTTCTCGGAGATCGTGGTCGCGGGTTAGTTAGAGGACGCTGCCGGGATTGCGTCGCTCGATCATTGATTGGTTACAGGTGCATTTCTTATCGCGCTTTTCGTCAGGTTCATCGCGAACGAGGAGGGTTTTGCCACAGGCCACGCAGGTGAGGACGGTCATTGTCATGGCACGTTTATAGTCGACGTCGCGAGCATGAGCAGTAGCACTTTTGGTCAAACAGGCGAACGAAGATAACGCAGATGGGATCGTGTACTGCATGCTGGAGCAGGTGATTGCTGTGGGACTTCGAGCATGAAGCATGCAGGCGAAGTGCAGAAGCATGCAGGCAAAGTGGAGAAGCAGACCCTTTTGAGAGTGACAAGGAGAAGAGGTCTTAGCGTTAGTCCGTGGGATTTGGCGGAAACTTCTGGTAGGTAAGCCGGACGTTCTGGTCGAAATACTGGTCTGCGCGAATGGAGGTGGGTGCTTCGTACCCCGTAGCGCCGCCGGCCGCGGCGTAGTCGTCCTGATCTACACCATCGCCGGAGACGCCAAGGCCGCCGACAAGTTTGCCATTCACGTAGAGGGGCGAGCTTCCAGGAAAGAAAACTATGCCATTCTGGTTGGCGGTCTTCGGCTGCGAACCTTGCGTGCAGGGGTTTGCCACGTCGTTGGCGAAGAGCGGGTAAAAGGGGCCTGGGGCGGTGCCGTCGATGCCCTCAGGATAGAGGGGCTGACCGGCAAAGCCGAGGGTGCGGTTGGTGATGGCGGTGCCGGCGACGACTCCAGGGAGGTCCTGATAGCCGCCGGGCCCGCTGAAGTAGGTGACATTGCGGCTCTTGGCGACGGCGACGTCCACGCTGAAGAGGGTCGCGTCGGGCATGCGGTAGAGGGCGAGGAGTGAGCCGTCGAGATCCGCAACGGCGATGACAAAACGGGCACGCACGCCAACCGGGAGACGAATGGCGGCACGTATGGTGTTGCCGGTTGCGACTGCGTTCGCAACGATGCCCTGCACCTGGCCGAGTGTGAGACCGCCGAGATTGCTGGCGTGTTCCGCGATGAGATCGCCTTCCGGGGCGGCTCCTGAACTGTTGTATGGGCCGAGCGAGAAGACGCCAATGGCGCGGCCTGCGGCGTAGCCAGGGGGGAGGGTTGTCTGCTCGACGAATGGAAGCGTGATGCCGTTGACGACTACTGCTCCGGGTGCGGGCACGATTGGGGCGAAGCCGTTGAGAAGAGTTCCGGCTACGGCGGCGTACTCGACCACTGCGTTGTAGTTTGCCGTGCCTGCAAGAGCGACGACTCCGATACCGCCGGCCACGCGATTGTTCTTGAAGATGGGAACACCGCCTGGATTGACGGCGTTGGGATCTGAATCGAGAAGGCTGGATTTTCCAGTCAGGATACCGAGGCCAGGGCCGGTGCTGTGGAGTGGAGCAGGGACAGGCAGGCTTTGGCCGGGGATGTATGTGGTGTTGAAACTACAGCCGCGATTGGTGTTCTCGATGCCGTAGAGCGGAGCGGACTCTGTGTTCATGATGCCCGGCGGAAAGTGGATGCCTGAGATGAAGCGAACGGTCCTGGAGCCGATGGGTGCCTGATCGTTGGAGAAGAATGCGGCGGTGCGGGCGAGGGCGGCAGCGACCTCATCGGCTGCGTAGGGCTGCCCGAAGTTACCGATTGCAAATGGGGATGCGCCGGAGCTCGAGAAGACGGCAATGATGGCGCCGCGGCGGTCGCTGATGGCGATGGTAAGGGGCACATTGATCGAGCTGGCCGCGGCGTAGACGATCGAGCTGACATCGGCCTGGGTGAGGAGATTGTCTGTCGTGTCGGGAGGAGTGGGAGGGATAGCGTGGGGGCTAAGTGCACTTCCGCAGGAGATTGTCGCCGAGAGGAGCACGATGCAGACGAGGTCGCACAAGGAGCGAAGCCGCAGGCGAGAGAGTGGGTCAAACGCGCGTCGAGAGAGGAACAGGTTGAGCAAAAACACTCCTGCGGGGACGCAGACAGGCTAACTCATCATGAGGCGGATGGACAGCGTTTTCACAGGCGCCTTGTGTGTCCGCGAGCAACGGGGCTGATTACCAAACGGGCATCGATGTCACTTTGATTTACGTGAGATGGCGGGCTTTCGCTATATGATGGGCGAATTCGATGACCAACGAAACGGGCAGCGCAAGAGAGCTGATCAGGTTTGGATGGCAATCCGCATTGATTGCGGTGGCTGCGTGCGGCCTGGTGTTCGCGGCTTCGAATGCAACATCGTTCAAAGACCTGAATTCGTGGACGTATGATTTCACCGTGCTTGCGGGCGGCGACACTTCGGTGTCGAAGGACGTGGTGCTGGTGGATGTCGACGAAGAGAGTTTTGCGAGGATTGGGAAGTACCCGATTCCGCGCAGCACGTTTGCGGAGCTGGTGACGAAAATCGGGCAGCAGCAGCCGAAGATTGTCGGGATGGACATCCTGCTCTCGGAAGCGAGATCGCCTGAGGAAGACAAGGCGATGCAGGCAGCGCTGACATCGGCGGCCACGGTGATCGTTGCAAGCCAGAGCTCGTCGGGTGTACTTCCTTCCTTGATTCCTTTGCCGATGTTTTGCCAACCGGAGAATCCGAAGGCGGCGTCGGGGTTCTGTGTCGACGGAGCGCCGGGCGCTGTCGGGTATGCCTTTGTGAACCTTGACTTCGATTCGGACGGGTTCATCCGGCAGAGTGAGTTGTTCGTGCCTGGGCCTCCGCGGGCGGAATCGTTTCCCCTCATGCTTGCAGAACAGTATGCCGGCGAGGCGATCAGCCCTGTCAATCACGAGATGGCGAGCTTTCACGGACATCCGGTTTACTTCGCGGACGAGACAGAACAGACGATGCTCATCGGATCTTGGGCAAAGCAGCCGGTGCCTGTTATTCCAGCATGGAAGGTGTTGTCCGGAGAGATTCCGCCAGATGCGCTGAAGGGCAAGCTGGTGCTGATCGGACAGACGAACGACGCGGCGCGTGACCGCTTATTTTCACCATTGTTCCGTCACGCCGATCCGGATGGAAGCAGGCTGCGGCTTGGCGGAACCGAGATCCTGGGAGCGGCCATACGGAGCCTGCTCGAAGGCAAGGTCGTGCGTCCGGCAGGTGCGACCGCGCGGTGGGTGGTGGTGTTGCTGTTTGCGTGGGCCGCTTCGTTTTCGATGTTGACGATGCGACCGTCTATCGGCTTCGTATGCACCGTGGTGCTGGCGATCGTTCCCAGCGTGCTTGCGGTGTTGTTGTACTCGCGGGCAAGAATCTGGTTGCCATTTCTACCGGTGCAGCTGGGTGTGGAGTTAACGCTGCCGCTGTCGCTGGGGCTGCAGTTCATACTGGAGCGTCTCGTGGCGCACGAGGCGAGGGAGCAGAGAAAGCAGCTGATGACGCTGTTCTCCAGCTATGTGGATCCGGCCGTGGCGAAGACGATCTGGGCGCGGCGGTCGGAGGTGTCGCTGAGCGGCGAAGAGCGTGTGGCGACCGTGGTGTTTACGGACATACGGAGCTTCACCAAGCTGAGTGCGGGAAGGCCTCCCGCCGAAGTGCTGAGCTGGCTGAACATGTATGTGACCGAGATGGACAAAGTCATCCGAGACTACGACGGATTCCTGAATAAGTTCATCGGCGACGGGCTGATGATCATCTTCGGACTTCCATTAAGTCAGGGTCCTTCTGAAGATGCGAAGCTGGCGGTGCAGGCTTCGCTCGCGATGCTTGAGAGCGTAACAAAGCTGAACGAACTGAACGCAGGCAATCCAGCGATACCACAGCTTCGTATAGGAATCGGGATCCATACAGGAACACTGATGGCTGGTAGTATCGGCTCGGCAAGTCGCCAGGAGTATTCGGTGATTGGTGCGACCGTGAATCTTGCATCGCGTCTTGAAAGTCTCAACAAGCCGTTCAAGACCGAGATTTTGATGAGCCAGGCGACGCACGATATGGTGGCGCAGGAGTTTACCGGGATACGCGCTCTTGGGAAATCGAGCGTCGCCGGGCTGGATGAGCAGATCGAAGTGTTTACTATCGATGCGCAAGAGAAGCTGATGGAACCGAAACACCGGGCCTTGTTTGAGAAAGCTGAAAGAGGACACAAATGGACAGCATAAAGGTGAAGGTTACGGGACGCGTTGCAGTCGGTTTGGCTGTGCTTGCATTTGGTATTGGAGACTTTACGAGCTTTGGGCAGCAGAGTGCGCCGCCAGCACCGAAGGTAGTCCGGGTCAGGGCGAAGCTGGATGGCTTCAACATTGCGCCAACCTCGGGTAAGGCACCAAACCAGATTGGGGGAGCCTCGCGTGACCTGGGCGCGCTGACGCTGTATGCGCCTCAATTAGGAAAGGCGTATACCTTGACCCCGACCTTCTATTGGAGTGCGGCGGACGATAAGACGGAGTACACGTTCAAGTTATCGGCGCTGTCGACGCAGGAGAGCGTGCTCTATGTGAAGAAGGTCATGGGCGGCAAGTTTACCTATCCGGCGGATGCTCCGGAACTCAAGCCTTCGGAGACATATGTGTGGTCGGTTCAGCCGGAGAATGATCTAATGGGCGGGCTGGCGCAGGCGAGTGTGCTGATTGTTGGCGGTGCAAATCGCAACTCGGTGACGGCGGCGCTGGCGAGCGCGAAGACGTCTCCGGCAGAACCCTCAGCCGCAGCAGCAAAGATCTATGTGGACAATCGACTCTGGTTCGACGCGATTGCGGAGTACTCGGCGCTGATCGAGAAGCATCCGGAGATGACGCAGTATTACAAGGAGCGGGCAGCAATCTATGACCAGCTTCCGGAGACGCAGTCGCTGGCAGATGAGGATGCGGTGAAGACAACGCACTAGATTGCAGGGCAGCACGAACGATGGAGGCTGTGCCGTTGATCGAAGATGGAACGTCTGAGGCCTCCTCTTTACTCCGGGGCAAAACCCATATCAGGATCCGGCCCTGGGGTGTTCGCGGTTCGATCCCTACGCCATCGCCGGGAGTGCTGAAGTTTGGCGGCAACACGCCCTGCATAGAGGTCGTTTTTGTCAGCGAAGATGGGCAGGAGAAGCGCATGATTTTGGATGCGGGTACCGGCATCCGGAACCTGGGCATGGAGCTGCTCCAATTGAACGGCCCGGATAAAGACTTTCATATATTCCTGACGCACTTCCACTGGGACCATGTGCAGGGTTTGCCATTCTTCGCCATGCTGTATGACAAGGCGGCAACGATCACGTTTTACTCATCGCGAGCGCCGGAGGAATTGAAAGAGATTCTTTGGGGCCAGATGATGACGCCGTACTTTCCAGTGCGGTTTGACGACATCGCGGCCTCGGTTCACTTCGTTCAAATCAGCGAGCGACCGATGAAGTTTGGCGGTGCGGAGGTCTCGTGTTTCTGCCTGACGCATCCCCAGGGAGCGGCGGGCCTGAAGATGGTCCACGGAGGACGCACGGTGGTGTACGCGACCGACCACGAGCATGGCGAAGCGGCGGCAGACCGGCGGTTGTTAGACGCTGCGCGGGGCGCGGACCTGCTTTTCTATGACTCGCAATATACGCCTGAAGAGTACGCAAGCAGACATGGCTGGGGGCATGGAACATGGGTTGAGGCAACCAGGGTTGGCGCGGAAGCGGGCGTGAAACAACTGGTGCTCTTCCACCATGACCCTGGGCATGACGACGCCCAGATGGAGCGCATCGTAGCGTCGGCGCGTGAGCGATTTCCTTGCACAAGCGCAGCCATCGAAGGCCAGATCATCACGATCTCCTAGGAACGGAGTCGATCACTTGACAGGGCCTGGCTGGTTGGCTGAGGCTCTGCGGGTGGACTGTTACGCAGGAAAACGGAGATGAGTTTGAACCAAGAGTTGGTGAGTGCGAGAACACGGCGCGAGTTTCTGGAGTTGATTATTGCAGTGGCGACGGTGGCTGTGCTGCCCGCGAGCGCAAAGGCACAGGGCATCGGAGGCGACGCGGATCTGCGGTCTCGGCTTGCGGTGGATCCGATGCGGCCCCAGTTCCACCTGCTGCCTGCGAAGAACTGGATGAACGACCCGAACGGGCCTGTCTACTTCGACGGCAAGTACCACATATTTTTCCAGTACAACCCGCAGGCGGCGGTTTGGGGAAACATGAGCTGGTACCACTCCGTTAGCCCTGACATGCTGCATTGGACGCATCTGCCGGTGGCGTTTACACCGACGCCGGGGAGCCCCGACGCCTATGGATGTTTTTCAGGGTCGGCGCTGAAGGTGGGGCGGCGCGTGTACCAGGTCTATACCGGCACAAAACTCTCATCGAAGGAACTGGCGACAATCCGCGATGGCGAGGACAAGATCCAGGAGTCGCAATGCCTGGCGTACTCGGATGATCCGAAGCTGGTCAGGTGGACGAAGCTGCCGGAGCCGATTATTCCGTTGCCACCGCCTGGTATGCAGATTACCGGGTTCCGTGACCCTTCGGCGTGGAAGCAGGGCGACTGGTACTACATGACGGTGGGAGCGGGCGAGGCGAAGCTCGGAGGGTGTGTCTTGCTATATCGGTCCAAACGTGTTGAGGACGCGAGCAGCTGGGAGTACATGCATAAGCTGACCAGCGGAGAGTGGAACGGAAAGCACACGGCAAACCCTTGCGATGACGGCGAGATGTGGGAGTGTCCGGACTTCTTCGCCCTCGATGGCGGCCATGTGTTGATCTATTCGACTCTGGGCAAGGTGATCTGGGAGTCAGGCAAGCTGGACGCGGCAACGATGACGTTCACGAAGGACAAAACCGGCGAGCTCGATCTCGGGTCCTACTATGCGCCGAAGACGCAGCTGGACGCACAGGGGCGAAGGATCCTTTGGGGATGGATCCAGGAAAAGCGGAGTGAGGCAGAGATGAAGGCGGCCGGGTGGTCGGGGATGATGGCGCTGCCTCGGCTCATGAACCTGGACAAGGATGGAGTGCTGCGGGTGAGAGTGCTGCCGCAGGCGGCCGCATTGAGAGCAGGAGTGCTGCCGACGGAGGAGTCGCGGGCTGGAGTGGTCAAGACACTACGCGGTGCTTCAGGTGAGGTGATGTGCTCCGGCAGTAAGGGCAAGAGCTATGAGTTCAGCCTGACGCACGGCGAAACTGAGGTGCTCAAGGTGAACTACTCGGGTGAGCGTCACGCCTTTATGACGGATGGCAAGGTGATCGCGCTTCAGCCGGGGGATCTGCCAACGTTGCATGCGTACGTAGACGGCTCGGTGATCGAGGTGATTATGGGGGAGCGGATTGGGTATACAAAGCGCTTCTACTACTCGCAGACGACCGCGCCCGACATCAGAGCGGGTGTCACAGGCGACGCAGTGAAGATAACTGCATGGAAGATCAGACCCATCTCGGCGAATCGGCTGACGGCGTAACGAGTGGTTTGCTGACGACACCTGTACTCAGCGTGTAGAGTGGCAGTCTCGTATCGAAATGAACTATAGACCGGAGAATGCTTTTGAACCGTTACCTGGTAAAGGCCACGACCGTTGGCGCGTTGGGCGGTCTTCTATTTGGCTTTGACACCGCTGTGATCGCGGGTGCGAATGAGCAGTTGACGCAGGTCTTTGGCCTGACGCCAAAGACGTTGGGCCTGACGGTGTTTATTGGTCTGGTTGGCACAGTGATCGGGGCCATGGCATCGGGTGCGCTGGGCCAGAAGATTGGCGGACGCGAGGCGCTGCGGATCATGGCGATCCTTTATACAATTTCGGGCATTGGCTGCGCGTTCGCCTGGAATTGGGATGCGCTGATGGTGGCGCGATTTATTGGCGGGCTGGGGATTGGCGGATCTTCGGTGCTTGGGCCGGTGTACATCGCGGAGCTTGCGCCAGCTAAATGGCGAGGCCGGATGGTGGGCTTGTTTCAGATCAACATCGTCATTGGGATCCTGCTGGCGTACCTGTCGAACTACATCATCACTACGTTGAACCTGGGGGCGACGCAATGGCGGTGGGAGTTTGGCGTGGCAATTGTGCCGTCGATTATCTTCCTCGTCATGCTGTATGGAATTCCACGGAGTTCGCGCTGGCTAGTGACGAGCAATCAGACGGACGAGGCACTTGATGTATTGAAGATGATGGGTTCGCCGAACTCGAAGGAAGAGCTGCAAGAGATCATCGATTCGGTTCAGATGGAACGTGGGATGAAGCAGGAACCGGTGTTCAACGGCAAGTACAACCTGCCGATCTTTCTTGCTGTGTCTGTAGGGCTGTTCAACCAGTTGGCTGGAATTAACGCGATTCTTTACTATGCCAATTCCATCTTTGCTTCAGCGGGCTTCAGCTCAAGTTCGGCTGCGCTGCAGGCGGTTGCAGTAGGGGTAGTGAACCTGCTTGCAACGCTGCTGGGAATGAGCCTGATCGACAAGCTTGGACGTAAGACGCTGTTGCTGATCGGCTCGGTCGGCACTGTGTTCGCGTTGAGCGGCGTGACAGCAATCTTTTATACGCACACGCACCAGTCTTCTCTCGTGTGGCTGCTGATGGTGTTTATTGTTTTCTTTGCAATCTCGCAAGGGTCAGTGATCTGGGTTTACATTGCGGAGGTCTTTCCAAACCGCGTGCGGTCGAAGGGGCAAAGTATTGGATCTTCGTCGCATTGGATCAGTGCGGCCATTATCACGCTCTACTTTCCCGTAGTGGTGGCCAGGTTTTCACAGTGGACACCCTTTGCATTCTTTGCAGCAATGATGCTGCTCCAGTTCTTTGTGGTGCTGTTCATCTTTCCGGAGACAAAAGGCAGAACACTGGAACAGATCCAGGCGCGGTTCGGGATCCATTAGGGTGTCCCCGCGAGGGGCGGTCAAGTTTAGGAGAGTGTGTCATGAAGCTGGGTGTGAGCGCGTTCGCGTGGACAGCAGCGTTTGGGCTGGGGCATCTGCCTCTGATCTCGCAGGTGCGCGAGTACGGGTTTGAGGGGTTTGAGATCCCCATGTTCGTGCCGTCGGCGCTGCCGGCTGCGGAGATGCGGAAGGAGTTTGAAGCCAATGACCTGGAGTGCACTGTGTGCGCCATCCTGCCGGCGGGGATCAATCCGATCAGTGCGAGCGCCAGCGTGCGGAAAAAGAGTCTGGCTCATCTCGTCGAGTGCGTAGAGACAGCGGCGGAGGTGGGCGCTCACTTAATAGGAGGACCACTTTATGCGCCGATCGGATATCTGCCTGGGCATCGGCCGAGCGAGGATGAACGCAAGTGGGCCATCGAGTTCTTTCAGTCAGTGGGAGACCTGATCGAGAAGAATGCAATCGACCTCTCGATTGAACCAGTCAACCGGTCAGAGACTTTCTTCATAAGGACCGCGGCAGATGCCAAGGAGTTTTGCGAAGATGTTGGGCACCCCTGCATCGGCGTGACCCTGGATACGTTCCACGCCAATATCGAAGAGAAGAGCATGCCAGCCGCGATTGATCGGCTCGGATTTCACCTGAAGCATATGCATGTGAGTGAGAACGATCGCGGTGTTATCGGAACCGGACACTTGGATACAGCCGGGTGCATCACGGCGTTGAACAGGATCGGATACGAAGGCTACCTGATGCTAGAAGGCTTTGGGTATTCGGAGGCGGAGACTTCGGCACCCGGCTCGCTATGGGCCGACGTTGCCACATCGCCAGAGGATATCGCGCGAAAAGGATTGGACCACCTGCGCAGTCTGTTGCGCTAAGTCTGCAGGGTAAGTGCGCCAGGTTAGTTGAGACGTACTTGAGTCTTCGGGTATTGCTTCGCCATCAATTCGAGTAAAGTGACTAATTACGTTTTGTCGGCGGAAGAGCGGCGTAAAGAAATATCCTGCGCGCTGCTGACTTCAGAGATCACTACGCGGCTCCTAAGACAGACCGGAGCGAGTGGCAGAGGGAGCGAAACCTAGTTCTAGAAGGCGTTCGGTGACGCGGTCGTAGTCATGACGCAGGAGATCGCCTTCGTGGACGAAGTTTCCGACGATGGGCTCGACGCCGAGTGAACGGATGCGGGCAAGGTCTGGCTCGATCGGCTGCTGGCCCTCGCGAGCGTATTTTGCGAGCAGCGTGGGCGAGATGGGTGCGGTATTGATGAGCGCGTAATCAAAGATCGGAACCCTGGTTGCGCCTGCGTGTTGCAGGATTTTCTGAACGTGCTGCGAGGCTGTGAGGTCGAGCGACTCGTTCGCCTGCGTCATGAGATTGCAGACATAGACGCGGGTAGCCTTCGAAGCAGCGAGGGCTTCGGGGATGCCGCGGACGAGCAGGTTGGTGATGAGCGAAGTGTATAGGGAGCCAGGGCCGAGGGTAATCAGGTCGGCCTGAGCGATCGCTTCCAGGGTCTCCGGCAGCGGGCCAGCGGTGGGTGGCTCCAGCATGAGTTCAACGATGCGCTGATGGCTGGCGGTGATGTTGCTTTCGCCGTGGACCATGGAACCGTCATCCATTCGGGCTGAGAGGGTGACGTTGGTATTCGTGGCGGGATAGATGTGGCCGCGGGTCGCAAGGACCTGCGAAGCCATCTGAACGGCTTGCGCAAAGTCTCCAGTGATGCCCGTAAGGGCGGCGACGAAGAGGTTGCCAAAACTGTGGCCCTGCAAGTCGCCCTGGTCGAAACGATGACGAAAGAGGCGGGAGAGCAGATGTTCATCTTCAGAAAGAGCAACGAGACAGTTGCGGATGTCTCCCGGTGGCAGGATCTTGAGATCTTCACGGATCCGGCCGGAGGAGCCACCATCGTCCGTCACGGTCACGATGGCCGCAAGATCGCGGATCAGGCAGTGGTGGCTGCTACAGCCGGGATCTGCCGAGGCGGTTGAGCCTATGGGAGCAGCGACATAGCGCTTCAACCCCCGGAGGAGTGTCGACAGCCCTGTACCGCCTCCGATAGCGACTACGCGGAGGGGTGTGCGGGCGTCCGTATTTGTGGTCAGGAGCGAGGTCGCGGGCTTGAGCAATTCAGGTCAACTGGCCGAAAGTTCTCGGCAAGTCCATCATACTTCGGGGTAAAGAAGATCTGTAAATCGCGGATCGTCGGCCATGTCCTGAAAGTCGGAATCGGATCGGGCCTGGATGCGGTTCTTACCGTTCAGGCGTATGGCTTCGGTCAGGTGCTCGAGGCAGGTATGCGACTCGCCAGTCATGCTGGAGAGAACGGCGAGACCGTAGAAGGCGTAATCGGCGGTTTGATTGGCGGCGAGAATCGCCTTGAACTCCTGGCGAGCATCTTCATAGTGACCATCGTTGAGCAGGGAGATCGCATAGTCATAGCGCTCTTCGTGCGAGAGGAACTCGGTTTTACCCTTGGCGACCTGTAGCAGGCAGGCATTGATATACATGCGAATGCGGTCGCCGAGTTCGGGAGGGCCCTCGGCAAGAAGCTTGTTAAAAGCGGCGTGCGCTGCGTCGTATTTTCCGGTCTGCATGAGGCGCAGGGCGGACTCATAGAGCCCGATTGCGCGGTCGCGCGCGTCGTCGTGCGGTGCCGGGACGGTACCCGCGAGAGTGCGCGGGGAACGCTTGTTTGCGGGAGTAGACACAACTTTTGCCTGGGTCATGCCTGATCGTTCCTTTTCATGCTTTTGTGCCCTCGATTAACAACCAAACCTGACGACATTGGAGCTTCCTATACGGGACCTTCCAGCGAAGGGGATACGTCGTTTTAAGCACACCCGTGTCGGAGTTATACGCAGAAGATGGACGCGGGTCAACATCCCTTGTACGGCGACTCCTGGCCATACAGGATTGGATTGAGTTGCGGATCGTTGTACATCTTCATCTGGCGATAGAGCTTAAAACGGCGTTCGCCGGCAAGGACCTGCCTCCAAAGCGCATCGAGACAGTCTGCAAGATCCATGCGCTGCTCTTCAAGAACGGTAAGGCGGTATTCATTGCGATGGCGATGAGCGTTGGTGGCGGTTTCACGTTGGGCCTCCTCACGCGTGTGGTAAATCTTCAACGCAAGAATGGACAGACGGTCAATGATGAGGCCAGGAGGTTCAGAGTTGAGCGGGGCGGCGCAATTCTGATTTGGAATGGCGCGAAGAAGCGTCTCATCGATTTTCTCGACGAGGTCGTTGCGCTTCTGGTTCAAGCTATCGATCGCGTGCTTGACGGTGGCAATATTTTCAGCGGTCGCGCTCATGTCGCGAGCCATGTCTTCCTGGTGCCAGAGATCAAAGTTGGCACGATGCTGATCAAGAATGGCAACGAGCAAGCTGTTACCCGGGACGATGAGGCCCGGCAAGGCGGTTGCGGCGCCGTCCAGTTTACTTTCGCCGTCTGGATTGCTCTTGAGGTCGCCGGAATGATGTGGGGAAAAGTCATGCCATTCATGGGTGGCGCGGTCGTGGTTGCGGGCGATCTGTCGGGCGTCAATCATCGTTTGGGCAAGCACGGCACTGGTTCGGCGACTCTTTTTATTTTACGTGTGCAATGAAACTCTAACAGTTGTGGCAGCGGAGGGACGGGCGTAGTTGCCCTGCGCATTAGGATGACGCAGACTGAACACTTGAGCAATGCGGAAAATCGGCGGGTCAAGCGAGTCTTGATCTATCGCCTTGGAAGCCTGGGAGACACGGTTGTCGCGCTGCCAGCGCTGCATCTGGTGGCCCGGGCGTTTCCGCATGCAGACCGGCGTATGTTGACCAACGCCCCGGTGCACTCAAAAGCCCCGGCGGCGGCGACCGTGCTCGGCGGGACCGGGCTGGTGCACGGGTACTTCAGCTACAAAGTTGGTATGCGCAGTCCGCTGGAACTGCTTTCACTATGGTGGCAGCTTGTATGCTGGCGGCCGCAGGTAGTGGTCTACCTGGCCGCACCTCGCGGAGCGACTGCTGTCAGACGGGACTCACGTTTTTTCACACTCTGCGGGATCCGAAGGCAGGTGGGGGTGCCAGTGCCGGAGGCAATGCAGCAAAATCTGTGGATCGAGACAGACGTGGCCTGGGAGCCGGAGGCGCAGCGGCTTGTTCGGACCGTGGTGGAGCTCGGAGCGGTGTGCCTGGAAGATCCAGAGTGGTGGGATTTGCGTCTGACCGAGGGCGAAGTTTTGAAGGCCGGAGAGGCGCTGGCAGCAACAACAGGATGGCCGTTGATCGCGGTGAGTGTGGGAACAAAAGTGCAGTCAAAGGACTGGGGCGCAGAAAACTGGCGCGCGCTGCTGCGGGAGGTCGGCTCCCGGTTTGAAGGTTTTGCGCTGGCACTGTGCGGAGCTGCCGAGGAAGCCGCCGCAAGTGATGCTGCCGGCGAGGGTTGGCGCGAGGTATGCGGTGCGCCCTTCGTGAATTTATGTGGCAAATTGACGCCACGTGAGAGTGCCGCCGTCTTCGCTCAAGCGAAGATTTTCATTGGACACGATAGCGGCCCGATGCATCTGGCCGCAGCCGTGGGGACGCCCTGCGTGGCGATCTTTGCCGCTAGAAACAAGCCCCGGGTCTGGTTCCCATACGGTAACCAGCACCGGGTGGTGTATCACAAGGTGGACTGCTGGGGCTGCGGACTCGAGACCTGCATTGTCGAGAAGAAGAAATGTATCACCTCAATTGGGGTGGCGGAGGTTTTGGCTGAAGTAGCGGCTGTGTTGCGGTAGACCTCTCGGCTTAGTGATTTCCTATAAATCTGAGGGCAGGATAGATTTTTTGATATTCGGCATAGGCGGCTTGCATCAAGTTAGCTGCTTTTGGCTGAATGGTTTGTGCGACGCGAACTGTTGCTTCGCACGCGGCCTCAACCGACGGCCATGCGCCTATGCCAGTCCCGGCAAGCAGGGCAGCTCCAAAGGCTCCACCTTCCTCAGCTTCGAGAAGATCGACTGGATGGCCATACACATCGGCCTGGATCTGGCGCCATAGCGGACCGCGTGCGCCACCCCCGCCCAGCCGGATGTTGGTGACTGGAATACCCAATTCTGCAAAGAGAGTGAAGGTGTCCTGCAGGCTGAACGCTACACCTTCAAGGACGGCACGGACGAAGTGGGCGCGGGTGGTTGAGGCCGTGATGCCGACGAATGCGGCCCGCGCTTTGGCATCAAGATGGGGGGTCCGCTCGCCGAAGAGATACGGCGTCCAGAAAAGGCCGTCGCTGCCCGGCGGGATGGCCGCAGCCTCTGTGGAGAGGGTGTCGTAGCTTTCTGACGGTGCAAACGTGTCGCGGAAGTAGCGGAAGCTAAGGCCTGCTCCGTTGGTCACGCCCATGACGTGCCAGAGTCCGGGGGCGGCATGGCAAAAGGTGTGCATGCGGCCGAGCCGATCCATGGTGGGCTTTGCGGTCGAGGCAAAGATGACGCCAGAGGTCCCGATGGTTGCCGAGACTGAGCCGGGTTTGAGGATACCCATGCCGACTGCTCCCGCGCCCTGGTCTCCTGCGCCGGCGGCTACAGGTGTTCCGGCGGCCAGACCGGTCGCACCGGCGCCAATGTCTGATATGCGAGCGCAGATCTCTGGTCCTTCAAACAGGCGGGGGAGCCATGACATCGGGATATCGCAGATCCCGGCGAGTTCTTCAGACCAGCGGCGATTCGCTACGTCGAGCAGCAGCGTGCCGGATGCCTCCTGCATATCCATCGCGAGTTCGCCGGTCAGCCTGTATCGGACGTAATCCTTGGGGCAGAGGACGTGGGCGATCCTGGCGAAGGTCTCTGGCTGATGTTCACGGACCCAGAGGAGCTTTGTCAGCGTGAAATTGGGCAAGGCGGGATTGCAGGTGAGTTCGATGAGGCGCTCAAAGCCGACCTTTTCGGTCAACCAATCGCATTGAGGTTGCGTCCGCTGGTCGCACCAGATGAGGGCAGGGCGAAGTACCTCGCCATCGCTGCCGAGCATGACGCAGCCGTGCATCTGGCCGGTGAGGCCGACTGCCTCAATTTCAGAGCCTGCCAGGCCGCTCTCTACCAGAACCCCTGAAATGGCGACTTTAGCAGCACGCCACCAGTCTTCCGGATTTTGCTCGGCCCAGCCGATCTGCTCCGAGTGGATGGGAGCGTGTTCACTGCTGTGCGACGCCACGACGGTACCGCTACGGTCTATCAGAACTGCACGAGTGCCGCCGGTGCCGATATCGATTCCGAGAAACATGGGTGGTGCTCCTTAGACTGCAAAGAATGGGTCGAATCTGAATCGGTTTAGTGTACTTGCTCCACTCGACTTCCTGCTGAAGCTGCTTCAGGTCTTCTGATCCTGCGTGAGTTACGTCGGGATGGTGCGTGAGGTCTCCACCGCCTCGCCTATTTTTTGAAGACTTGCCACACGATGATGCATCGAAAGAAGTGAAAACCGGGCTTGTGTCAGCAACTGAATGGCTTGCCGTCTTGCTGGCCTCAAAAACTTTCGATTGGGTGCAGGTACGATACGGAGTATGGGTCTTAGAAAAATATCAGAGGGGCCGAGAGCTTTGCTCGCGATCCTGGGTACGGCCCTGAGTTGCGGGATGGGGCTACCTTCCTCGACCATGGCAGTGGCGCAGGCACCGGGCGGGCCAGGTTCGACCTCAAGCGCTAACTCCGGCTTGAGCACCGCGCAGGTAAACCAGGCGCAGCAGCAATTGAATTCTGGCAATGTGTCAGGTTCGGGATCGGCAGTGTCAAGCTCAGCAGTGTCGGGCTCGCAGGTCTCATCGGACTCATTCAAGGGCAGCATTGTGAGTGGCACCGCGACAGCGGGTGTGATGGATCTTTCCCTTGATGAGGCAATTCAGCGCGGTCTGCGGACGAATCTCGGCGTGATCCTGCAGACATCTTCTACGTTGAACGCTAATGGACAGCGACTCGAGCAATTGCAGGCTCTTCTGCCAACCGTGACCGGTTCTGCCAGTTATAGTGTCGAGCAGGTGAACCTGGCGGCGTATGGGTTGAAATTCCCGGGACTGAACCCGATTATCGGTCCGTTTCAGGTTGAGGACTTCCAGGCATCGCTTTCACAGACGCTCTTCAGTCTTCCCGCACTGCAGAGCTATCTGCAGGCAAAGCACAATTTCCAGAGTGCGAAGTTTTCCGCAGAAGATGCAAGAGACATGGTCGTCCTGACGGTTGGCAATGCCTATCTTCTTTGTATTGCGGACGCAGCGCGCGTTGAGGCTGTGAAGGCAGAGTTGGCGACGTCAAAGGTGTCGCTCGACCAGGCGATAGCCGCGCATGATGCGGGCACAAGTCCGAAGCTTGATGTTCTCCGGGCGCAGGTTGATTACCAAACCGAACAACAAAATCTGATCTCGACGGCGAACCAGCTGGCTAAGGACAAACTGGCGCTCGCCCGAACCATCGGCGTGCCACTCGACCAGCAACTCGCGTTGACGGACTTTGCACCGTATGCGGCACTGGATCACGTTGATGCGAAAGACGCCTTCGAACAGGCATTGAAGACGCGGAAGGACCTCAGGGCGATGCAGGAGTCGCTCAAGGCCGCTGAGGCTCAGAAGAAGGCGGCTTGGGAGCAGCAGCTTCCGACTGCAGATGCGAACGGTTTCTTCGGTGACCAGGGAACGACAGTCGGTCACTCCCATGGTGTTTACACGGCGACGGGCGAGATCACGGTTCCCATCCTGCAGATTGCAAAGACCAAGGGCGACGAACAGGTTGCGGGGGCACAGTACACCCAGGCTGAAGCTCGTTTGTCTGACCAGGTGCAGCAGGTAAATCAAGACATTCGGTCGAGCATTCTCGACATAGAAGCGGCTGCGAAGCTGGTCGAGGCGACGAAATCAAACGTCGATCTCGCGACCGAGGCGCTGAGCGAGTCGCAACAGCGCTTCCACGAGGGCATCTCGGACAATCTGCCGGTATCGCAGGCGCAGAGCCAGTTCGAGCAGGCTAACGATCAATACATCAGCGCGCTTTATCAGCACAACATTGCGAAGCTGTCGCTAGCGCGGGCTTTGGGCGTGGCGCAGACAAGCTACAAGACTTATCTCGGAGGGAAATAACCTTGGCAGACCAAGAGAATCAAAATCAGAACCAGAACGAAGACCAGAAGCAGAATGACCAGGCGCCACCAGAGACGCCCGAGAAGAAGTCGCGTCGGAAGTTTATCGTCATCGCCGTCGTTATCCTGCTCGTGATTGGCGGCGCGCTGTTCTACTGGCATTCGACTTACTCCGAAGATACTGATGACGCTCAGGTAGACGGCGACCTTTATGAGGTGAGTTCGCGAGTGACCGGACAGGTAATCAATGTCTATGTGAAAGACAATCAATCGGTAGAAGCCGGAACGCCCATTGCGGACATCGATCCGAAGGACTACCAGGTTGCATTCGAGCAGGCGGAGGCCAACCTTGCCAGCGCAGAGGCGGACTACCAGTCTGCGCATGTGAATGTGCCGATTACAAGTGTGAGTTCTTCAACCCAGATCAGCACCTCCGGTTCCGACGTGACCGCGGCTTCCGCATCTGTTTCCCAGTCGCAGAGGCAGGTTGAAGCTGCGGACGCGCGAGTAATTCAAGCGAAAGCGAATGCGTTGAAGGCGCAGCTAGATGTCGAGCGGTACACACCGCTGGTGCAGAAGGACGTTATATCCAAGCAGCAGTATGATCAGGCTGTCGCCACGGCGAGTGCGACTACTGCGGCAGTCCTGGAGGCACAAGCGGACGTGATTGCTTCGCAGGAAGCGGTTCGTCAGGCCCAGCAGAAGGTGGCGCAATCGCGATTTATGGCGATCCAATCGGCTAAGAATGGACCTGAGCAGGTGAAGGCACAGGAAGCGAAGGCAAACTCGATGATGGCTGCAGTGAAGCAGGCGCAGGCGAAGTTAGAGCAGGCGCGCCTAAACCTTCAGTACTGCCACATCACTGCTCCAACGGCCGGAATTGTCAGCAAGAAGAACGTCGACATCGGAGCGAACATCAGCATTGGGCAAGATCTGCTGACCGTTGTCCCGCTTACGAACCTCTGGGTGACAGCGAACTTCAAAGAGACCCAGCTGGACAAGATGAAGCAAGGCCAGGAAGTAAAGCTCGAGGTAGATGCGCTGGGCGGACGGAAGTTCAGCGGCAAAATTACCCAGATTGGTGGAGCGACGGGATCACGGTTGAGCCTGTTTCCGCCGGAGAATGCTACCGGCAACTACGTCAAGGTTGTTCAACGCATTCCAGTGCGCATCGATTTCACAGATCTGCAGAAGGAAAACGGCGATTACGCATTGAGGCCGGGATTTTCTGTGACCCCGATTGTTACCGTCAAACAGTAAGACTGAAATTCATGATGCGCGAGCCTAGAAGCTGGCAGACGGGTAACCGCTTCCTGCTTCTTCTGCATCGTAGATAGAAAGAGGTGAAGAATGGCAACAAAGAAAAAGGTCGACGCCGCGCCGGCAGATGATGCTCCACGCTGGCATGCGCAAGCTAGAGTAACGCAGGAATATGGAACGGTGATCGAGGACATGCCTCACTTTCTCGATGCGTCCGTACGGCAGGAGATGGTGACGGAGTTGAATCAGCTTCTTGCTGATGAGATCACGCTTCGTGACATGTACAAGAAGCACCACTGGCAGATCTCTGGACCAACGTTCTACGAACTGCATCTTCTGTTTGACAAGCACTTCGAGGAGCAGGTTGAGCTGGTCGACACGATTGCCGAGCGTATTCAGATTCTGGGTGGCGTAAGTATCGCGATGGGCGGCGATGTCTCCAAGCTGACTAAGATTCCGGCTCCTCCAATCGGTCGCGAAGACATCCCGGTACAAATTTCAAGGCTGTTGGCTGCCCACAAGCACATCATGCAGAGCTGCCATGATATTGCTGAAAAGGCAGATGACGCCGGTGATGATGGTACGAATGACATGGTGGTAAGCGAAATCCTGCGCGAAAATGAGCTGCAATCATGGTTCATTGGGCAGCACCTCGTAAATCAGCCAATGATTGAGTAATGAAGAAAGAAGACTTACACAAACGGGCCGAGGAGCAATCCTCGGCCCGTTTGTTTTGGTTTACGCTTGTCGCATCGAAAAGGTAAAGTGAGACATCTACTAGATTAAACCGCCATGCCAATTGCTCTTGAACTCTTCGTCAAATACGCTTACCTCATCCTTTTTGTGTGGGTGCTGGTAGAGCAGTTGGGCATCCCGGTACCGAGCATTCCCCTGCTGCTGACGGCGGGAACGTTGTCGGCGACACACAAATTGAGCGCCTTTGTAGCTCTCCTGTGTGTACTGGCGGCATGCATGATCTCAGACAGCATGTGGTATCTGCTCGGCCGGAGCTACGGCAACAAGGTACTGAAGCTGCTGTGCAGGTTCTCGCTGGAGGCTTCAACCTGCGTGACCAAGACGGAAGGTTATTTCACGAAGCGCGGTCCAGTCACACTGCTCTTTGCCAAGTTTGTGCCCGGACTTTCAACCGTTGCGGCACCGATCGCCGGACAGACCGGAATGCCGTTCGGTCGGTTCATACTCTACGACCTGGCAGGATCGCTGATCTGGGCCGAGACCTACTTGCTGGCTGGGCGGTTCTTCGGGGACATTGCGAAGAAGAGTGCACCATTCCTGCATGTGTTAAGCCACTTTGCGGTGCTGCTGGTTGCGCTTATGGTCGTTGGAATTTTTATGTATCGGCTGATCAAGCAGCGCAAGTTCATGGCCGATGTGCGCGCAAGACGGATTGAGCCGGAAGAGCTGATGGCGATGATCGATGACGCGGAGAAGACAGGCGATAGCCCCCCGTTTATCGTTGATCTACGGCATCCTTTGGACTACCTGCCCGATCCGCGGGTGTTGCCCGGGGCGGTACGCGTGGGGCCTGCTGAACTTGGGATCCACAGCGACCGCATTCCAAGAGATCGCGACGTCATCCTGTACTGCACCTGTCCGAGTGAAGAAACGAGCGGCAAGGTGGCAATGCAACTGCACAAGATGGGCATCGATCGTGTGCGACCGCTCAAAGGCGGATTTGACGGCTGGAAGGTAGCGGGTCTGCCACTGGTTGCTTATAAAGACGATGTACCAGCAGAGCAACCGCTGGTCCAGCTGACGTCGGCAATCAGTCAGACAACTTGAAGTTGACCGTGATGGTGGTCTCCACTGCGGTCAGCGATCCGTTTAGCTCATACGGCTTGTAACGTGCATTGCGAATGGCATCGATTGCCGCCTGGCGCAACATCTCTGGTCCGCTGATTACGTGGGCACTCTCGATGTGTCCTGAGGTGGAGATGATCGCTTCGACCTTCACAGCGCCTTCTACGCGCGCGCTAATTGCGATACGCGGGTAAATAGGCTTGATGGGGGCGAGCAGCAGGCCGGCCGAAATTCCTGTTGATACATGCAGAGGCCCCTTGAGTCCGGGACTTGCGGAGGCAACGCTAACGCGCAGTCCACTGCCCGACGCGGACGTGGCGAGTGCCTCCGAGATGCCATTTAGACCGACCATTCCAGAGCCGACCTGGACAGGTGACGGTGCCGCGTCCGAGGGGACCTGACTAAGCGGCCTTATGAGCGTGAGGCGGGTCAGGGGATGGGCGGCGACTGGTCCCGAGGATGCGGGTGAAATATTGCTCACCGCCTCGACGCGTGGGGGCTGCACAGACTTGAGCGGCAGCGTAACGCGGGGTGCTTCGATCGGAAGCAACAACGCGTCGGGATGAAGCAGCGGCAAAGCAAAGATGGCCCCCACGACAGAACACTGCAGTGCCATTGAAAACGCGGTTGTCCAGCGCTGGTTACGGGAAGAAAGACGGTTCTGTGATTCCATGAGACTGTCTTCAAACATAAGGCACCTCTCCTGTTACCGGATCAGGTGCGCCTTTGCGAGAAGGCGTCCGTTGCATTCTTAGACACCTGGCCAGGCGAGATGGTTCCCGGCGCTGATTTGGTTCGAAGAAGCAAAGGTATCGGCGAGCGATTTGGGGCAGGCGCAGTTTGGTACATGGCAACGGGTTAGCATTGAAGCTGCTGCGGCGATGTCGCGGCGGGAGATGGCATTGGCTTACGACGATCTGCGTGACTGGATAAAGAAGCTCGATAAGGCAGGGGAATTGAAGCGGATATCGGTCGAGGTGGATCCGATTCTCGAGATGGCCGAAATAGCGGATCGAACCTCGAAGCTGGGTAAGGGAACGGCGAAGGCTGGTGGACCGGCGCTGCTATTCGAGAACGTGAAGGGATATGCCGGAGCGCGTGTACTGATGAATCAGTTTGGCAGCCTGCAGCGTATGAAGCTTGCGCTTGAGACAGACTCGCTGGACAAGATCGCGGACAGAATACGGGTGCTCATTCATCCGGTGATGCCGACTGGCTTGATGGACAAGCTGAAGTTGCTACCGATGCTGGCGGAGGTAGGCAGCTTCTTCCCGAAGGTGATCAGCAGTCGGGATGCGGCTTGCAAGCAGGTGATTATGCGGGCCGATCGTGGCGACACGATCGATGTACTGAGGTTCCCTGTGCTGCAGACGTGGCCGCAGGATGGTGGTCGGTTTATAACGCTGCCTTGCGTGGTGACGCGTGATCCGAAGTCTGGCAAGCGGAATGTCGGCATGTACCGAATGCAGGTCTACGACGGGCACACGACGGGAATGCATTGGCAGCGGCAGAAGGTCGCCGCAGAGCACATGCGGGAGCGGCTGCGCGAGACCACGCAGGACGCAGCGGGACACGTGAACCTGATGGCGCTGACGGCGGGCGGCACGATGGCGGCAAGCTCGAAGGGCAATGTGCCTTCCGTAACGCAGACGAAGATTCGTGGCGAACGGATGGAGGTCGCAGTGGCAATTGGGACGGACCCGGCAACGACCTTCTCTGCGATCGTGCCTGCGCCGCCAGAGGTTGAGGAGTACCTGATTGCTGGATTCCTAAGACAGAAGCCGGTTGAACTTGTGAAATGCGAGACGGTCGATCTTGAAGTGCCAGCGCATGCGGAGATCATCTTAGAGGGCTACGTGCTGCTCGGCGAGCTTCGTACCGAGGGACCTTTCGGCGATCACACCGGCTTCTACACGATGCAGGATGAGTACCCGGTGTTTCACATTACATGCATCACGCATCGCAGGGACGCGGTGTGGGCGGCAACGCTGGTGGGCAAGCCTCCGATGGAGGATGCGTGGATGGGCAAGGCGGTTGAGCGAATCTTTCTGCCGTTGATGCAGTTGACGATGCCGGAGATTGTGGATGTGAATCTGCCAGCCGAGGGTGTGTTCCACAACCTGATGATCGTCTCAATTCGTAAAAGTTATGCAGGCCAGGCTCGTAAGGTGATGAGCGGGATCTGGGCGATGGGCCAAGCGATGTTTACGAAGTGCGTGATCGTGGTTGATGAAGATTGCGATGTCCAGGACGTGGCCGAGGTGACGCTGCGCGTGGCGAATAACATCGACCCGGAGCGGGACATCCAGTTCACGCTGGGGCCGGTCGACTCGCTCGATCATGCGTCAAGGCTGCCGAATTTTGGCAGCAAAATGGGAATCGATGCGACGCGGAAGTGGGCGGCCGAGGGCTTTACCCGGGAGTGGCCGCCGATGCTGCAAATGGACAAAGCTGTGAAGGCGAAGGTGGACGCGGTCTGGAAGAAACTAGGGATCGAGTAGCGACGGTCTTTTGGCTGCAAACCACGAGACCCCTCCGACTGCCACCATGCTGAGGCGAATCGAGATAGACAGTGCTGAAGGCTTGTGCTGTCCGCGCGGAGGGTGCATGGAGCGGAGTGCTACCGGAAAGCACTTCAAACGCAAAGATGGCGAGTAGACCTGAGCCGAGCATGAATGATTGCGGTCAAGAACATGATGTTCTGTCGGTAAGCGGTGCAAGGTAGGCTCTGACGTCCTAAAGGTGCAAGTGCGTAGCTGGAGTGAGCAGGACGTAAAGCCCGGGTCGGACAGGTGGGGGGACGTGAAGCTATTCGACAGTCTTGAAGGTAAGAGACTTCAGGTTCTGAACCCAGCGCTGCGGACGGGTGTCACCGGGGATGATGAGCTTGAAGGCACCGTCTTTACCAAGTGGGCCAAATTCGCCGTCGGTAATGATGGCATCGGCGACTATGGCATCGGCCTGGCGGATTGCGGCGAGGGTTTCGTAGACGGAGAGCAGGGTCTTGTAGCCATCGGTACCCTCGGCAATAACGTAGGTCTCTAGGAGAATGTGCTCGTTCGTTTTTTCAAACGGTATGCCGAGCTTGGTGAGGATGGCGGAGATGGGGACGCCAGCGTAGGTCTCGGAGGCCTTGGTGTGCCCGTTGACGACGGTCACGTTCTGGTGGAGGTAGTCGGCAAGGTCTCTGGGACGAAGAGTAAGAGTCTTGGTGCCGAAAGTCACGGTGAGGCTGGTCGAGGCAACGTGGGCTTTCTCATGCATGCCTGCCATTTCGCCCATGTCCTGGCTTGCCGGGGTAGGGCTGGCCGGCTGTTGTGCGTGGGTAAGAGCCGAGACAAGGAGTGCCGTAGGCAGAACTGCGTGCCGTAGCCGGAAGATGGCAAGCTTTTTCATGGCTATAGCTTACCGCTCGCTGGGCCGGTTTATACTTTGTGAATGTCCATCGTCAAAAATGCTGCCGCGATCGTCAAGGGAATGAGCATCACCTTCGGCCAGATGTTCCAGCCGACCGAGGTCGAGAACTACCCGGACGGTAAGGGGCCGATGCGCGGGGCGAAGTTTCAGGAGCGTTTTCGTGGCAAGCACCAGCTGCAGCGCGACGAGAATGGGCTGGAAAAATGCGTTGCGTGCTTCCTTTGCGCGGCGGCTTGTCCTTCGAACTGCATTTACATTGAAGCGGCGGAGAATACGGAAACGGTGCGAATTTCGAGCGCCGAACGTTATGCAAAGGTCTACAACATCGACTACAACCGATGCATCTTTTGCGGCTATTGCGTCGAAGCCTGTCCGACAGATGCGATCACGCATGGGCACGGATTCGAGCTGGCGTCTTTGAACGCGACGAACCTGGTCATGCGGAAAGAAGACCTGCTGGTGCAGGTGCAGACGCTACCCGATGCGGTGACTTCAAACAAGGATGTGGCAGCTTCGCTCGCCTAGAATCGCACATTTTGCCGCTTGCACCAGGCATTCAGTGAAACTAGTTCACGCGCTGAAGACGATCGATCAACTTCTGGGCCAGAGGTTCGCCAGATTCCGTCCAGAGCAGGCGGCTGGAGATGCCGCAGTGCTTCTCGACGAGTAAGGTGAAGGCAAGAAGCATCTCAACATTTTTCTGGATGTGGAAGGTAGCGGCATCGTCTAGTTCAGCATCCTCGAGGACCCATGGTGTATCTAGGCCGAAGTCGATGCGAATGTGACCGTTCTGGTCGAAGCTGGCGTCGTCAAACTCCGGGCCAAAGCCAAGTACGCGTACGGTCGAGGGTGTCTGTATCCAGACGGTATCGAGACCGCCTTCAGAGTCCATGCCTTCGGGCGTGTCTTGAATAGAAGGTGACCAGAGCTTCCACTTCATCTCAAATTCATAGGCCATGTCGTCGTGCATCTGCTCGGTTGCTTCGGCTACGGCATTTTCAATGGTCGAGTCGGCGTTCTCTTCGGAGCGGTCATCATTGACGTAAATGCGCTGGTAGGTGGGCGACTCTGTGAAGCCAAGAGGATATGTGGAGGCGGCCGCGACGCGCTTGTCGCCGCTGATGAGCGCGAACTGACGCAGAACGGAGACGATTGCCTGAGGCAGAGCGATGAGGCGAAAATTGGGAAACCAAAGACTGAGGTAAAGCTGATCTGCCATGCATCCATTTTAGAGCGGATGGGGAGTGAAAGTATCGCCTCGCGGCAAGTCACAATGCCGTCATTCTTTGCCGCGCTCGGGATGACGGCGATGGGCCAGGTGTGTTGTTCCGCAGAGCGGGTGCGTTGCTCCGGAGACCAGATGCATCGTTTAGGGGGCCGAGTGAGGAAGTCCGGCAACCGAGTCGGAGGTTCCGGAAGCCGGGTGAGAAGATAGAAGGCAGCGATGCGCATCACGGTAGAACGCTTGCGGACGGGGTTGCTGGTTGGCGCGGGCCTGTTGGTTCTGGTGATTGCAGGGTTCCTTGGATATGCGCGGTACAAGGTGCATCGGGCACTGGTGGCGCTACCGGGGCGATTAGGTGCGACGATCACCAAAGAGTTCAATGGATGGACCTATTCGCAGTCGGATGGAAAGAAGACAATCTTCACGATCCATGCGTCGAAGGCGGTACAGCATACCGACGGAACCCTTACGCTGCATGATGTCAGCATGATTCTCTACGGGCATACTGGCGATCGGGCGGACCGGATCTCCGGGGACGAGTTTGAGTACGATACGAAGGCAGAGCTGATCCGGGCTGTCGGGATTGTGCATCTTGACCTTGAGGCACCGGTGGCAGCGGGTGAACGTACGAGCGATGCGGCGAAGCATCTGGGTGGGCCGCGGGCGGGATTTCAAGCGGTGCACCAGGATGGGGGTGAGGGCAGCAAGGTAATTCATGTAAAGACCAGTGGTCTGGTTTATATGAAGAAGCTTGGAGTCGCTTCAACTGTAGAAGCAATCGAGTTTGGGTTTGGCGGGTTTACCGGTCACGCGATGGGGGCCGAATATGACTCGGGCACAGGGCGCCTGGTGTTGCAATCGGCGATCACGGTAAGTGGGCTGGATGCAAGACAGAAGGGTGGAGATAAGCCGGTTGCGATGGCTGCATCGCATGGCGAGCTCGACCGTCAGAACGAAGTCGCGGTGTTCCAGGGCGCGCATTACAGCTCTGCTGGTGAGATGGCGCAGGCGGAGCTGGTAAAGATCCATATGCGGCCCGACGGAACGATGGAACGGATCGAGGGCGAGCGGCGGGTCGTGCTCGAGACGCCGGGCCAGGGAAGCGTGACGTCTGAGCGAGCGGACGTGGCAGTAGACACGAACAGCAAGCCAACGACAGCAGTGTTGGCAGGGAGTGTCCACTTTGCGGAAGATGAGCCGCTGCGGCAGGCGCGTGGTGACTCCGACAGGGCAGATATCGAGTTTGATGGGCAGGGACATATTCGTCACGCGGTATTGCTGGGCCGCGTTCGGACTTCCGAGCGGCTGCGGAACGTGGGTGCGAGTGGGCCTTCGGAGCGCACCCTTGCGGCCGATGCGCTGGAGCTTTCGCTTGCAGCGGATGGGATGCAAGGTAAGCCGCAGCTTCGCGAGGCAAAGGCGAGTGGATCGGCTCGATTGAACTCGGTTGCGCCGGATGCAAAGGGCGGGACGGTTTCGACGAAGGTAACGGGAGACACCCTGGTGGCGCACCTGATTTCGAGGAATGGCGCGGCAGAGCTTTCTACAGTGCACGGTAGTGGCCACACTGCGGTAGAGCAAACTAGTGCGGCTGGAATTGACCAGAAGAGCACGGGTGATGCGCTGGATGCGACATTTCAGGCAAATGCCAAGGGTAAGGGCGCAGTAGACCTGGCAACGGCGGTACAGCAGGGCAATGTTGTTGTAGACCGGACTGTCCCGGCGCAGCAGATTGCGAGTTCCAGTGGGGTTGCAGAAGTGCAGCACGCGACGGCGACGAACGTGGCGTTCTATGCAGACACGGACAGGCTGACGCTGAGTGGGGACGTCCGCTTGCACGATGCTGAGAGCGAGGTTGCGGCAGGCCGGATTGTTATGCAACAGGACTCGGGCGATGCGACAGCGGATGGAACGGTGAAGGTGAGCTATCTACAGGCGGGTGCGGGTGAGCCGGTGCATGTGCTGGCGGCGCGGGCGGAGTTGAACCACGGAAGCGGGCGGGCAACGTTCTACGGCAGCATAGCGACTGGTACGACGGCTGGTCTTCGATCGATTTCCGGCGGGAGTGCAGGTGGAGGGAGACCGGCGCGCATGTGGCAGGCGGGGACGGGCGGGCAGGGTGGATCGCAGGTTGAGGCCCCGGTGCTGGTGTTCGAACGCGAGCAGAAGCGTTTGACGGCGCGAAGCGAGACTGCAGGTGTGGCGAATACAGTACACGCGGTACTCGCAAGTGCGGCTTCGGGAAGGGACGCGACGGTAAATGGTGCGAAGGACGCTACGAAGCCGCTGCGCCAAGGAGTTGCGCGCATTACAAGCAGCCTGATGGTGTACTCCGACGTGGAACGCCAGGCAGAGTTCAGTGGGGGAGTGGAGGTTATGGACGCAAGCGGCGAGATGCGCGCGCAGGAGGCTACGGTTTTTCTCGCGGTTTCTGGTGCACAAGAAAAATCACCACAAGGTGCGGCGACGAAGCGTCCGGCCGGGTTGACGGGACTGTTTGGGGGCAGCGTTGAGAGGATTGTGGCGAGGCAGCGGATCGAGATCATGCAGCCGGGACGCAAAGCCACCGGCGAGCGACTGATCTACACTGCGAGTGACCAGATGTTTGTGCTGACGGGAACGGTGGCAACTCCCGCAAAGGTGGTCGACCAGACACAAGGAACGACGACCGGGGCGGCGTTACGATTCCATTCGGGTGACGACAGCGTGATGATCTCAGGAGCCAATGGTGAGTCTCCGACGCGCCGAGTACGCACGGAGACGCAGGTGCAATCGGGAACGAGGGTAAAGCAGAAGTGATACGGACTTTGGCGACGGAGGAGATCAGCAAATCCTATGGTGGACGCGAGGTCGTGCGCGGGGTCAGCCTGGAGATCCAGCAGGGGGAGGTGGTTGGCCTGCTGGGTCCAAATGGCGCAGGAAAGACAACGAGCTTCTACATGATCGTGGGGCTGGTAAGGCCTGACGCGGGACGAGTGGTCTGTGATGGGACGGACATCAGCAGGCTGCCGATGTATCTGCGAGCGAGAAAGCATGGCATAAGCTACCTGCCGCAGGAGCCCTCGGTATTTCGCAAACTGACGACAGAGGAGAACATCCTTGCAGTGCTGGAGGCACAGCCGCTGAGCTGGGAAAGCAGGAAGATACGGACAGAGCGGCTGATCGAGCAGCTAGGCCTGGGCCATGTACGTAAGACCCGTGGGTATGCGCTGAGTGGCGGCGAACGGCGGCGGGTCGAGATTGCTCGATGCCTGTGCATCGAGCCGGCGTTTATCCTGCTCGACGAGCCGTTTTCGGGGATCGATCCAATTGCAGTGCTCGACTTGCAGGAGATCATCTTCGGATTGAAGAAGAGCGGGATAGGGGTGCTGATTACGGACCACAATGTTCGCGAGACGCTATCCGTAACTGACCGGGCGTACATTATCGCGGAAGGCAGGATCTTCAGAACGGGCACGCCACGCGACCTGGGGCGCGACCCGGAGGTAAAGCGGATCTACCTGGGCGAAGGTTTCTCGATGGAGTGAGGCTGTGCCTTGCCTCTTGAACTTTGCTCCTTGAACTTTGCTCCTTGAACTT
>CAHJWN010000038.1 GCA_903642265.1 Acidobacteriaceae bacterium | reverse complement strand
ACCGCCTGGTTCTTCTTGGTCTGATAATCGTGCTCGTCTACCGTGACTGAAAACTTGACTTCCTTGACAACGATGACCTTCTGCTTTTTGCGGGCGGCGCGTTCGCTCTTGTCTTTCTCGTAGAGGAACTTGCCGTAGTCCTGGATCTTGCAGACCGGCGGGACGGCGTTTGGAGAGATCTCGACGAGGTCGAGTGACTTTTCTCGCGCCATCTTGAGTGCGTCAAACGGCGGCATCACGCCAAGCTGTTCGCCATTTTCGTCGATGACGCGAATTTCGCGGGCGCGAATGCGCTCGTTGGTGCGAATAAAGGATTTTGCGGAACGCTTATCAATCGGTGGAATGGGTCGCCTCCACAGCGTGCCACACGGCCGCCATGCGTTAGTTAGATTTTAGGTGCGCCTCTAAAGCAGCGCCGCACAGTAAAGTGTAGCATTCGCCGGCATCTCTGCTGGAATGCCGTGATCATGCTGTTTGCGTGACGGTATCAATTGGACTTTGGGCGAAGAGAAGGGCAAGATTGGAAACGCTGCACTTCTGACGCTGCAAGCATAAGGAAGGCACGCGAGGCCGCGAAAGAGGGTTGTGATGAAGCGCAGAATTCTGCTGGTTGATGATGAAGTAGCTGTGTTGCTGACGTTGAAGGCCGTACTTGAGATCAGCGGATTCGATGTAGATACCGCGGCTTCTGCACGGGAGGGCAAGCTAAAGCTTCGGAAATATGAATACGCCATGGTGATCACTGATATGCGGATGGAGAGCGAAGCCGCTGGTGTTGAGGTGATTAAGGCTGCTCGAGCAGCGGCTTACCATCCGGCTGTGGCCCTCCTGACGGCCTTTCCAACGAACGATGAAGGATGGCAGTACACAGGCGCGGACAAGATGCTGGTCAAGCCGATGCAGACACGAGTGCTGCTGCAGCAGATTGAGAAGCTGCTGGGAACTCACGAAGCAAAGATGGCCAAGGTCGCCGGTGATCCTGCGATTGCTTTCGGTACGTCTGCAAAATCTGGGGCAAGAAAGGCCGCCTCGAAGACGGTCAAGACTGTTCCGGCAAAGGAAGCAACTGCAGCGAAGGCTAAAGCAAAGAAAGCTCCGGCAAAGAAAGCTGCCGCGAACAAGAAATAAGCGTGATCAGCGTGCAGTGTGCTTCTTAATGTAGTCCCGCAGTAAGGCGTTTATGTCGAGAGCTTTTTCAACGCCGCCATCGAGCATTTTTAACCAGTCGCTCGCAGGCTCTTTCAGTTCGACTGTGCTCAAAAGGTAGCTCGTCTGGACGATGATCTCCAGGGCGTTGCTCAGGTCATGCGCCATCTTGCGGACCTCGAGAGCGAGCTCCTCAGGGATCATCTCTTCTGAAGGTAGTGCGGGGACTGATAGAGCGGGGACTGACTTGGTCGACTTAGGCATTTCGCTTCTTTCGCAGGTCAAGGAATGTTTGCCGAACGGCTTTAGTGTAAGTCAGCACCGATTCAATTGACAGCAGGCACGGGGTTTGACAGACTAAAGATTCGCGGTTGAGAGGCAAGTCGCTTTTCTTCATGTGTGCCGTAGTGGCGGAATTGGCAGACGCGCATGGTTCAGGTCCATGTACTCGCAAGGGTGTGGGGGTTCGAGTCCCCCCTTCGGCACCAAAGCTTTTTCCTGACGAAACCCAGAGTAATCGATGGCAACGCAGCTTGATGAAATCCTCGCGCGCACACGGCTTGGCGTCGCCGAGCGCAGGAGCGTTGCGAAGCTGGAGGACCTTGAGCGTAAAGCAGCGGAGCATCAGCCGCGTGGCTTCGCTGCGAATCTTCGCCGAATTGCACAGACGCAATCAAGACCAGCGGTGATCGCGGAGTTGAAGAAGGCTTCGCCTTCTAAAGGCCTGATCCGCGAAGACTTCGAGCCGGCAGAACTAGCGCGCTGGCTTGAGGCGGCAGGTGCGGGAGCGCTCTCGGTATTGACCGATGAACCATTCTTTCAGGGATCCCTGCTGAACCTTGAGATTGCTTCGGCGGCGACAAAGATCCCCTGTTTGCGTAAGGATTTTATGGTCGACACGTTCCAGGTGCTGGAGGCGCGTGCCTCGTGCGCGGACGCGATTTTGTTGATCGTCGCAGCGCTCACCGATGCGGAGCTGCAGACTCTGAGCAGCGAGGCGTATGCGTTCGGGTTGGACGTGCTCTGCGAAGTACACGATGCCGGAGAGCTTACGCGCGCGGCGCAGATCGGCTGCCAGATGATCGGCGTAAACAGCCGCGATCTGCGGACATTTGCAGTGCACCCCGAAGTGCAGATGCAGTTGGCACAGCACATTCCTGCGGGGGTGTTGCGCGTGGCAGAGAGCGGCATTCGCAATCGGGAAGATATCAGCCGGCTTGCCAGTGCGGGCTATGATGCATTCCTGGTTGGCGAGACGCTGATGCGGGAGGCTGATCCTGGCGCGGCGCTTGCATTGCTGCTGGGGCGCGAAGTTCCAGTGTCGGTGTAGATATGTGGGTCAAGATTTGTGCAAACACCAGCCTTGAAGATGCGAAGCTTGCCGCAGAGCTTGGCGCAGATGCAGTGGGATTTGTCTTTGCGCCGAGCAAGCGCCAGGTGTCTACGGAACAAGTCGCAAGAATCCTGCCCCGACTGCCGAAGGCGCTCGAGAAGATTGGCGTGTTCGCGACGCGCAATGCCGCGGAGATCGCCGCAATCGTTCGTGCGACAGGGCTGACGGGAGTTCAGCTTCACGGTGGATTCGATCTGGTGTTGGCTCGGCAAGTACGAGCGGACCTTGAGGCTGAAGTCACGATCATTCAGACCCTGCATTGGGTCGTTGATGACCAGACGAACAATGCTGACGAGATTGGATTGCAGCTACGCGCCGTTGCTGACGAACCTGCGATCGATCGGGTGTTGATCGATTCGAAGACAAGGAATGCGAGTGGTGGAAGCGGTGTCAGCTTCGACTGGAGCGCAGCGCGGGATGTGCTTGCAGGCAGCGAGAGCAGGCTGATCGTGGCGGGTGGTTTGCGGCCGGAGACTGTGTCGGAGGCAATTGCAGATCTCGCGCCGTGGGGGGTGGATGTGGCGAGCGGAGTTGAGGCTGAGCCGGGACGCAAGGATTTTGAGAAGCTGCGGCGATTTTTGGAGAACGCGCGGGAGTAGGGGTGATTCTCCCACCTTAGCGACGGTGTAGCTGTCGCAAAGATGGGGACCCGGAATCGTCGCTGCGGGAAGTTGTTGGGCCTACGAAGGGGGCGTGGAAGAGTTGCGGCCGGGCCCGGCTTGGGATGCGAGCGGGAATGTCCCGCGAACTACGTTGGATGAAACGAACTTAGTGGTGGGGCTGCGACTCATGCGACCGCTGGTGAGGCGAGCGGTCGTGAAAGGTCGAACCATGCTGGTGGATGCCAGGCTGGTGCATATTCGGAGTCTGCGCTCTTGCTACGGCAAGCGCTGGGCTCAGGCTGGCAATCAATGCAAGTGCGATTGCGATCCTCAGTTTCATACTTCCTCCATTGCTGGTGATATGACGCGCGAACGTGATGCGCGGATTCACCTATTCGTTGTGTCAGGGAGCGCGCTTCCGTTTCACACTAGCTCTCTCTTTTTGCATTTTGCAGCTATTCTCCGCATCGGCAGCTTGCGGGGTATTGGCGAGGAGTGTATCTTTTTGAACAAGATGACTTTTAAATTCAGCCGCTTCGGGTTTACGTTCCGCTACTGGCGCTCCTTCTGGAGCCAGGTAATTGGACCGGCTCGCGGCATTGGCGGAGTAGCAGTCATCTGACAGATCAGCAGCATTCAGACGATTCAACATCCACACGAGCCGCGACCTTAAAGGTTGCGGCTCTTGCTTTGCAGTAGAGGATTTCTTACATGGCGACAATTGCAGTTGAGACGGAAGAGGCAAGCAAGGCTGGAAAGGTGACGGCTCCTGGACGGTTTGGAGCGTACGGCGGACGGTATGTTCCGGAGACGTTGATGGCGGCGCTTGAGGAGCTTGAGGAGGCGTACGCTATGGCGCAGGCGGACCCATCTTTTCATACGGAGCTTGACGGGCTGCTGCATTTCTACGCCGGTCGACCGACTCCGCTTTACTTTGCCAAGCGGCTTACAGAGACGCTGGGCGGCGCGAAGATCTACCTAAAGCGCGAAGACCTGCTGCACACCGGCGCGCACAAGATCAACAACGCGCTGGGCCAGGGGTTGCTGGCGAAGCGCATGGGCAAGCAGAGGATCATCGCAGAGACCGGCGCGGGGCAGCATGGCGTGGCGACGGCGACAGTCTGCGCGCTGCTGGGGCTTGAGTGCGTGATCTACATGGGCCAGGAAGACATGCAGCGGCAGGAATTGAACGTCTACCGTATGCGGCTGCTTGGAGCGGAAGTGCGGCCTGTGACAGGTGGCTCGGCGACCCTGAAAGATGCGATCAATGAAGCCATGCGCGATTGGGTGACGAACGTGCGGACGACCTACTACATCCTTGGCAGCGCGTTGGGGGCGCACCCGTATCCGACCATGGTGCGCGACTTTCACCGCGTGATCAGCCGCGAGGCGCGGCAGCAGATTCTCGAGCAGGAAGGCCGGCTGCCGGACGCGATTATTGCGTGCGTTGGTGGCGGGTCAAATGCGATTGGTGCGTTCTATGAGTTTCTGCCGGATGCGAACGTCGAGTTGATTGGCGTCGAGGCGGGCGGTCGCGGGACGGGGCTTGGCGAACATGCGGCGCGCTTTCAGAGCAAGGGCGGAGGAACGCCGGGAGTGCTGCAGGGAACCTACTCTTACGTGCTGCAGGATGATGCCGGGCAGGTCTCGGGGACGCACTCTGTCTCGGCTGGCCTAGACTACGCGTCGGTTGGGCCGGAGCACGCGATGCTGCATGATTCGGGGCGAGCGAGCTATGTCTCGTGCTCGGATGCTGCGGCGCTCGAGGCGACGGTGACGCTGTCGCGGATGGAAGGAATTATTCCCGCATTGGAGAGCGCCCATGCTGTGGCGGAGGCGATCCGGCTGGCAAAGACGATGGCGAAGACGGATCTGCTGATGGTGAATTTATCGGGTAGGGGCGATAAGGATTTGGGAATCTTAGCGAGAGAGTTGAACTTGCAGGGGGCTGGCAATGCCCATAGCGTTTAGGCAGAAGCCAGGCATCGTCGCCTACCTCACGGCCGGAGATCCTGACCTCGCAACGACGCGCGATATCGCGCTCGCGGCGATCGACAATGGAGCTGACGTGATTGAGCTTGGTGTGCCATTCTCTGATCCGCTGGCCGATGGCCCGGTGATTCAGCGCGCGAGTGAGCGTGCGGTTGCGCGCGGAGTGCGGCTGACCGATGTGCTTGGTATTGCGCAAGAGATTCGTGCGGCGCGGCCGAGCGCTGGTCTGGTGCTGTTCTCCTATCTGAACCCTGTTGTGAGGCTTGGAATGAAGCGGCTGTGCGAAGAGGCGGCTGCAGCGGGTGTCGACGGTGTCTTGCTGACGGACATGATCGTCGAAGAGGGAGGGGAGTATCTGGAAGCGATGCGCGCGAACCAGCTTGCGCCGATCTTTCTCGCCGCACCCACCAGCCCCGATCGCCGGCTGAAGGCTATCGGTGAAGCAAGCAAGGGCTTTGTTTATGCCATTTCGCGGGTCGGGATTACCGGAACCCAAACGCAAATTGCGGGCGATGCGGCGGAGCTGGTTGCGCGGCTGCGGCAATTTACAACGCTGCCGATTGCGGTTGGCTTTGGCATCTCGAACGCGGAGCATGTTGCGGCCGTCGGCAAGTTTGCGGACGCTGCGGTGATTGGCAGCGCGCTGGTGTCGCTGATTGAGAAGTCGAGTGCCGGCGAAGCTCCAGCGGCGGTAGGAAGATTCATTGCGGGGCTGGGTGTGAGGAAGTTAGTAGGGGCTGGATAGGGTGCAGTTACTGCTTCGTACGAGTTCCCTGGCGATATGAACTGTCGCGAAGATGAAGCATCCAATTCGGCGACAGAAGGGCTGAGGTGAAGATGACGCACCGGGGCGAAGCGGCGGGGTGAGAACGGGTATCATGAACGCTGAAGTTTCAACCTTCATTGCGGCGATCGAGAGGCAAGGCGACAGCGTGAGCACGAAGACGGAGAGCACGGCATTGGACATAGCGGACTGGCGAGAGAAGATCGATCTGCTCGACGAGCAGATCGTCAGGCTGATCAGCGAACGGGCAGAGGCGGCGAACGCGATTGGTGAACTGAAGCACAAAGACGCGATGCCGGTGTATGAACCGAAGCGCGAGCAGGCGGTCTTTGACCATGTTCGCAAGGTAAACTCCGGACCGCTGCCGGACCAGGAGATGCAGCACATCTTTGAACGCATTATGGATGTGATGCGGTCGTTGCAGCGTCGAAGCTAAGAGCAAGAGCAGCGAAAAGCAGCAAACAGAGCAAGGACGGAACGACGATGATTGTAGTGATGCAGGACAGAGCCTCCAACGAGGCGATACAGCATGTGATCGAGCGGATGGTCGAGCTCGGGTTCAACGTTCACCGCACAACGGGCGAGACGCAGACGATCCTGGCTGGAGTGGGCACACCAGGACACTTCGACGTGACTGAGTTCAAGGTGTTCTCAGGCGTCCACGATGCCTACCGGATCTCCTCGCCGTACAAGCTGGCGGGGCGTAGCTTTCGGCCTGAGGGTACGAAGATCACGTTTCCGAACGGCGTTGTTGTCGGTGGCGAAGAGGTCATCATCATGGCCGGGCCCTGCTCAGTGGAATCGCGCGAGCAGATCCTGACGAGTGCCCGGCAGGTTGCGGCTGCGGGAGCGCAGTTCCTGCGTGGTGGAGCGTTCAAGCCGCGCAGCTCTCCGTATAGCTTCCAGGGCCTGGGACTGGAAGGGTTGAAGTTGCTGCGAGAGGTCTCGAATGAGACTGGCCTGCTCGTCATTACCGAGGTGATGGAGATCTCGCAAATCGAACTTATGCTGCCGTACATCGATTGCTTCCAGGTAGGCGCGCGCAACATGCAGAACTTCAACCTGCTGCGCGAGCTTGGCTACGTGCGCAAGCCGGTGCTGATGAAGCGCGGCATTGCGGCGACGATTGAGGAAGTGCTGCTATCGGCCGAGTACATTCTTTCTGGCGGCAACTACGACCTGATGCTCTGCGAGCGCGGCATCCGGACCTTCGAAACGTACACGCGGAACACGATGGACATCTCGGCGATCCCGGTGTTGAAGAAGCTGACGCACCTGCCTGTCTTCGGCGATCCTTCGCATGGTGTCGGCATCCGCGATCTCGTCCCGCCAATGGCGATGGCGTCCCTAGCAGCCGGTGCCGATGGCCTGTTGATGGAGATGCATCCAAATCCGGACAAGGCGATGTCCGACGGTGCGCAGTCGCTCCGGCCGGAGCAGTTGGAGGAGCTGATAAAGAAGCTGAAACAGCTTGCCCCAATCGTGGGAAGAACGGTCGCGGAGGGTGTGCCGGCGCTGCAGAAGTAGTTTTGCCGGGCTGACCCAAAGCGTGATCAAGCGGATTCTTATTATCGGGACTGGTCTGATCGGCGCGTCCGTGGGGCTGGCGTTGCGCGATGCAGGCTTCGAGGGCGTTATCGCGGGATTTGATGCGAGCGCTTCGGAGCTGGAAGCATCGCTCGGTCTCACAGCCATTGACGCGTTCGCGAAGAGTCGTGTCGAGGCGCTCGACCTGGCGGCGGCCGCGGACGTCATCCTGCTGGCTGTGCCGGTGCTGGCAATCCTGGACTGGATGCACCTTCTTGCTCCGGTACTGCGAGCAGGACAGCTTGTGACCGATGTTGGCAGCACGAAGCTGCAGATCACCGAGGCGGCAGCAAAGCTGTTCCCGGCCGGGAGCGCCAGCTTTCTGCCTGGCCATCCGATGGCCGGTAAAGAATCAAGCGGCGCGGTTCTGGCCGAGGCGACGCTGTTTCGCAACGCCATGTGGCTCTTCACTCCGACTGCACCGGAAGGCTCAGAGCTTGTGGCCGAGTGGCGTGAGTGGGTGGGCAAATTTGGTGCCCGGACGCTTGATCTTGATGCCGCGCGGCACGATGAACTGTGTGCCTGGGTAAGTCATCTGCCACAGATGCTTTCGACTGCGCTTGCTGCTTTACTTGAAGAGACGTTCGCCAGCGATGCTGTCGGGCGTGCGGAGATCGATGCCATAGGCGGGCGCGCCTTGCGAGAGACAACGCGGCTTGGGGCGAGCCCTTACAGCATGTGGCGCGATGTGGCGCTCTCGAATACTGAGCCGATTGCGGGGACGCTGCTCGCACTTGAGCAACGGCTTCAGCATCTCCGTGAAAATCTCAAGACTCCGGAGCTGCGGGAGGAGTTTCTTCTGGCGAACCGCTTCCGTAGCCGTCGATGATTTGCGTTGCACCGATGAACTGCTGCACCGACGAACTGCGTTGCACCGATGATTTGCGTTGCGGCGATGAACTGCCTCCATGCTGCATCGAACATACGAGGGCTGAAGGTATGACTTTGAAGTCGATTCCAAAGTTTGCGGCTGGTGCGATTGCAGTCGTGACGTTAGTGCTGGCTGTGACGGGTGCCGCCAGAGCGCAATCTGCATCAGCACTACCCTTGGTGGACCTGAACCGATTCGCAGGGAGCTGGTACGAGATTGCACGGCTTCCGACCAAGCGCGAGAAGGGCTGTATTGCCGACGTGGTGGACCTGATTGCGTCGGGAGACAAGCGTAATGAGTACCAGCTTGTGAACTCCTGTAAAGCAAAGAATGACTACACCGACGTGACCAATGCCGACATCAAGGCGGTAAAGAACAGTGGTGGCGGCAAACTAAAGGTGCAATACATCTGGCCGTTCAGCGACAAGGAATGGGTCCTGGCGCTGGGTAGCGACTATCAATGGGCACTGGTCGGCAGCCCAAATCACAAGGGGCTGCGTATTCTTTCGAGGACACGCCAGATGAGCCCGGATGTGCTGGCCACGATTAAGCAGAAGGCAGCTTCCGAGGGGTACGCCGTCGACAAACTTGCGATGACGTTGCAGACGGGTAGAACGCCGATGGCCAAGGTGAACGGGACTAAGTCCGCCGAATAAGGCGTTGGTCCGCAAACGCTGTGAGAGCGATCGCGACCAGGTAAGCCGCTATGTCCCACCATGAGAAGTAGCGGCCAAGCAACAGCGATCCGGCGATGGTACGTCGGAAGGCCTCTAGAATGGGCGCGTGATAGAGCTTGAAGAACTCAACTGCAAGGGCGAACAGCACAGCATTGACGGCAATTGCTCCCGAGGACGCGACTGGTCTGATCGCTGCGACGATCCAGTAAATCATTGCGGCCCACAGCATGGAGCCGCCGTACTTCACTACAAAGATCGGCAGCCCGAGGGGGACGCGGCGCAGGACAAGTCCAGCAATGATCGTAAGGATGATGAGGGCGGTGTAAGCCGAGCGCTGACGTCCTGCGGAAGAAGCAAGCTTAGGCATGGGGGCCGGATATCTCTTCGGAGCTGTCCGCGTCGTCGGTCCAGTTGGTCGAGCAGTTGTTGCAGTGCCAGTAGTTCTTTTCGACGGGCGATGGAAGCGGGACGCCAAGCAGGAGCATTGACGCGGCACCTACCTTGGCGTCGAAGTTGTTATTGCCAACGTCGAGCGAGCCGCAGTTCGGGCAGACGGGCTGGTCGTAGTCCGCCTCGCCTTCGACAGCGATGTGCGCGGGGATCGGCTGCGCGAGAATTGCTTCCGCAGCCTCGACATCGGCTTCAGGAACCTGCAGCCGCATGCCACCCATATAGTTCGACCAGACCCACTCGATGCGAATCGTGTTCTCGTCGCGCAGATAGCAGGGGATGCCTGCAGATTCGAGAACGCTGCGTGCGAGAAAAGCCTCAGGCTGATCGCGGTAGCGGCGGATCGTGCGCATCTGCTGAGAGCCGTACTGTGGGGGCTCCGCTTCAGCGTCAGGGACTTCGAGCTTGCGGCGGCTGAACTCGGAGCGAACAAGCGCCTGCGCCTCGGTGGTAAGGGATGCGTAGACGCCTCCAAGTTGAAGCATCTCCTCGTCAGACATGGCCGCGTATTGAACGGCGAGTGTATCAAGCATGAAGACGATGGTAGCTCAGTCACATCCATGCCACGCAAATGCGCACCCAGGCGACGATCGTTGCTGTCACCTGGATGCGCGTTGGTATTGCTGCCTGGATGGGCGTTGGTGTTCCTGCTAGCGAGCTACTTTCCGTCGGGCTTCTTGTCCTCCTTCGGGTCGGGTCTCCTGTCATCTTTCGGGTCGGGCTTCTGGCCCGGCTTCAGAGCGGGCTTCGGCTGGGCTGGCGCAGGTACTACGCCTGGACGTTGCGGGGCTGGTGGCCGGACTACCGGAGCGGGCGCGGGTGCCGGGGCAGGCTTTACCATGGGCGCTGGCGGCGGAGTTACCGGCCGGACAGTCGGTGCAGGCCGGGTGACCGGCGCAGGCGTGACCTTCGGTTCTGGCATAGTCTGAACCGGCCGGGACTGCGGTGCGGAAGGCCGGGTAACCGGGGCAGGTGCTGGTTGCGGAGTGATGTTCGTGGGCCGGGTTGCCGGAGTTGGCTGTGGCGTAACCGGGGTAGCGGGGCGAGCGATTGGAGCGGGTGCTGGCTGCGGCAATCCCGGCCGGGCTGGTTGCACGATCGGTGCCGGTCCCGGGCGAGCCGGCTGGACTGGTTTCGCCGGACTTGCGGGATTGCCAGGAGCGATGACTGGCCTGGATGGTTGAGCGGGCTGGACGACCGGCCGCACTGGAGCGGCCACCGGAACCGGGGCGCTGGGCCGATTCGGTTGAATCGGCTTGGGAGCCGCAGGCGGTGGAGCAGCGTTCTTCGGCACAACAGTCGGCCTGGGCAGCTTCGCAATGACCACGGGTCTTGCAGGCGTGGCGCCTGGTATCGCTCTAGCCGCACCTGTCGGAGTCATCAACGTGGGCCGCATTGCAGGACGGGTGACGTTTGAAGCCATCACCAGTGAGGGATGAGGAGTGGCCGGTGCCGGCGCTGTGGGCCGGACGGAGATAGGCGCCTGCGCAATCTGCTGACGCTGTTGCGGAGAAAGTTGCACCGCCTGGCGTGAGACCGAGCCACCGGATGCCATTGCCGAGGCCGGTATAGCGGTCACCCGCGAGCGGTTGGCGTAGTTGAAGTTGTTCACCGTCGTGTTGTTTACGACCGTATTGTTGATCGTCTTATTGTTGATTGTCGTGTTATTGATAACGGTCTTATTGATGTAGGTGTTGTAGTTATTCACGACTGTCGTGTTGCGAATGACGGCTATATTCACGTTGGTTGTATTCACGCGTTCGGCGTAGCGCGGGCTGCAGCGGTACCAGGGAACGTAGGGCTCGCCGACACCGATTGGGAACCATGCGGAGATGCCAATACCACCTCCACCACCGAAGTGAATGCCGATCGAGACACCACCGCCGCCACCAGGGCCGCCGCCGACAAAGGCGACAAGTGCGGGAGAGTAAACCGGGCGTACCGCGGGCGGTCCAGGAAACCAGCCCCAGCGGCCGTTCACCTGCGACCAGCGGCCATAGTGAAAGGGAGCAAAGCCCCACGGCGCGTCATCGACCCACGTGTAACCCCACGGAGCGACGTAGGCCCAGTGTCCGGCGGAGTACGGCTGCCAGCCCTGGGGTACGTTGTTCGGGAACCAGCCAGGACCGTACTCGGTATCGGGGTTCCAGGTGCCGTTTGCATCGAGGTCGCCATAGCCGACCATCTGGCGGCTGACGTAGCGCGCGGAGACGGAGTTCTGGTAGCCGCGATCGAGATTGAAGCTCCAATAGTCGAGATCGTCGTAGTCAGGAACATCAAGATACTGAAGTTCAACGGGGTCGGTTCCAAAGAGGCCAATGGAATAGCCGCCGGTGACAGGCTGATTGATTCCGGGGCCGGTGATCTGGGCATTGCCAGAGTTGACCGTGACGATGGAACTGGTGCCCTGCTGAGAGTTCTGAGCGAAGGCCTCGAAGCGATAGTCACCGGGCGACTCGATGATGGTGGCACCGTTCGGGGTGTCGACTTCGATCTGGCTGCCGGGATCCATCTGGAAGACATGCAGGCGGAGCGAGCCTGCTGCGAGTCCGATCTGCTCATACTGGTCGGTGATGTTGGTCAGCGAGAGATCGGTGGCTTGCCAGAGGCGAAGCTCAGCGCCACCAAGCTGGATTACAGCGCGGGCGCGCGTGCCGGTGTAGATGCGGTCGCCGCCGACCATGGGATAGTTGGGCGGCGCCTGGCTCCAGTCGTCGGTGCCTGCTGCCTGAAGCGAGACATCGCCCTGCAGATAGCCGATACGGGCAACAGCCGCTGGAGGATCATTCGAGTCGTACTGGTTGGGCTGGCCGGGGTACTGGGCCCAAAGGCTGGAAGCGCACAGGAGCGAAAAGGAAGAGAGAAGAAATGCCATGGACCAGGTGCGCTTGCTGACTTGCATATCGTGCCTCCGCGGTTATTTTCGGACCGCTCGAAACTTTGTATCACGAGCCATCGAACCCGAAACGGCAGGAATGGACGCGGCAAAGGAAAGGCAGAACGCAAAATAGCTCTTAGATCATCATCAGGAGCAGCCACATGCATGGTCACGGCTCGATGATGGGGATGGTCAGGCGTCTTGATTGGGCTGGATTTTGGTCGGGCTATAAAGGGCAAGTCTGTAACACGCGGCTTTGCAGACCGGGGCCAGATCTTGACGGCGAATGCTTAGTGCGCAGGGGCATCGTGGCTGGGCTTGATCTTCCCGATCGCGATGACCAGCGGAATCATGCAGGCGCAGAAGACGCAGAAGATGGCAATGATATCCATGTAGGCGAGCATGGAGGACTGCCGGTGCAGCTGGTTATAGATGTAGCCCTGAGCAGCATGGGTGCCGGGGCCGGTCATGTTGTTGTTGCCGCCGGAGTGGCCGCCGAAGATGCCTTTTAGTTGTCCGATGCGGTCGCTGAAATTCGCTGTACTCGGGGTCAGGTTGCGGATCATTGATGCTTCATGACGCTGGCTTCCACGCGAGAGCATGGTTGCAACAAACGCTGTACCGACCGAACCGCCGATATTGCGGGCAAGATTGGTGAGGCCGGAGACGTCGTTGTTCTGCTCTCGCGGAACACCGGTATAGGTAATCGTGTTGATCGGTATGAAGAGGAAGGCCAGCCCTGATGCCTGGTATACGCGCAGCCACATGATCTGGGTGAAGCTGGAGTTCAGGCTCAGGCCGTACATCAGGTACATCGACGTCGACAGGATAAAAAAGCCCCAGCAGATCAGATAGCGCGGATCGGTCCGTCCCACCAGGAAACCGACCAGGGGCATCATCAACATGATGCAGATGCCGCCGGGCGAGATGACGAGACCGGCAAGTTCGGCCGTGTATCCAAACAGGGTTTGCACCATCTGCGGGATCAGAACGGTTGTGCCGTAGAGCGAGAAGCCGAGCACGAACATCAGCACGAACGGAATGGCAAAGGTCTTCCGCCTGAAGAGCGTGAGATTGAGGATAGGGCGGTTCTTGATCTTGAGCTGGTACAGCTCCCAGAAGATAAGTGTGACCAGGGAACAGACGCAGAGAATAAAGAAGAAGACGATGATGCGTGAGCCAAACCAGTCGTCTTCCTGGCCCTTGTCGAGGATGAACTCGAGTGAACCGAATCCGGAGGCGAGCAGGCCGAAGCCGAAGAGATCGAGTTTGAGGCCGGTCTTCTTGGATTCTGCGACTTCTCTTGCGATGTGTGGCGGATCTTCGACGAGGCGATTCGTCAGAAAGAGCGAGAGCAAAGCGATCGGGACGTTAATGAAGAAGATCCATCGCCAGTTGTAGTTGTCAGTGATCCATCCGCCGAGTGTCGGGCCGATTGCTGGAGCGCATACCACCGCTAATCCATAAAGCGCGAATGCCTGTCCCCGCTGTTTTGGAGTGAAGGTGTCAGCGAGGATGGCCTGCTCAGAGGGGGCAAGTCCGCCGCCGCCCGCACCCTGCAATACGCGGCAGAAGATCAGGATCGGCAACGAGGGTGCAAGTCCGCAAAGCATGGAGCTTACGCCGAAGAGAACAACGCAGATCATGTAGAACTTTTTGCGGCCTATGAAGGTTGTGAGATAGGCACTGGCCGGAAGGATGACGGCGTTTGAAACGAGATAGCTGGTGAGCACCCAGGTAGCTTCATCCTGCGATGCGCCAAGCGACCCAGCGATGTGCGGCAGCGCGACGTTGGCGATCGAGGAATCGAGCACCTCCATGAAGGTGGCGAGCGTCACGGTAAGCGCGATGGCCCAGACATTCGCCTTGGGCCGCCAGTTGCGATCTGCGAGCGACTCGGCGGGTTGAACGTCTTCCAGAGAGGTAGTTGCGGTTGCCATGCGGTACGAGTTGGATTCCTGACGGGTGAGGCGGGATTCAGTGATTTAGGGCAAAGCGCCGGAGTCTGGGCTAACGCTACCCTCGACGGCCTTGTGCTCATGGCCAGAACGCGCAGTGACCATGAGCGACCTGCTTGCCCGGCGCTTACTTGACGACGTCCATCACCACCTCGATGTCCATTCGCCGGGTGCTGTCCGGGATGTCGAGTGAGCCCAGGATGAGCGGCTTGCCCGGCGTGAGAATGGAGGTGCCTTCGAGAACGGTCTGGCGGACAACCGGCTCCTGGATGCCGGCAATGGTCTTGTCGTTGCCGAGACTCGACTGCTCCGCCTTGGAGCGGAGCCGAACTCCATTGACGGATTCATCGAGCGTGGCGTTGAAGTTGAGGCCGACGTCGAGATAGGTGAACTGTGTCTGGGTGGAGGGCGATCCGTTCTCTGTGACAGTTCCTGTGGCAACCGGGATCTTGCTTCCCTGTTTCATCGTCGTCTGTTGGCCGGAGACAAGAACCATCGAGAAGTGCTGGGTCCCGGTACGTTTACCGTCGTCGATCTCGGTGATGGTGTAGGTGAGGCGATAGGTCCTGCGCGGGTGATCAAGATCGTCAATGAGCTTCCTGGCAAGCAGGAGTTGGTCGGGCGGTGCCTGGATGAACAGCGCATTCTGGGCCTGTACGAGAAAGATCTTGTCTTGCGGGCTAAGGAAGTTACGGACTGCGGTCACGATCTCTGTAGATTCAATCGAGTTGCTGATGTTGTTGAGATAGAAGACCTGGGTTGGGTAAGAGGTCGGCTTGGCAGCCGTATTCTCGGTTTGCGCGCGGGCGGTACATGCAGCCAGAGAGAAGGCCAGGGCGGCCAGGGACAGTGTCGAAGATTTCATCGTTCGTGTTCCTTTCAGTTACAGGACATGTGGAGTCATTCGTTGGATTTCGCGGGCGGCGGGTCGAAAAAGTCGCGGAACTCTGCTTTGCCCATCTCCATCTGCTTGTCCCTGACCTCTGGTCTCAGGCTGGACAGGTTCATGGGACTGGGTTGATGCGCGGCTTCTGCGAGCAGCCTCTCCTGGTGCGTGAGAGGAAGTGGAGGTGCTGGCTTGCTGGGTGCGAGCATCTCGCTGATTGCCAGTGCATCCTGGTCGCTGACGACCTCCGGTTTTGGCGACTTCCTTTGGGGCAGGGCTGAGAAGGCGACAGGCTGCGGTTTTGCTGAAGGCTGCGGCTCTGACCCTCCCGGCGGAGGCGAAGAAGACGGCGTGGGCCATGCGTGCTGTTCGAGGGCAACAGCTGTGCGGCTTGGTTCGTGCCGCCGTCGCATCGCAATCGACATGGAGAGCGCGAGAATCGCAAAGATCGCAAGGCCCGCAGCGACCGCGAATAGCCGGGAAGGAGGCCATGGCCATGCCGTCATGAGAATCGTCTTCTCGCGCTCTGCCACTCTCTGCTGAACAGCTCTGAGGATTTCCCGCTCGAACCCCGGGGGAGCCTCGACACCTGCAAGGCCATGAAGCACGCGGCCAATCGCTTCGTCGGGGTCAATCTGTCTGGTCTTCATCGCTTGTCTCCTTTCACTAACCGTTCCCTCAGCCGTGCCCTGGCGCGAAACAGCAGCGCTCTTACACCGGACTCACTCTTCTTCAGCACCAAAGCAATCTCCGACGTCTCTAGTTCTTCGATCGCTGAAAGCAGGAGAACGAGCCGCTCATTTTTTGGCAACCGTTCCAGCTCGCGAAGTACGTTCTGCATCTGTTGCGCTTCGTTCAATGCCTGGTCAGCAGGGATATTGGTGGCGACCAGAGTCTGCGCAAATATTTCGTCCATCTGTTCGGGACGAATGCGGCGGCGGCGATCGAGGGCAAGATTCCACGCGATCCGAACCAGCCATACACGCAGGTCACGAACATTTGGCAACGAGCGTTGATGCTGCATCACGCGTACGAAGACATCCTGTACGACATCTTCGGCCTCTGTCCTGCTTCGCAGTATGGAGTAGGCGACTCGAAAGAGCAGAGCGGAGTACGTCTCCACCAGGGCTGCGAGATCGAGCTCGGACGCAGCTTCTTTCGTGGACGGCAACGCCAAACTGTATCCCTCGACTGACGTCATGTGTCCCTTCTACTGAGCCTGTCTATAGAGAAGACGGGCGGGGTTCGGGTTCGCTCGGATTTCTTTCCAGTTGCCAGATCTTTTTGCGTTCGGAAGCGAGCAAGCTTGCGTATAGGTAGTTGAGCCGCACGAATGATATTTGCAGAGAGCCACTTTCGGGAACTGATCGAGCAGCACCAATCGATGGTGTTCTCGATTGCGCTGCGGATCACAGGCGAGCGTGGAGCAGCAGAAGAGGTGGCGCAGGATGCATTTCTCGAGCTGCATAAATCGCTGGCAAAGATGGAGTCTGACGATCACGTTCGCTTTTGGCTGCGGCGTGTGACGGTGAACCGGGCAACGGATTGTCTGCGCCGGCGTTCCATCCGGCCGGAGTGGAAGGCGGACGAGTGGCAGGAGGAAAGCGATGCGCTGGTGCAGGATTCGGTCGGAGCGCATGCTCGCGGAAGAAGGGTAGAGATGAGGCTGGAAGAGATGGTGTCGTCCTTGCCAGAGGTGATGCGTGGAGCGGTTGTTCTGCGCTACCAGGAAGATCTGGAACCCGAACAGATTGCCAGGATATTGGGTCAGCCAGTGGCGACGGTGAAGAGTAATCTGCAGCGCGGGCTTGGATTGCTGCGGCGGAAAGCAGATGTGATGTTGAAGGAGTTCAGACGTGAACGAGCTTGATGAATTCGAAGAGAAGCTGAAGCAGGCAATGCTGCGTGTTGATGCGCCGCAAGGATTCGCAGATCGTGTGGCCGGCCGCGTCGCCCAGGAGCGTCAGGAGGCTCAGCAGCAAGAGCGGCGCCAGGAAGTTCAGGAGGCTAATGACCGAGCGCGTGAAGCCCGCAAAGGGCGGCTGATCGCAATGCCTCGCCGCAGCGCCTGGTTTGCAATCGCCGCGATGCTGCTGATTGGGATTGTGCTCGGCGGGTGGCAGTGGCGGCAACAGCAGTTGCGCAGGGAGCGGCAGGAGGCTGAGGTTGTACGGCGGCAATTCGAGATGGCGATGCAGGTCACGGGGCGCACGCTGGTCGAGGTCCAGGAGCGGATTGGCAGGGCTGGCGAAGTGCATACATCAAGGAAAAGGCGAGAGGTGGAGCAATGAAGTTATTCAGAACAGGGAAATACGTGGTGTTTGCAGCAGTACTAGCGACCGGGATGCTAGCGACCGGGATGCGGACAATGAACGGTCAACGCGTTTCGATAGGATTCTTTTCGCCGCAGGTGAAAGACGATTTGTTTGCGGGAGCCGACAAGTTTTCGCACGGGGCAAAATCTTCGACCGAGGTAAACCTGGACAGGAAGATGTTGGCGATGGCGGCGAAGTTCGCCGGCTCAGACTCGGAGGATAAGGAAGATAAAGACGACGCCAAGCTGGTGAACAAGCTGGAGTTCGTAATCGTGCGGTCGTATGAGTACGAGAAGCCGGGGCAGTACAACATGGCTGACGTTGAAGAATTCCAGCGGAGGTTGGAAAGCGGTGGCTGGTCGCACATCGTGAAGACGCGCGGCGCAACCGACAGTACGGACATCTGTGTAAAGGCCGATGACAATGGCGCATTCAGTGAACTTGTCGTGATTGCGGCCGAGCCGACCGAGCTTACATTTGTTCATCTCAAGGGCCATATGTCGATGGAGGAACTGACCAAGGCTGGCGCGAAGTACGGCGTGCCGCAGTCAGGCAACAACGAGGAGAATCGGGGAAAGAAGGCAAAATGAACGACCGGGCGAATGGTTGGCTGCTGATTGTTGGCGGGCTGGCGATAGGTCTGGTGCTCTGGCTTTCGCCGCCTCAAAGCAAGCCTTCCTGGAGTCTTGTGTCCAGGACGCGCCATCACGTCAAAGAAGTGGTGCGCGGTTGCGTAATGCAGTCTCAGCCGGTCTGAGCACGGCAAACCCCAGGATTGTCGCAAGCAATGGAGTGCAAGTGGCGCGCCTGTCTCCAGATAGGCCGCCACTTCTGTCTATGCGGCCATCGAGGTTCAGCGATAAACTACATGCCACAAGGTGGCATATGGATTGGGGCGAGTGTGAGCCTGTGAAGTGGTCCCGGGGAAAGCATCCGGGACTCCTCTGGTATTGGGTACACGCATTCCAGTCGACGTAATTGCGAGAAACTTCAGAGCTGGCTCTCGGATCGAGGAGATTGAGGAGAACTATCCGGCGCTCAGTCCGGAGACGATCTCCAGGCGCAGAGGTTCCGTCCGCCATCGACCAAACGAAGCCCGGGTCTTTTCTATTAGTCTAGATAAAAGGCTTGAATGTAAGAGCAATGTACAGGAGCCAGGATGCATCCAGACCTTGAGAAGTTGATTGTTCTGCAGAAGCACGACGTCGAGGCGAAGCGGCTTAGAGACGAGATGGTGGCGCTTCCCAAGCTGGTCGCAAGCCTGACCGCAAAGTGTGAAGCCGTGAAGGGCCAGCGAGCGTTGATCGCAGGGCTGATTGCGAAGGAAGAAACGTTACGGCGCGGGCAGCAGTCCGATGTGAAGGACCTGCGGACGAAGATAGCGCGGACGCAGAAGAATCTTGAACTGGCGACCAACACGGTGCAGACGACGGCATACGAGCATGAAATCACGTTTGCGAAGTCAAAGATCTCCGGCATCGAAGATGCGGAGCTTGAGAGTATGGAGCGCAGCGAGGCACTCGACGCGCAGAAAGAACTTGCGGACGCGGCAGTGGCCGAAGCGGAGGCTAATCTCGCGCGTGAGACCGTGCGCGCGAACGCGACTGTTACGGCGGACCGGACTCTGCTGGCGGGTGTCGAGAAGCTGCGGGTGGCGGAGCGGGCAGAGATCGGCGAAGCGTCACTCTCTATTTACGACCGCATCGCTAAAGCCAAGGGCACGGCAGTCTCTGAGGCACTGAACCAGAAATGCATGACGTGCCAGATGATGGTGCGGCCGCAGCGCTGGAACGACCTTCGCGACCGGAGCAACGATGACCAGATGATGACCTGCGAGAGTTGCGGCAGGCTGCTGTACTACGATCCCGCACGCGACTCGCCGCAGCGGAAGACGGTACCCGTCGAGAGCATCGCAGCACAGATCGTTCGTTCGTTGTAAGTTGTCAGATGTGGGTCAGGGGACTGGTTTGAAGCGGATCTGTGTGGACATGGACGAGGTGATTGCGGACGCGGTGGCAGAGCATCTGCTCCGCTACAACCGCGACCATGACGAGAAGGTGACCAAGGAAGACCTGCACGGCAAGTGGCTCTGGGATGTCGTTGCTCTCGACCGGCATCCGGCGCTTGAGGCTTACCTGAGGTCTGAGGACTTCTTTGAGGTCCTCGACGTCATGCCTGAAGCGCAGCGGGTGATGCTTGCACTCCAAGGCAAGTATGAAGTCTTCATTGCAACGGCGGCAATGGAAGTCCCAACCTCATTTGTAGCGAAGTTTCGCTGGCTGGAGAAGCACTTCCCGTTTATCTCGCCGTCGCACATCGTCTATTGCGGCGATAAATCAATCCTGAAGGCCGACTTCCTGATCGATGACAATCCGCGGCAACTGAGGCGATTCACGGGCGAAGGAATCCTCTACAGCTCGCCGCACAATGTGGCGGTTACGGGGTTTCGACGAGTGAAGAACTGGTTCGAAGTCGAGGAGATGTTTTTGTAGCCTGGGAAAGGATTACCAGAAGCGAAGTCTCCGGTTCGGCTTCCGCCTTTTCACTTCTTCCTGTTGTTCAAACGTACAGCGCTGATTCAAACCGCTGCAGCGCATTCTCATTCCAGGCATGGGTGGTCTTACGCCACGAGTCGCCGTCTGCGCCCAGGAAATTGGGGAAATCCATGCGGCAGTAGCCGCAGCGCTGCTGGAAATCGAAGAGCGCCTGCGCAGTGCCATCGAGGTAGAGAACAGCCTGTTGTCCGTCACGGGACCACTCGATGCTGGCGATGCGCGTGGCCTCGGGGCGCTGCAACTCGGCATCGCTCTGGGCCAGGGCCTCGACGTTGTAGATCAGCATGGCATCCATGATGCTCTCTTCCTGCGTCTGCTGCGAGCGGTCGCAAGCATAGAAATAGCCGGCCACGCCTTCGTCCTCGAAGACTGCAGTCCACGGAACGGCGGTGGAATTCGATGAGAGGAAAGCTTGGCCGGGGGTGAACGAAAGCGACTGCATGAGGACCTCTACTTCTCACGATACACTCGAAAGCGGGGTTGCCGGGTGGCTGCAGGCTTCGTAAAGTGATGGCCATTCAGGCGACGCACGTTCTCACTTTAGCGAAGATGTAGCTGTCGTGAAGATGGGGCATCCAGGTTTAGCGCACGCTATAGATGACTCTTCCTACGATTCAAATCGGACGACCCCAACGGCTTGCCGCGCTGCTTCTGGTGCTGTTTTTATGTGAGTGCCTGTGGGTCGTGAACAGCCAGCAGCTAACGCAGACCGATTACCGCTACGCCCTGTGCGGCCGGGAGATGTGGGAGAAGCCGTCTCCGCTCGCCGGATACTTCACAACCTGCGGCAATCTGCATGGCGACGGAACAATGGCGTATCGGGTCGCCGGGCTGCCGTTAACGATGCAGCGTTTGATCTTGCTCGGCACAGACCACCTGCGGAAGCCCGAGAACCGGCTCTACGCTGGCGGGACGCTGAATGGATCGACGTGGGAGGCGCGGCATGAGATAGGCGAGGTGAAGTACCTGATGCACCTGCCCTTCATCTTCTTCGCGATCTGGCTGGGAGGTGGCCTGTGGTGGGTCTCACGACGACTGTTTGGCAATGAAGGCGCGTTTTTCTCTCTTGGACTCTACTGTTTCTGCCCCGCGGTCGTGCGGTTTGCGGTCATGCCGAATAACGATGTTCTTGCCATGTGGGGCTTGTATGGCCTGGTCTATGCGGCGATCGGCGTGGCCCACGCACTGCAGGGGCCGCGCCGCAAATGGAAGCCGCGCATCGGGTTATTCGTGATCGCTCTCGGACTGACTGCAACCGCGCATCTGCTGGCTGCGATGGTGGGCTTCGTGGCCGCCGCATTCTTTCTGATGTACCTGGCGGAGCGGCGCAGAAGCTACGTCATGCAGATCCTTATCTTCTCAGCCCTGGCTGCCCTGGGAATCGTGTTCGCTTCCTACGCCTTCCGCCTGGCGCCATTCACGTACGTTTTCACGGGCGGAGGCGGCAGGTTCTGGTTTTCACTGGATGGCGCGAAAGCGTTCGCAGAGTTGATTGCGAATGCACCCATCCTGGTCGCTACGGCGGTTTCGTTGCTGCTCTACTTCGGAGTGAAGCGATGCCGGTACTTCGGCAACACGACGCCTTTGCTGATGGTGCTGGCGGTCTTTGCTCTTCGAACGACCCAGACTCTCTCGTTTCCGTGGCTCTGGGCGCTGCCCTTCCTGTTTACCTTTGTGGGTGGCGTCTTCGCAGATGCGCTCGAAACCAGGCAGCGCCGGATGTTTCTCGTGCTCACGGGAGTGATCCTGGTAGTGCAGGCGCTGCTCTGCCTGAGTGCGCTACCGGCGATGGCGCAGGCAATTTGAGGCTTCCGGGGTTTGGCTGAATGCGCTAAGCTGCATCTGTAACCACGAACAAAAAATTGAGTGTTTCGCAACTACCCAGGCGGCCCGGCCAAGATGCTTTCCATGATGAACGCAAGACTCCGCCTCACTCCACGCACCCTCGCTGCTGGTCTTCTACTGGCGTCTTTATTCGCAATCGATGGCTGCCATCGTCATCGCAAGACAATCTCAGCTGAAAACACCACGGACTATGCGGACAACATTCAGAAGGTGACCGGCTCGAAGACGCTGGCCATCCTGCGGTGGCCAGACTACTCCGATTACCAGCCCGCCGTGGCGACCTTTTATGGCGACCGCAACAACGAAGTCGCCTGGACGCGCGACGGCAAGCCCACTGCCCAGGCGAGCGCCTTCATCCAGGCGTTCAACAATGCGGCGGCGAAGGGCCTGAATCCTGAAGACTACGACGGGCCACGCTGGGCGGAGCGCACGCAAAAGCTTGCCGGTAAGAACGGCGACGACCTTGCGCAGTTCGACGTGGCAATGACGATTGCCGTCATGCGGTACATCTCGGACCTGCACATTGGCCGCGTCAATCCGACCCACTTCAACTTCGACATAAATGCCGACTCGAAAAAGTATGACCTGGCGGAGTTTGTCTCGGACAAAGCTGTCGATGCCGACGAGGTTCCGAAGCTGGTCGAATCAGTCGAGCCGAACTCGGAGCAGTATCGCAAGACCGAAGAAGCGCTCGCCCGCTATCTCGATCTCGCGAATCAGCAGAGCCAGGCAAACGCCGCTCCGCTGCCTGACGTGGCGAAGCCGGTCGTAGCTGGTCAGTCTTATCCAGCAGCGGCGGCGCTGCTCGCGAGGCTCAAGCTGGAAGGCGATGCCCCGGCCGAGACGACAGCAAGCGGAAGCTACGACCACGCACTATCAGACGCCGTGAAGGGCTATCAGCATCGGCATGGCCTCACGGAAGATGGCAAGCTCACCCCCCAGACGGTGAAGTCCCTGAACGTGCCGTTGAGCGCGCGTGTCGTGCAGTTACAGGACTCACTCGAACGCTGGCGCTGGCTGCCGGATCAGTATCTGAACGCGCGAATCATCGTCAATCTTCCTGAGTTCGTGCTGCATGCGTATGACGACAATCACCAGCCGGAGTTCACGATGAAGGTCGTGGTCGGCAAGACGGGCGTCGAGCACCAGACCCCGGTCTTTACGCACATGATGAAGTACCTCATCTTCAGGCCATACTGGAACGTGCCGACCGACATTGCCCGTAAGGAACTTGTCCCGCATCTCGAAGCCAACAAGGGTTATCTTGAGGCAAAGAATTATGAGGTGACGAACAACAAGGGCGAGGTCCTCACGAACTACACCGTGCACCAGGTTGAGCACGGCGGCGTGATGGTGCGTGAGAAGCCCGGGCCAAAGAATTCTCTGGGCCTGGTGAAGTTCATGTTTCCGAATCAATACGACGTGTACCTGCACTCGACCCCGGCGATCGGGCTCTTCAATCGCACTCGCCGCGACTTCAGTCATGGCTGTGTTCGTGTGCAGGAGCCGGAGAAGCTTGCAGCATGGGTGCTTTCCGGCCAGAAGGATGCCGAGAAAGGTTCCGATGGTGGTGACTGGGACCTCGACAAGGTGACCGAAGCCATGCAGAGCGGCGCCGATAACCACCAGGTAAACCTGAAGACGCAGATTCCGATCGTGATCTTCTACGTGACCGGCTTCGTTGAGGATGACGGGCTCACCCATTTCTTCGATGACGTTTATGGCTACGACGCCCAACTGCAGGATGTGCTCGCGAAGGGTATGCCGTATCCCACCAAGCCAGAACCTGTGGTCAAGACAAATCCGGGCGATACAGACTAGCGCAGCGTTGACGATCACCAAGCGGTCCGCTCCGGGTTTGTCTCGCATTTGAAGCAGTTCTGCCAGTTCATGAAGTTTGACGATAGACTGCAGACAAAATGCCTGGACGAAAAAAGACGGTTGTTGGACCTGCGTTAGATCCGGTCGCATTCCAGGGGTCACTGGCCGAGTGGTATCGGATTCATGCGCGCAAGCTGCCATGGCGAGAAGCCGTCGACCCCTATTGCATATGGCTGTCGGAGATCATGCTGCAGCAAACGCGTGTGGCCGCCGTGATCGAGCATTATCACGACTTCCTGGTAAAGTTCCCCACGTTGCTGTCGCTTGCACTGGCACCTGAAGACCAGGTGCTTGCAGCCTGGAGCGGACTTGGCTACTACCGACGCGCACGCATGCTGCACAAGGCGGCGCAGTTCATTACGTCGGAGCGAGGCGGTGTGTTGCCAGCGAACTCCAGCGAACTCCGTACCCTGCCTGGGATCGGCGAGTACACTTCAGCGGCAATCGCGAGTATCGCATTCGGCGAGAGCATTGCCGTACTTGACGGAAACGTGGAACGCGTGCTGCTGCGCATTACGGGTCGGGCAGAGGAGCCAACGGCGGCTGGGCGGGCGTTCCTGCGCACAACAGCACAGAGCCTGGTACCTGCCGGGTACCAGCAAAATGGGGCGTCGCGAGTGGCAAAGGTCGGCGAACGGAATCCGCCTGGTGATCACAACCAGGCAATGATGGAGCTGGGTGCAACCATCTGCCTGCCACGTTCGCCACTCTGCCTGCAGTGTCCGGTACACGCACTCTGCCGAACGCGGGGTGAGCATGGAACCTCCCCGCGGGCGAAGCTGCGGAGCCGCGAAGTGGCGTTCCTGCTCTCCATCCGCAAGCGCGGCGTTACCACGCAGGTGCTGCTTGCAAAGCGCCCTCCTGAGGCGAGCCTGATGCCGGGCATGTATGAGCTGCCACCGCTGCCGCTTGACGCGGGCGGAGACGAACTGAGCCATCGCGAGCCGCTGCTGCGTATCCGCCACGCGATTACAAATACGAACTACTACGCACGGATCTATGCCCCGATGGGACCGTCTGACGATGCATTGCGAAAGGCAGTGCCGCTGGCAAAGGCTGATCTCCACTGGGTGAATACGTACACGCTTGGCACCGTGCCGCTGACAGGGCTGGCACGCAAGGTGCTGCAGCGCCTCGATGTAATGGCAATGAAGCCGCCGCGCGGGCCGGAGCCGGAGCATCAGACGCGCCCGAAGGGCGGCAGGAGCGCACCGGTGAGTGACCACGACGAAGATCATGACTCCTTCTAGTTTCAGAGAGCGATCGGGACCGGTGCTGTAGTCTGTCTTCTCTGCGCGAATACTGCTCATCTTTTGGAGAAGCCCCATGAAACTGCGTATGTCCCTTGCTGCACTCGTGTCTTTAGCTGGCTGCAGTCTCCTCGCGTTGGCCCAGGCTCCGCCCGCCGTGAAGGCGGCAGAGGCCTCGATTGATGCGGAGAAGATTCGTGCCCATGTGAAGTTCCTTGCCGACGATCTGCTGGAGGGGCGTGCGCCGGGTCTGCGTGGCGGCGATCTTGCGTCGAAGTACATCGCGACGCAATTCGCGCTGTATGGTTTAAAGCCCGGCGGCGACGACGGCACCTACATGCAGCAGGTAAACTTCTTCGGCATGACGGTGAAGCGGGACACCTCGACGATGTCCATCGTGCCGAAGAATGGAGCGCCTATCGCAATCAAGTTTGGGCCGGACTACGTCATCAACAATCCGCGTCACGAGGCGGTGGCCGATATCGACGCGCCGATTGTCTTCGTTGGCTATGGCATAACGGCGCCGGAGTTTGGCTGGGACGATTACGCGGGCATCGATGTGAAGGGTAAAGTAGTGCTGATCATCGTGGGCGATCCGCCTTCCGATGACCCAAAGTTCTTCGGCGGTAAGGCGCTCACCTACTACGGCCGCTGGACGTACAAGTACGAGCAGGCGGCGCGAAAGGGCGCGATTGGCGCACTGATTATCCATCGCACCGATCTTGCCAGCTATGGCTGGGGCGTCGTGGAACATTCCGGTTCAGGGGAGAAGACCTTCCTTGCCGAAGACGCGAAGCCAGCGGTCGAAGCTGCAGCATGGATCCATCACGATGTTGCCGATAAGCTGTTTGCAGCAAGCGGGCTTGGCGCTACCGACGCCGAGGTCGATGCGGCGGGCAAGAAGGGGTTTAAGTCGGTGGAGCTTTCAGTGCGTTTGAAGGCGCATATCGACAGCGTGGTGCGGCCGTACGAGTCGCCAAACGTGGTCGGAATCCTGCCTGGCGAGAGCAAGGGAAAAGACCAGGCGGTGATGTACTCCGCGCACTACGACCACCTTGGATTTGTACCCGGGATGGCTGGCGACAACATCTACAACGGCGCCGCGGACAACGCCACCGGCTGCGGAATCCTGATTGAACTGGCGCGGGTCTGGAGCGCCTTGAAGCCACCGCACTCGGTCATCTTTGCGGCAGTGACGGCGGAAGAGCAGGGACTGCTGGGCAGCGAGTACCTCGGGCAGCATCCGCCGATCCCGTCAGGGCAGATCGCGCTTGACCTGAACTATGACGATGTGGAGCCGTTCGGTGATCCGCTCGAGACGTCAGTGACTGGCGCAGAGCGGACGAACTTCTATCCCACGCTTGAGGCGACAGCGAAGCGCTTCCATCTCGCGATTGTTGCGGACGCGCATCCCGAAGCTGGCCACTACTATCGCAGCGACCATTTCAGCATGGCGCGGGTCGGTGTGCCGTCCTTTTCGGTCGGCGAGGGGACCTTGTTCGTCGGCCACGATGCGGCGTGGGGCCTGGCGAAGGAGGACGACTACACCGCGCATCGCTATCACAACTTCAGCGACAACTACACGCCGGACATGGACTTTACCAGCAACGCGAAGCTGGCGAAGTTCGGCATGGAATTGGGTTGGGAAGCTCTAAGTGCCCCAAAGACCGTGGAGTGGAAGAGTGGCGATGAGTTCGAAAAGGCAAGGCTGGCCAGTCTGGCACGATGATCCGCCGCGGAGCCACGGCTTATATACAAGCGATATGGAGCTCTGACTTTCATCGAGCATAGGATCGCAGTAAGCTGGATGGCATCATGGCCAGGCCGTTCGCCTTCTGCCTTTCAGAAGCAGTCCTGATCGGTGCGTAAAGCGGAACGGCTGTTGTTTTCTCAAGGAGGATCGATGTTGCATGTCGAAAGCGCCACGCCGCAGCCCGCCTTGCGTCCATTCATTCGCGCCTATGTTCAGCGACAGGCGAAGCTCGGAAAGATTGAGTTGGTCGAGCCCGTGGTCGCACGCCTCGGAGTCATGCTCGAGTTCGAGTTTGCCGGAGCTTACGAGGTCCGCAACTACGGCACCGAGACTTTAGATGACACAAACCCCATCTCCATCATTGGTCCACAAAGCTGGCGGCGGGCGCGGTTGATCATTCGCGGTCATGTGGAATCGCTTGTTGTCCTCTTCCAGCCTGCGGGCTTCTCAAAGCTCTTTGCCATGCCAACAGCGCCGCTTGCAGAGGGAGGCACCGAGGGCCACGCGGTCTTAGGCAAGCCTGTGTCCGACTTGCACCAGCAACTCGGGAACATAAGAAATTTTCAGCGGCGGACTGAACTTCTCGACCAGTTCTTTCTGCGGCGACTGAAAGCTGTTCCGAGTGTCGCTGGGATTGACACAGCTCTTGCTGAATTGACGCTGCTGGGAAGAAGTGTGCGCGTAAACGAGGTGGCAGGACACGCGGGACTCTCTCTACGCCAGCTTGAACGAAAAGCTCTTGAAGCCACCGGTGTTACGCCGAAGCTGCTGACGCGGATCTCGCGCTTCAGCCATGCGCTCCGGCTCAGTACAGAGACGGCCCTGACGTGGACCGATATAGCGCATACTGCGTCCTATCATGATCACATGCATATGATCCGTGACTTCAAGCAGTTTGCCGGCGAAGTTCCAACGTCGGCAGTGCGGGAACTGTCGGCGGACCACTTGATCCACTACTGCGCTTCCTAGCCGAAGCGAGCCTGGCTTACAGAACAACTTTGTCGACGAGGAAACGCCAGATTCCCAGGTGTGAGGCGATCACGGAGAACGGCGGAGTGGTGAGAATGAGCAATGGTACGCCCCACTTATACGTCCTGTGCACATGGCCTCGAGTCAGCCGATCATAGACCGGTCCGGCACAGAACAGTGCCAGCGCCAGACCCAGGGTCAGGCCGTTGATGCCGCCAAGCAGTCGGCCGAATGCAGGAAAAAAGAACAGCTGACTCGACATGTGCATCAGCCGCTTGTGGCTTTCGGCATCTCGCTTCCAGAGCAATCCCAGGCTGATCAGGAACGCGAAGAAAACCATCTGGACGGTCGAGACAGCCACCAGGCTGTAGGCATCCGGAAAAGGAAAGAAGTTGCCATGATGAACCTGCCTCACGGTGACAGCCATCCCCATTATCACCACCGCAGTAGCAAGCACGCCGCCCGTAATGCCGAGCCGCATGTGAAGCTTCATCCCTCCGCTGAGAGCGAGCAGGTTTTGCAGGACGTAGAACAGGATCCAGGCTGTAAAGACTGCGCCGTGAACATGGACCCAGAGCGGTATCTGCGGCGTGTGGAAGAACGTTTTTGCAAAGTAGGTACGAGCAAAGCCGCCAAATACACCGGCGGCCATGACGAAGGCCATCGTCGTGAAAAAGACGTGGTCCATCTTTCGTCGTCTTACCGGTGAAACTCTGTTTGCCTGGTGTTCCGTTGCCTGCAGTGCGGATTGTCCGGTCGCCATCTGTTCCTCCACGCGTCCTATGCGAGGAGTTTAGGAAGACCGGTGCGTGCCCGATAGTGAGAACGCGACATTGATCAGCAATAGCCCGCGACCTACTTGATTACGCCGCGCTGGCTGTTTTGAACGAATTCCGCAAGATAGCGGACGTGATCGCCAGCACCTTCGGCAATCTTCTCGTTGATGGCTTCGAGCGCCTGCGACGTGTTCATCTTCGAGCCAGTCAAAGCGCGAAATGCGGTGCGAAGTTCCTTGATCTGGTCTGGCGTAAAGCCGCGGCGTTCCAGCCCGACCTTGTTCAATCCATACGCGTGGTTGTTGCGCTCGATGGACGTCAGCGAGTACGGCAGCACATCCTGCGTGATGGTTGTGCCGCCGCCGATGTATGCGTATTTGCCGATGCGGCAGAACTGGTGGACCGGGCAGAGCGCTCCAACGACTGCGAAGTCTTCGACCGTCACGTGGCCGGCTAGCGTGGCCGAGTTGGCCAGGATCACGCCATCGCCAATGTGCGAGTCGTGGCCGATGTGCGTATACGCCATGATCAGGCAGCCCGATCCCACCGTTGTATGCCCGCCACCGCCTACCGTACCGCGGCTGATGGTGACGTACTCGCGGATGTCGTTGTTGTCGCCGAGCGTAAGGCGAGTGGGCTCGCCGGCATACTTCAGGTCCTGCGGTGCGATGCCGATGCAGGCGAAGGAGAAGAAGCGGTTCTTGTTGCCAGCAGTGAGATGACCGTCGAGAACGACATGCGAATCGAGCTCGCATTGCTCACCTAGAACAACATGGGCACCGACCGTGCAGTACGGCCCGATGGCGCAGCTTGCAGGGATGACAGCGCCTTCAGCAACGATCGCCGTGGGATGAATGCTCACGCGTGAGTGACCTCGGCCAGCGGGACCTCGGAGACCAGCTCAACGTTTGTGCTTGCGGTGCTTGCCGCGTTCTCTGAGTTTGTCGGGCTTGTCTTTGCAGGCCTTGGAACGACCATGCAGGTTACCGTCGCTTCGCAGGCAACCTTGCCATCCACGGTAGCTTTGCCCAGCATCTTTACGGCTGTCTTGCGCCAGTTCAGAACTGTGATCTCGATGCGAAGCTGGTCGCCGGGCTGAACCATCTGCCGAAATTTTGCGTTGTCGATGCCGGTAAAGAGCATCAGCTTGTCTTCGCGGTCTGGGATCTCAGTCAGCAGCAGCGCGCCACCCGCCTGCGCGATCGCCTCGATGATCAGCACGCCCGGCATCACGGGCTGGCCAGGGAAGTGGCCTTGAAAGAACGGCTCATTGATTGTGACGTTCTTGATGGCGACGATGCGCTTCCTGGGTTCCATCTCGACCACGCGGTCAATCAGGAGGAATGGATAGCGGTGCGGCAGGATGGACATAATCTCGTTGATGTCCATCGTACATTTGCGGGGTGTTGCGGCTGCTTCGGTCTCGCTCATGGCAGCAGTCAGTATAAACCGCGCTACTTCTTGTGTTTCAGCGGGAGACTGGTGTCGAACATGTCCGGGGTGGTGGCTACACCGTACTCTACGCCGGTCAGATAGCGCTGATTGGCGAGATCACCGTTGTGATAGCGGCTGATGTTGAGCGCGGTCATCACACCCTGGTACGGCTGGTAGTTCTCGTACTCTTCCTGCTCTTCATCAAGGTCTTTGAACTGTTCGTTGCGAGTCTCGTAACTGCGTCGCAGCGGCAAATGGGACGTCGCATCGAGCTCGAGCGTCACTGCGTCGTTGTTCGCTGCGAGCAGCGTCACTTTGTCGGCGGGCCGGCGCTCAACCTGCGTCGCGCCTTCGTACAGAACGACGATGCCGGGCTGCTTCAGCCAGAAGTGGACCACCGATTCGATCGAGTGTGCCTGGCGGCGGAGGTGGTCGGCAACCTGGTCGGCGGGCAGCGGCTTGGTCCCTTTGTACGTTACTTCGTAGCCGTTCGACGTTGTCCAGATCTGGACTACATCGCGCTTCTTGGTGAATTCGATCCGTTCGAGATCGGCGTGGGAGGCGTCGGGGAACTGCACGTAGTCCCAATAAGGCGTGGTGCTCAGAGTCGGTGCTCCGTGAAAGAACGCAGCCGTGTTGCCGCGTAGAAGAACCGTCTTCCGGCTCAGCCATGACTCTCCACCAAGAGCTGTGACCATCTGCTCGAGCAGGAGGCGACCGCGCTTATCCTGATCGACACCCTGGGTCTGAGAGCCATTCTGGGCGGCGGTCTGGGCACTGGGAATGTCCGAAGCCTGCGCGACCATTCGGGCCGGTACAAGGAGAGGAAGACTCGCAGCACACGCGAGGACAGACAGCTTTACAGCAAAATTCATTCGGAAACTCCAGAACTGGCCGACCACCTCAGCCTACAAGCACCGCGCCGCCATTGAGGTTGAAGATCTCGCCGGAGCAGAAACCGGCAAATGGCGTGCAGAGGAAAACAATCGGCCCGGCAATCTCGTCGACATGGCCAACACGGCCCAGCGGGATCGTGGCCAGCACCTTCTTGGACGTGGCCGGATCGCTGAGGGCTGCATGAGACATCTCGGTACCGACCCATCCCGGGGCGACGCAGTTGCAATAAATGCCCTGGCCCGCAAGCTCAGACGAGAGGCTCTTTGTCAGCGAGACGAGCGCCCCTTTGCTCGCGGCATAGTCGGCATGGAAGGCCTCGCCACGCTGGGCAGCAGTAGAAGCCACCAGCACGATATGACCCTTCGCCGCTGTAGCTTGAGATTGCGGCTGCTGCTGCATCTGGGCGACGGCTGCCTGGACGAGACCGAAGGCGCTATCCAGATTGATCCCGAGTGTGCTGCGCCATTGCTCCGTTGTCATCGTCGCAATCGGGGCATCGTGCGACGGCCACACGCCGTGGTTTACGACAAGGCAGTCCAGGCGTCCGAATGCCCGGACCGCCGCGGCGACAAGCGATTTGCCGTCTTCCGGGACGGCCAGATCCTGCTGAATGGCGACGCAGTGTTCCGGGCCGCCGCACTCAGCCGCCAGCGCGTCAGCAGTCTCCTTTGCGCTTTGATAGCTGAAGGCGATTTTCGCTCCAGCCTGGCGGAAAAGCCGAACTGTGGCCGCGCCGATTCCACGTGAACCTCCGGTGATAAGGGCAACCCGGTCTGTGAGCGATAAAAGCACGCCGGTCTCTGATAATGTCTGCATCAGGCTAATGGTACCGGGTCGTGCAGGACTGTATGGCCGAGATTCGCACCCGATGAAGTTGGCCCGCACAGATATTGCACGTCAGGAGAGCACTATGAAGATTGTCGTGACTGGAGTCCGCCTCCTTCTTGGCCTGGTTTTTACCGTCTTCGGCTTCAATATCTTTTTTCACTTCATCCCTACGCCCTCGCCTCCTGGCGATGCGACGGCATTGATGACGCTGATGTTCATCCATGGCTGGTTCAAGCTAATTGCCACGCTTGAGATCCTGGGCGGCCTCATGCTGCTGAGCGGCAAGCTGGTGCCACTCGGGCTTACGCTACTTGGGCCGATCCTTCTGATCATCGTGCTGTTTCACTCCACGCTGGCACCGTCCGGATTAGCTTTCGCGCTTTTCTGGATGCTGATGGAGCTGTACCTGATCTATGCGTACCGCGATGCATTTCTGGGCGTCTTGAACCCAAACGCACAGCCCTCTCGCGGGAAGATACGGACACCTGTAGACGCTGTTTAGTTCAGCCCGAACCTGAGGTATTCAGGGTGAAGATCGTTACGATCATTGCGAGAGTTTTGCTGGGGCTGCCGTTCCTGATCTTCGGCGCGAACAGCTTGCATGCCTTCATCCCAATGCAGCCAATGCCCGGAGACGGTGGCACGATGGCGACCATCATGTTGCAGCATGGATGGTTCCATTTCATCGGGCTGCTCTATATCGTGGCCGGGGTCCTGCTTTTGATCGGTAAATATGTGCCGGTGGCGCTGGTGCTGCTAGGGCCAATCCTTGTAGTCATACTGCTGTTTCATGCGACGCTGATGCCGAATGGGATTGAGACGGGTCTCGTGTTTACGCTGATCGAGACTTTTCTCATTTATCGATATTGGCCAGCGTTTCGCAGCATATTTAAGGCTTAGCTGCTGCTTTGCTCTTGCTCTTCGCGGCGATCGCTGCAGTCTTTTCAGCAATCAGCTGTTCGAGTGACCTTGTGGGTAGAGCGAGCGCCTTAGCGACACCAGGCGCAAGCTTCTTGAAGGTGAGCGCGTGGGCAGCGCGCAGCTCTGCCTCCCATGCTGCAGTACGAAAGACATTCCAACGCTCGGCTGATATCCAGTAGATACGCGCGAAGTAGGGCGCAGGCAACAAGCCCTCCATCTCCACGAGTTCGGCATAGCGTTCAGCCCCGGCAAGGTAGCTGATTTTGCCGTGCATTTCCGTGTCAAGGTCGATCAGAGCGAACATCTTGCCGCCAATCGCCTTGTCGCCGACCCAGAACACGAGGTTATGGCCCCACTGCTCGGTTTCGACCACGTGCGGCAGGGTGAGCAGGAATGCCCGGGCTTGTTCGGCGTCCCTGCGTGCGAGTATAACTGCGGCCTGGATCCGTTCAACGAGCTACTTTTTCGGGTTAGGCTTGCCCGCCTTTTCGAGTTTTGAAGCAGCAGCCGCCTTCTTGGTGGCCTTCTTCGTCGCCTTGCTGTGCTCGCCCGGTTCTGGTTTGCAGCTTCCCTTGGTGCCAGGTTCTTTGCCGGGAGTGGGTTCAAACCCGGGCCAGCAGGGATTGCTTTCGTTGGAAGACTTCTTTGCGCTGCTCTTCTTCGCGGCTTTCTTTACCGACTTCTTGGCGGTTGTCATGCTGACATAGGAGGCCGCAAACGCCTTCAACGCTGCTCGTGGGAGGTGATGAATTTCACTGCAATCGCAAACGGATGGGACCTTTTGCGGTGGATGGATCGACGATCTGTCCTTTTTGCGTGATCACGATGCGGCCAGCAGCGACAAGACGTCGAGCGGCTGCCCGGGCAGGTTCCATCAGCGATTCCCAGTCATCGCGGGAGCCCTTCCCTCCCACAAGCCTGGCGGCTTCAGACGGGCAGATCGTCTTGTCGCGGCCGCGTTCGCTGAGCAGTTCGAGGATTGCAGCTTCCAGCTGAACATCGCTTTCAGCGGTCTTTTGGTTGCGGCAAGCGTCGCTGCAATACTTCACCGCGTCCCAGTCGCGCTCCCACTTCTTACGCCATGTGATGGTACGTCCGCAGCGTACGCAGAGCTTGTCGGCATGGGAAGCATCCTGCGGCGTCTCGCGTTCGGTTCTGCGCTTCTTATCGGGCATGGGTGTTTCGATGCTGGGTGCACCCTGTCTCGTTCCCAATCTCGACTGCGTCTAATTTCAACCTGTCTCAATTCCCGCCCGTCTCGATTCTGGGATGTGGAACGCCATTCAGACCCAGCCAGCATCGACGATCATGCTTTGCGCAGTGATGCCGCTCGCGTCGTCAGAGGCAAGAAAGAGTGCAAGCCGCGCAACGTCTTCAGGCTGAAGCAGCCGCTTCAGTGCCTGACTACTCATGACCTCGGCGACGTATTCGTCGGTATACCAGAGCTGCCTTTGGCGCGCCGTCTCGATGGCTCCGGGAAGGATGCAGTTCACGCGGATCCCGTGCGGCCCAAGCTCGTGCGCCAGGGTGCGCGTCAGCCCGACGATGGCTGCCTTACTGGCTACATACACCGGCAGCCCCGTCGATGGAATCATCCACGCAATCGAGCTCATGTTCAGGATCACCCCACGGCCTTGCGCTTTCATCCCCGGGATTACCGCCTGGCTGGCGAAAAACTGGTGCTTCAGGTTGACGGCAATGCATCTGTCCCAGAACTCCGGCGTGACGTCCTCGGTCTTATGGCGGGTATCGTCGCCGGCGTTGTTGATCATCACGTCAATGGTTCCGAAGCGCTCAAGAATCTGCTTCAGGCAAGCTGGGGTGAAGGCTGAATCAGTCAGATCGCAGCGAAAGTAGACCGGTGCTTGTGCGACCGCTGGCGCGAGACGAGCGATCAAATCGCCTGCTGCAGCATCATCAATGTCGATGAAGACAACCCGCGCACCTTGTCGCGCGAAGCATTCCACCAGCTTTTCGCCAATGCCGCTTGCGCCGCCGGTAATGAGCACGACGCGGTGCTCGAGGCTGGGATAGGTCGCAAAGTGGGCCGGTTTCTTTGTCTCGTCTGCCAGGTCAAACCTCTTTGAACTGCATTGCCACGGCTTCTTTATACTTGAAGGCGACCATGCCCAGCTTTCAATCTGTAGAAGACCAACTCGACCTCATCACCAAAGGCGCAGCGGAGATCCTCCCGCTCGAAGCCCTGAAAGAACGCCTTAGCGCGTCCGTAAAGAGCGGCAAGCCGCTGCGCATTAAGGCGGGGTTCGACCCCACGGCGCCTGACCTGCATCTAGGGCATACCGTGCTGATCCGCAAGCTGCGGCACTTTCAGCAGCTCGGCCATACGGTAATCTTTCTCATCGGCGACTCAACCGCGCTGATCGGCGACCCGACCGGGCGCAACGTCACGCGTAAGCCGTTGACGCCCGAACAAATTGCCGCCAATGCCGAGACGTACAAGGCGCAGGTCTTCAAGATTCTTGACCCGGTCGCAACCGAGGTTCGCTACAACTCCGAATGGCTCGACAAGCTCGGCTACTACGACATGGTCAAGCTGATGGCGCAGTTCACCGTATCGCAGATGCTTGAGCGCGAGGAGTTTCATAAACGATTCCAGGCGGAGCTGCCCATCGGTCTTCATGAGACCATCTACCCCGTCGCGCAGGGGTATGACTCGGTGATGCTGGAGTGCGACGTAGAGCTTGGTGGGACGGACCAGCGGTTCAATCTCCTTTGCGGCCGCGACTTGCAAAAGCACTATGGCCAGCCGCAGCAAAGCATCTTGATGGTGCCGATCCTTGAAGGCCTTGACGGTGTGCAGAAGATGTCGAAGTCGCTTGGAAACGCCATCGGGATCCACGAGATTCCCAGCGAAATGTACGGCAAGCTCATGTCCATCTCGGACGATCTGATGTGGCGTTACTGGACGCTGCTTACCGATCTCCGTCAGTCAGAGATCGACACCATGCGGGAGTCGGTCACTGCGGGAAGCCTGCATCCCATGCAGGCAAAGAAGGACCTGGCGCGCACCATTACCACTGACTTCCACTCTCCTGAAGCGGCGGAGGCTGCGGCTGAGGGGTGGGCCAAGCAGTTTCAACGTCGAGAGGCGAGCGAAGATGCGATTGTCGTACAGGTGGAGGCTTCACCGGACCTGGTGAAGACAGAGACCGATACTTCGGGAATAACGACAGGCGTCGTTCGTATCGCGAAGCTGCTGCAGGCAGCCGGTCTTGCTGCGTCAGCCTCTGAAGGCACGCGCAAGCTGGCGGAAAATGCGGTAAGCATCAACGGGGCAAAAATTGCTGGTCAGACCGTTACCATGGCGCATCTTGGCTCTTCTCCGGTCGTTCGCGTTGGCAAGAAAGAGGTCCGTATCGCCTGGACTGGCGACGATTTAGGCAGGTTCGGTGTGCTCGAAGGCTAGTGCGGCCAAGAATCTGCTGCGCGCCAAACCCGCGTCAGTCGCGCCGATGCAGCTTTTGTGCACATGGATTGCACAGTTTCTACACAGGTGAGAGTTGCAGAGAGTCGCGTCCACTGCTAATCTCAGGAAGTCGCAAACGAAGCAAGCTTGCAGAGAAGTAAAGAGCAAGTATCTGCTTCGTACGGCGCTCCGAGATGAAAGTTTGCATAACTTCGCAAAGCTTGATACTCTCGGTGAGTACCAAACAGCAGCTTCGCACCCGGCCTTTGAGTAATAAGGCAGTTTGTAATGGGGAAGTCGGAGCGCAGTCCAAGCGTTTGATCGTGGTTATGAGTCTCGGCATTGTAAGATATGCCAGTCCGACCCAATCCAAGCCCAAGCTACTGCAGGTGAAGTAAACAAGCGTCGATTTGATGCTTGGTAGTTGAGGAGCTTAGTGCTCCGCGCCCCTTAGTCGGGACGTTCGTTGTTTTGATATTTTGCGCTGCGCGAGTGATTGAAGACCGGTTGAGCTGTTCAGTTTATCTGAAGAGTGAAATAAAGGGTTGACAAGCGAGATTGGAATTAGTAATCTCAGAAAGTTCGCGCAAGACGTCACAAACTGCTGAGCATGTTCTTGAAGAGGCTGAACCAGCCGAGTAAAGAGCAGATATCGAAGACAAGTATTCGATACGGCCAGCGACACAAGACGATAATCCAGCGCATCAAGTTCGAGGACACACCCGTGGCTTTGCCCGGTTGTTCCTTGATCCAAAGCTGACCGCCTAGGCGAATTCAGTTCGGATCTTTGACAACATAGTTGAACGTGCCAGTCGTGAGATGATACGAAATCTGGTTTAGTCATTCTCACTAGTTATAAACCTCTCGCTCTTTCGAGCAGCGAGGGGCGCTTGATCCATCCCGACCCCTGTCGTTGGATGGCAGGCAAACCAAGATTAAACGAGAGTTTGATCCTGGCTCAGAATCAACGCTGGCGGCGTGCCTAACACATGCAAGTCGCACGAGAAAGGGACTTCGGTCCTGAGTAAAGTGGCGCACGGGTGAGTAACACGTGAATCATCTACCTCCGAGTGGGGAATAACCTAGAGAAATCTGGGCTAATACCGCATAACACTTACGAGTCAAAGCAGCAATGCGCTTGGAGAGGAGTTCGCGGCCGATTAGCTAGTTGGCGGGGTAATGGCCCACCAAGGCGATGATCGGTATCCGGCCTGAGAGGGCGCACGGACACACTGGAACTGAAACACGGTCCAGACTCCTACGGGAGGCAGCAGTGGGG
>CAHJWN010000037.1 GCA_903642265.1 Acidobacteriaceae bacterium | reverse complement strand
GTTGTCAGCAACTTCGAGCGCTTTGAATGGTCGCCAGCGGCGACATTTTCGACAACACCGACTTCGCGGAAGTCTCTAGCGCCGTAGAGCAGGTTCACTATCGCGCTGTGCATCCCCGAAACCTTTGGTGAAGTCTCTGGAAATCCACGGCGCTGCTGAAATAATAGAGCCGACAACCCAAAGCATAGCCGCAACCAGCAGAGTTTTCCGAACAGCCTTTGACATCACGAACACTCCTAATTTGTAGGTATTCTGCGTCGAAGTTTACCTTACTCAACGCAAAATGTGGACGTTCCATGAAAAGGGGTTTTCGGCAATTACGGGTAAGTCGGACGGCCCGAATCGTCGTCGTTGCCGAAAACCCGACTTTCGAGGAATCACTGTTCGGGGAATAGCGATGGGTGTTTTTGTCTGTACGCGTTGAAGTCCGCATCGGACATCACTCGGCAGTGACTGGCTCCTATCGTGGTGCCCACAGCGACAAATTTCTCGTCGTATATGGGACCGTGCCACTGGCAGTAATGCGCGACCGTGTAAGCCTTAGAGCGTGCCTGGTCGTAGCGTGCGGGCTGGTCACGGTCAAGCAGGTAGACGCGGTAGGGATCGTAACTTTGCGCGTTCTTGAGCGCCCTTGCTTCTGAGTCGCTCGGTTGCCCGATCAATGCCAACTCGTCGTCATCACCAGTCGCGTCAATGGCCGTCAGGAGGTGGCTCGATGACTGGAAAACAACAGTAGGTCGGCCTTGGTCGTTAGGCGTCAGAACAGTGAGAGAGCCAACACAACAACCAGAGTCCACACCTTTGAGGATCAGATAAATATGTGCTTTTGCTGAATCAGAGGAGACAAAAAGGAAGTGCCGCGCCGTGGAAACGAGATTCTGCCGCTTAAGACGGGCAGAGTCCCCGTCTGCTGTCGTAGCCCACTCACCGTCGCGACTTCGCAGGGCCCAACCCTTTACGCCATCCGAATCTATGACGAGCCGATCAAAGGTTTGGCCAGTCGCATTTTCCTGACGAAACAACGAAAACGTAGACTTCTTTCCTGAATGATTCCAGTCGAAAGCAGCCCTCTCAATCAAACGAGAAGATGCGTTTTGCTTGGCTCCCGGAGAGGTTTGCGCGGAGCAGCGCCACCTCGCCGACGATAAAGCAAGCAGGAGTGCCAAGCTAAATATGACGTGACGGGCCAAGCTGCCCTTCATGTTGCCCAGCATAGAACTCTTAGATCGTTCATGCAAAACGGTGTTATAGGAAAAATCGTGGATAAGCTTGGCTGGCTATGAGCCTCAGATCCTACGACTTCACTCAAAATGACGCTTCTGTCGGGTTATGTGGTGATTTCGAAGGGAGCAGGCAACGGCAAGCGCAGAAGCAGATTGCCTGCAGGAAGGACAAACAAAGGGAAAGCACCCGCCAAGGCATCGGGAGGGCCGGCTAGATCTTTTGCACGCGGTGCACTTCGCGGACACCCGGGACTTTGCGGAGGTTCAGGACTAGCTTGTTGAGGTGGCGGACATCCACCGTTTCTACGACGAAGTCGACGATGGCATTGCCGTCGGGGGTGGGTTTGGAGTCGACCGAGCGAATGTTCGTGCCGTCATCCGCGATAATGGCAGTGAACTCTTTGAGAAGGCCTGCGCGATCTTCGCAGAGGACGGTCAGGCGAACGGGGTAGGTGTCAGGTTTGGGGGCGCCGGGATTCTTCGGATCGGGAAGAGCGGCCCATTCGACCTGGATGCGGCGGTCAGATTCGTAGAGCAGATTTTGTACGTTGGGACAGCTTCTGGCATGGACCGCAACGCCTTTGCCGCGGGTTACATATCCAATGATCTCTTCACCACGAATTGGGTTACAACAGCGGGCACGATAGACGAGCAGGTCGTCCTGACCTTCTACCTGGAGTGACTCGGAACCCTTGCCGAAGAAGACCTTCTTGACCGCTTCGGACATCTGGCCGATGGCGTTGCCGACTACGCCTTCTGCAGGCGCCGGTTCGGCGGTCATCGTGGAACCGGGTTCGAATTTATTGAGGACGACGCGGGCCGAGTATTTGCCAAAGCCAATGGCGGCGAGGAGTTCGGCTTCGGTACCAAGACCGTAATCGGCGGCAACGCGGATAAAGTCTTTCTCTTCGAACTTGCCGAGCGAGAGCTTGTACTTGCGGGCTTCACGTTCCAAGAGTTTCTTGCCAATCTCGATGGCGCGCTCACGCTGGTGCTCGTTGATCCAGTGCTTGATTTTGTTGCGGGCGCGACTGCTTTTTGTGAAGCTAAGCCAGTCGCGGCTGGGTGCGTGGCCTGTTTGCGTCGTGATCTCTACGATGTCGCCGTTGCGAAGCTTCGTGCGCAGGGGGACGATACGGTTGTTCACCTTTGCGCCGATGGTGGTGTTGCCCACCTCGGTGTGGACAGCGTACGCAAAGTCGATCGGGCTTGCGTCTTTGGGGAGCACGACGACCTTGCCCTTTGGCGTGAAGGTGTAGACCTCTTCGGGGTACAGATCGACTTTCAGGGTCGACATGAACTCGTTCGGGTCGGTCATCTCACGCTGCCATTCCATCATCTGCCGGACCCAGGCGAGGCGGGCTTCATCCTTGGCGGTGACGGAGTCGGACGCCTTGTACTTCCAGTGCGCGGCGATGCCTTCTTCGGCGACCCGATGCATGTCTTCCGTGCGAATCTGCACCTCGAATTGATGGCCGCCGGGCGCGATCAGCGTGGTGTGCAGCGACTGGTAGAGATTGGGCCGCGGCATGGCGATGAAATCCTTGATACGGCCGGGCACCGGACGCCAAATGCTGTGAAGCAGGCCGAGAAGAGCGTAGCAGTCACCGACAGTGCTGCAGATGACGCGGATAGCGAAGAGATCATAGACCTGGTCGACGGGAATCTTCTGCAAGGCAAGCTTCTGCTGAATCGAGTAGAGGCGCTTGATGCGCGACTCGACACGCCCCTTGATGTTGTGCTCAAGGAGCTTTGCTTCGAGTTCAGCAACGATCTTGTTGAGGAAGGTTTCACCTTCGCCGCGGAGAGCGTCAACCTCTGCGGTGAGTTGAGTGTAGGCAAAGGTGTCGGTGTACTTGAAGGCGAGGTCTTCGAGTTCGCCGCGCAACTTGCCCATCCCCAGGCGGTGCGCCAAAGGGGCGTAGATATCGAGGGTCTCGCGCGCAATCTTCTGCTGTTTCTCGGGCTTCAGGTGCTCGAGCGTGCGCATGTTGTGCAGGCGGTCGGCGAGCTTGATAATGACGACGCGAATGTCTGTGACCATGGCGAGCAGCATCTTGCGAATGTTCTCGGCCTGGTGGTCCTCGCGATTGGCAAACTTGATCTTGTCGAGCTTGGTCACGCCCTCAACAATGTGGGCGACCTGCTCGCCGAAGCGCCTGGCAATCTCTTCGGTGGTCACGTCGGTGTCTTCGACGGCATCATGGAGAAGGCCAGCGGCAATAGCGGTCGAATCCATCTTGAGTTCGGCGAGGACCTGGCCGACTTCGAGGGGATGGATCACGTAAGGCTCACCGCTGGCACGTTTCTGTCCCTGGTGCTGGAGCAGGCAGAACTGCCAGGCTTTACAAATGATTTCGAGATCATCGCCAGGCCGATTGGCGTGCACCGTTGCGAGGAGAGTCTCGAAATCCTTGTCCACAACTGCGATTTCTGCGAGGCTGCTGCCCTCAAGGCAGGAGGCGGAGCTGTCGGCCTTGGTGAGGATGGGTGCTGGAGGATTGAGCGAGCCGGTCGGTCCTGCGACGAAGTCCGAGGCGGCCTCGTTTGCCGGGCATTTCTTTGCACGAACTTTGGGAATCTTGGGGAGGGCCGCTTCCAGGTCGAAGCCGGTCACGGACGATTCGTCCGGCGGCGGAAGTTGGGGCTTTGAAGGGGCCCTGGAATCGACCTGTTGAACATCAGCCTCGGAAGAGACTGGGTGAACGGTTGCCATAGGACATTATAGGCCGCGCGAACGCGGCTTCCTACCGGCAATGCGCGAAGCTGAAGATCCAGAGCTGAAGATTCAGGGGCTCAAGATCCGGGCGCTGACGATAGAGGGCCGCCCGATCGAGTTGACCTGGGTCAAGGTGGCGTGAAGTGGTGGCAAGCAGGTAGACTTTCGCAGTCAGCGGGGATAGCGAATACATGTACATGGAATGCTTTAGACCAAAAGGATCTTTCGTAGCGGCAGGATTGGCAATGGTGCTGTTTCTCTCCGGGTCGGCTGGTTATGCCAATGCCCAGAACAAGTCCTTGCAGGTGGATACCAGGCAGGGCAAGGTGGAAGGCAAGCAGGACGGCGCTGTAAAAGCGTACCTGGGAATTCCATACGCGGCTCCACCGGTAGGTCCGCTTCGCTGGCGGGAGCCGATGCCGGCGGCGAAATGGAAGGACGTACGGCAGGCGACTTCTTTCGGTCCCCACTGCATGCAAGCGCCCTTTTTCGCCGACATGATCTTCCGCGACTCTGGCCCAAGCGAGGATTGCCTGACCCTCAACATCTGGAGTCCAGCAAAGGATAAAGCGGCGAAGCTGCCCGTCATGGTCTGGGTGTACGGCGGCGGATACCAGGGTGGCAGCACCTCCGAAGCCCGGCAGGATGGTGCCGTGCTCGCCACGAATGGTGTGATCGTAGTAACGATGAATTACCGTTTGGGCATCTTCGGCTTCTTCACCCATCCGGCGTTGACGGCTGAATCGCCGAACAAGGCTTCAGGCAATTACGGTCTGCTTGACCAGACGGCCGCTTTACGGTGGGTCAAAGAAAACATCTCGGCCTTTGGTGGCGACCCAGGCAACGTAACCCTCTTCGGCGAGAGCGCAGGGTCGTTCTCGGTCAACACGCAGATGGCTTCTCCGCTGGCAAAAGGTCTGTTCCAAAGAGCAATCGGCGAGAGCGGTGGCGCGTTTCGTACTGGTGCCCAAGCGGACAAACCGCGGGCCGAAGTTGAAGCGAAAAATGCCGAATTCGCCAGCAAGGTCTACCACGTCGACACTCTCGAGCAGCTCAGAGCGATCCCTGCTCAGGAACTGCTGGACCGGGCAACAAAGCCGGCCGATAGCCCGGACCTGGTACATTTCGGCCCGGTCATCGACGGATACCTTCTTCCGGAGAGCGTGGCTGCAATCTTCGCGGCGGGCAAGCAGAACGATGTTCCCCTTTTGGCGGGATGGAACCATGACGAAGGTGGAGTCATGACCAAGACCACGCTTGAAAGCTTTCACAAATCGGTGAACGAGCACTATGGCGAGAATGCTTCGAAAGTCCTGGCTGCTTATCCCGCAGCTTCAGACGCCGAGGCCGTCCGCTCGGCCTCCGATCTTGGCGCTGACGGCTTTATTGCCTTCTCGACCTGGAAGTGGTTGGAGGCGCAAGCCACAACGGGCAAACAGCCTGTCTACCATTATCGGTTTGACGAAGTGGTTCCCGCCGATCCGTTCCATGCTGCTGGAAACTCCGCATACCACTCGAGTGAGATCGCCTATGTCTTTGGCAGTTTTGACCTGTTGCACGATTTCAAATGGACTCCCGCAGATCGTGTCCTAAGCAAGCAGATGCAGCAGTACTGGACGAACTTTGCAAGGTCTGGCGATCCCAATGGCGACGGGCTGCCAAAGTGGCCGGCCTACAAAGCAGATACAGGCTGGGAGACGATGTATCTAAGCGCTCAACCGATGGCGGAGAAGGATAAGACCCGTGAGCGGGACCTGCTGCTGGAAAGCATCGCAGGAAAATGAGTAGGCAGGTCTCTGGGCTTCGTAGTTCGCAAATCGCGGACTACGAAGGCTCGAGAGCGCGCGTCTGGTTTGGAGAACTAAAGGACATGATTGTTGGTACGGCGGGAATAGGCTAGACCTTGCTTTGAGCGGGAAAGTCAGCCGCCTAAGCGCACAGCAGGAGCACGCGGCATCGTGTAGCCTGAGCTTGGCTGCCGCGTGGAGCAGGATGCGCCGACCATCACTCTTTTATGCCGAAGCAAGGACCTTACCCGAATACTGATCGTGAATTGATTCGCCGCGTCGAGCGGTCGGCGGGTGGACGCGCCGGATATAAACAACTCGTCCGGGAGCTGGGCATGGGTGGTGGGCGGGAGCGAAGGCTGCTGCTTGAACAACTTGCCAGGATTACGGCCCGCGGGGAGCTCGTAAAGATAAACAATGAGCAGTGGTCGACGCCTTCGGCTACACCGGAGAAGACGGCCCGAGTGCCGCGTACCTTGAATCCCCCACCGGAAACGATGCTGCGAGCTACTCGCGACAAACTGCTTGCGGGCAAGCTCGATCTGCATCGTGACGGGTACGGATTTGTAAGACCAAGTGGAAGCATCAATCGTGACGACGACCTCTTCATTCCACCGAACGAGATCAACGGCGCGATGCAGGGTGATGAAGTGCTTGTCGACGAAGCTCCTCCGGGTCGGGATGGGCGACGATCAGGCCGCATCGCGCGTGTCTTGACGCGTCGGAACCCTACCGTGGTTGGAATCTTTCACTACGCCAGGAAGCAGGGCAGGCAGTCGGCGTGGGACAACGCGCCGCTGTTTCAGGGTAACTACATCACGCCGCTCGATGAGCGCATGACTCAGCCAATTCTGATTCCGGATGGCCTTGAAGTACCTGCAGCGACGCACGCCACCGCGAAAGCGCATCGTGTGTTGGGCGAAGAAGCGCAGGCGCAGCAGGCGAGCTGGTTTGAGGGAGACAAGGCCGATCCGCTTGAAGGGCTGGCCGTCGACGTCGAAGTGACCGACTTCCCCTCCGCCGGACGGCCCGCGAAGGGACGGATTCTTGAGATTCTTGGGCCGCCCGATGCGTTCGGCGTGGATGTCGAAATCATCATCCGCAAGCATCATCTGCCGCATGTATTTCCCGCCAACGTACTCGCTGAAGCAACCGAATCTGCGGCGATGACGGTCGCCACGCTGCAGCCTGATGAAGTAATGCGTCGGCGGGACTTTCGCGGCCTGAAGATCGTGACCATTGATGGCGAAACGGCGCGTGACTTCGACGATGCCGTGCTGGTCACTCCCATGGCCAATGGTAACTGGGAGTTGCAGGTGCATATCGCCGACGTCAGCCACTATGTACAACCGGGAACGGCGCTCGATCTGGAGGCGCGGCTGCGTGGGAACTCGGTCTACTTTCCCGATCGCGCAATCCCAATGCTCCCAAATACGCTTTCGAGCGGAATGTGCAGCCTGCGCCCCGATGAAGACAGGCTCGTCCTGAGCTGCCTGATGGAGATCGACACCCGTGGCGAAGTGCTGGGCTACGAGATCTGCGAAGGCATCATACGCAGCGCCCGGCGTATGACCTACACGCAGATCCAGAGTGTGCTCGACGGCGACGAAGCCGTGCGTACGGAGTTCGACGACTTGGTGCCGGAGTTCGAGCGGATGTATGAGCTGGCGCTGAAGTTGAATGCCAAGCGCAAGCGGCGCGGGTCGATTGACTTCGACCTGCCGGAGCCCGTGATCCTGTTCAATCCCGATGGCGACATGCACGCGATTGTGCGGTCGGAGCGAGGCTGGTCGCATCGGCTGATCGAGGAGTTCATGCTCTCGGCGAACGAATGCGTGGCAACGTGGATTGAGGCGCAGGTGGTGCCAAGCGTCTATCGGATCCACGAGGTGCCAGACCCGAAGCGCATTGTCGACTTTGAAGAGACAGCGAGCCAGTTTGGCTATTCGCTGGGATTTTCGAGTCTGCCGGTAAAGCGGATCCAGACGCGTGGCGACCGGCGCAATGTTCGCGGGACAGACCGTAAGGCGCAGGTCCACGAGGTGCCGGAATCCATCCCGGTCACGCCGCAGATGTATCAGAAACTGACGGCGAAGATCGCTGGCAAACCCGAGGAGCGGATCCTTGCTTACCTGATGCTGCGATCTCTGAAGCAGGCGCGATACAGTGAGCGCAACGTGGGGCACTTCGCGCTGGCCAGCCCGAGTTACACGCACTTTACCTCGCCGATTCGCCGCTACCCCGACCTAATTGTTCACCGGCTGCTTCGTGCGTTGCTGAACGCCGGTGCTGGTCCCGAAGGTGGAGCAATCCTGAGCGATGCGCCGCAGCCGTGGTCCTCTGAAGCACGCAAGCGGACGATGGAGACAGCAAATCGTGAAGCTGCGGAGAACGACACTGCGGCGCCCATTCCAGAAGCGGAGCTCGATGCCATCGCAAGCGAGTGCAGCCAGACCGAGCGTAGGGCCGCCGACGCCGAACGCGAGCTGATCGAGTGGAAGAAAATCAAGTTCATGCAGGACCGCGTCGGCGAGGACTTCCAGGCAGTTGTGCTCTCGTGCACGAAGTACGGCTTCTTTGTGGAGTTGGATGACCTGTTCATCGAAGGTCTTGTGCCGCTGAACTCGCTGGTGGATGACCGGTATAGCTTCCGCGACACGGACCGGCAGATCGTCGGCGACCGCAATGGCAGGATCTTCAAGATGGGGCTGAGAGTGCATGTGCTGCTTGACAGGATCGACCGTCAGCAGCGGCGGCTTCAGTTTGCCCTTCTACCCTCAGAAGAGGAGCTTGCGGCGCGTGTCCAGGGTCCGGGCAAAAAGTCCGGAACTGGAAAGTCAAAGACCGCAGCCAGCGCTGAAGGCATCAGGCCGCACCCGAGCCCGAACCGAAGCGGGAAGAAGAAGGGCAAGACAAAATCCAAGGTGCGCACGCGGGAGAAGAAAGCCAAGGGCAAACGCAGGTAGACGCGCGTCACTTTACAATAGAGGTTCAGGAGATCTGGCAAACAATGGCACACATGGTTTTTTGCACCAAGTATAAGGCTGAGATGGAAGGGCTGGACGAACCACCGTTCGACTCGGATTTTGGTCAAAAGATCTACAAGAACGTAAGCAAGAAGGCCTGGGGTGAGTGGGTGGAGCGCCAGAAGATGCTGCTGAATGAGTACCGTCTGCAGCCGTGGACGCGCGAGGCCCAGGATTTCCTCGTCGAGCAGATGAATGAATTCTTCTTCGGCGAAGGCGGTTCGCTTCCGAAGGAATTTGTAGCTCCGACGCACTGACAGAGCGTAAACCAGAGCCTTCGATAAATTTGGCCTCGTGTACACTTATAACTGCAGCAAACCCTGCTGTTTTCCTGCTGGATCGCTATCGATCCTGCTGTGGAAGGCAGCCGCAACACAGTCGGGACGTGGCTCAGCCTGGTAGAGCGCACCCTTGGGGTGGGTGAGGTCGCTAGTTCGAATCTAGTCGTCCCGACCAATTTTCATGCACATATTATATGCGGTCACAGGCTCGTTCTCAGGAACTCTGAGACTGCCGTGAGAACCCGTAGATGCGCGCCGGGTGAGAACCAGTGACCTTCACCCGGAAGAAGCTGTGTCTGGTGCCGCACCTCAAGGCGTGTAAGCAGGTCATCCAGGTCGCGAGCATACGATACCGGCACCGTGGTATCGGCCTCCCCATGAAGGATAAGCGTATGCGGGAATGCAGAAGTAGCACGGTTGAACCACGGTTCTGCTAAACCACCAGAAATATCGATGACCGCGCGAATGGGCTTGGCCTCGGTTGCAAGTGCCAGGGACAAGAAGGCCCCCAGCGAGACGCCAATCAGACCGATTCGCCGAGCATCTACATCGGGCATCGCGGCTATGTGCGAAAGTGCGTCTGTGGCCGTCTGAAGCCAGAGTGGAACGTGTATTCCATCCTGGATAAGCGCAGGATCGGCACGTACGGTCTTTGTGCGGTCGAAATAATGCACAGCGTAAAGCGCAATGCCGAAGCTGTTGATTGCGGGCGCGATGTACTTAAGCCATTGATCCACGTTGCCACCCGCGCCATGGAAAAAGATAAGGGCGGGACAGGGCGCGGACGTTTTCGGTCTGAAGCATTCGAGGCGAATCGGGACGCCTCCTGAAAGGAATGTCTGCATGCCTATTGGATGTAGGCATCACCTTGAAAGCTCATCGTATTGCGGTGATGCTCCTACTACTCGATGTGCAGACTTCTTTGGCACGATAAAGCTTGAGCAGCAGGCCACCCACGCGCCGGACAGCCAAATACCCGTACCTTGTATCGAATTTGTATGGTCGATCAGATGGAGGAGGTACGTGTTACGCCAGTAGCCAAGTTGTGGCGGCCCAGGAGAGTCCTGATAACGCCCGATGCGCTGGCACTTCCATACGGTCAGGCGATGCTGGCGCGCGCAGAGCAATCCGGTGCTGAAGTCATCAAGCTGAAAGCGAATCGTCTGGCCGGACTTACCGGCGAAGATGCACGCAAAGCGTATGCCAACGCGAAGACCACACTCGCAATCGTTGTCTCGCCTCCAGGGCAGCGACGTCTCCAGCCAATCCCACCATCTGCCGATTGGCAATTTCATATCGCGCAAGGATGCCCCGCCCACTGCCAGTACTGCTACCTTGCCGGTTCGCTGAGCGGACCCCCGGTCACCCGCGCTTATGCAAATCTGGAAGAGATACTGGACAGCTTGAAGGCATACGCAGGCAAAGGGACAATCACCTCGAAGTCGACGGAGCGTGCAGGCGAGGGTACGACCTTTGAGGCGTCCTGCTACACCGACCCTCTGGGTATCGAGCACCTGACTGGAGCCCTCGCAGCGTCAATTCGTTTCTTCGGATTGTGGGAGGCACCGGTTCAGCTTCGCTGGACGACGAAGTTCGACGCCGTCGATGGCCTGCTCGCGATCGATCATCGCGGCAGAACAAGGGTCCGCTTTTCTTTGAATGCCGCCAGCGTCTCACGGGATTTTGAAGGTGGAACTGCAAACGTTACCCAGCGGCTGCAGGCCCTGAGAAAGATGGCCTCGGCTGGCTACCCCGTAGGTCTTACGATCGCTCCCATCATGCCGATCACAAACTGGCGCCAGGAGTATGCTGACCTGTTTTTGGGCGTGGCCCAGGCGCTGCAAGGCATCTCCGCCGTCGATCTGACTGCGGAACTTATCACCCATCGGTTCACTCCAGGATCAAAGGAAGTGCTGATTGGGTGGTATCCCAAGACGACCCTTGATCTCCGCGAGGAAGCACGAACTCAGAAGCGAACCAAGTTTGGCGGCTTCAAGTACGTTTACCCCAAAGATTCAATGGGTGAGATGAGGATGTTCTTTCAGGAAATGATTGCGACGCATCTGCCTGAAGCAAAGATCCTCTACTGGACGTAGGTAGACCGTCCGTTCATCGGGAATGCCCAGAGCGTTGTTGATTGTGGACGGGATCGAAGAGTCGTCCGATCTCTTCAAGTGTCTTTCCTTTGGTCTCGGGCAGAAAGAACACGGCTGTGACGAAATACAAAGCAGTAGCCCCGGCCCAGAAAAGAAACATCGAATAGTAGCCGTAGTTGGAAACCACCGGAAGAAATGATCCGGCGATCAGCGTCGACGTACCCTGATTTAGAAGCAGCGCAATCCCCATGCCAGCTGAACGGATCCTGGTGGGCATTAACTCCGACAGGGTTAGCCACACCACTACACCTGGTCCGACGGAATAGCAGGTGATAAAAAGTCCAAGGAAGCCCGTGACAAACCACCCGGTGCGTTCCGTCGGAACCGGGCTGACCACGGCGCGTCTGATGACGAGTGGGCGGCCGGCAACATCGGCCTCTGGAGCTACGGTGAGTGAACTTGTATCAGAGCTGACCAGCGTTGCCAGCTTGTCTCCGCTGCCATAGGAGTAAAGAATCGTCATCGCCACTGCGCCCGTTTGCTGAGAAGCCATCGACGTTACATCGCTTGGCATCATCGTCAGCGTATTGGCGTGGATTCTCGATTTTACCTGGGGGCTTACATCGACCCGATGCGACTCGAACGCGTAAAAGAAGGAAGCCACACCCAGCAACGAGATGACGATGCCGCCCGTTCCGAGGCTGAGCAAAAACTTCCTGCCTTTCTTATCGATCAGTGCCACCGCAATGATCGTCATCACGCAGTTCAGCAGCTTCACCGCAAGGTCGCCCTGTGAAGCTTGCGTAGCCGACATCCCGGCCTGCTTCAACATGATGATCAGATAAGGGAGGACAGAGTTGATGCCGGTGGTCTGGTTCAACGTAAGAATTACGCACGCAAGTACAAAAGGAACAACGTACTTCCGCTGGAGTAAAGATCCGGTCTTCGCTCCGCCCTGCTCTTTGTCTTCTGCTTCAAGCTCCTGCATCTCGCGTAATTCGCGGTCAGCTTCTTCCTGCGAAGAAGCACGGCGTAGCGCGATCGCAGCCTCTTCAATACGGCCCTTGCGGAATAACCACCTGGGGGTCTCGCTCAAGAAGAACGCGCCAATAAAGAAAGCGGTCCCCGGATAGATCACCGCAAGGAACATACCTCGCCACGCGTGGTTCTGTGCCGCGCGAATCAAGTCTGCGTTGCCCGCCGCAGCGGTAATTACCGCCTCCGCCTGGTGGATGTAGTAGAGCCCTGTGAGCGCCGCTGCCACGATCCCAAAGGTAAGCATGAATTGAAAGATTGCTGAGCCTCTACCGCGCGTCTCCGCACTCAGACACTCCGCAAGATAGAGCGGAACCACGACCGCAATGACGCCACCGCTGATGCCCTGCAGCAGCCGCCCAAGCAGCAGCGGCACGAAGCCATGCGACAGGACGATAAGCCCGATGCTCGATACAAAGAGGAAGCCGCTGAGGATGATGATCTTCTTGCGGCCAAACCAGTCCGCGAGAAAGCCGGCAACAAGCGATGAAACTGTGCTGCCGCCAAACACGGCCGCAACGATAGCCGATGTCTGGCTCACAGTCAGATCAACAGTTTTACCCAGGTAGAGCAAGGCCGCTGTGACGATGCCAACATCAATCCCGTAGAGCAGCCCGCCAAGCCCCGCAATACACAGCAGGTACCGGTTGTAGAAAACCGGGCGGACGTTGAGCAAACTTCCTTGGTTCATGATCTCTGAATTCGAAGTTCCGGGATTCATGGTTCCTTTCAGACACCTTTAGATGAGTGTCACACTGCGGCTCAATAACTACTTCAGATACTACGAGACCGCGCTATATACAGATAGGATTTAGGGGATACATTGCATTTCGTCGTGCGGTGTCCGTTTCGAGGGTGAGGGAGAACTTGATGCAGTCGTTGGTTTCACTTCGTTCTTACGCGGCAATGCTTATTGCTACAGGTGTACTTCTGTCGGTTGCCGCTTCACTACGCGCCCAGGCGCCTCTGCAGATCATGCCCCTGCCGGCACACTCCGTTCAAGGCAGTGGCAGCCTGTCTATCGATCATGGTCTGCATATCTCCTTCAGCGGCTTCACTGAGCCTCGTCTTGAACGCGCCCGTAATCGCTTCATGGTTCAGTTGAGCCACGAAACTGGCATTCTCAACTGGCCCGAGCCGTCCAGTGGCCAACCGCAGTTCCTGATTCAGGTAGAGCAGGCAAGCAGACCAACGCAGCAGTTAGGAGAGGATGAGTCCTACCATCTCGAGGTCACTGCGGAGCAGGTAGTTCTGCGGGCGCCAACCCCGCTTGGTGTTCTCCACGGACTCCAGACATTTCTGCAACTTGTGCAGTCAAGCGATCGGGGCTTTATCGTTCCTGCGGTCACCATCGACGACGCGCCTCGATTCCCATGGCGCGGTCTCATGATCGATACCGGGCGTCACTTCATCCCGCTTGACGTACTGCGCCAGAATCTGGACCTGATGGAAGCGGCCAAGCTGAATGTCTTCCACTGGCATCTGTCAGAAGACCAGGGCTTTCGCATCGAAAGCAAGATCTATCCATTGCTGCAGGCACAGGGCTCCGATGGCCACTTCTACTCGCAGGAGGAAGTGCGCGATCTTATTGCGTATGCGCGCGACCGCGGCATCCGGGTTGTTCCCGAGTTTGATATGCCGGGCCATGCCAGCGCCTGGTTTGTTGGCTATCCAGAGCTGGCAAGCGGTGCTGGACCGTACAAGATCGAACGCAAATGGGGCGTCTTCGATCCTGCCATGGATCCATCGAAGGAAAGCACCTATAAGTTCCTCGATCGCCTGATTGGCGAGATGACTGCTCTCTTCCCGGATGCCTACTTCCACATAGGCGGCGACGAGTGCAATGGCAAGGAGTGGGACGCCAACCCAAAGATCCGCGAATTCATGAAGTCCCACCAGATCGCCAACGACGCGGCCCTGCAGGCTTACTTCACGGGGCGCGTGCAGCAACTGGTGTCGAAGTATCACAAGGTAGCTCTTGGTTGGGACGAGGTCTTGCAGCCCAACACACCGAAGGATGTGGTCATCCAGTCGTGGCGCGGGCAGGAGTCGCTCGCGATCGCGGCGCGGCAAGGAAACCGAGGGATTCTGTCAGCAGGCTACTACCTGGATCTCAACGAGCCGGCATCCCGGCACTACGCGGTAGATCCGCTGCTGGGCGCGACGGCGGCTCTGACACCAGAGCAGAAGAGTCTTGTTCTCGGCGGCGAAGCTGCCATGTGGGCGGAGTTCATGAGTGCCGAAAACATCACGCAGCGAATCTGGCCGCGCGCTATGGCCGTAGCGGAGCGGTTGTGGTCTCCACAAAATGTCACGGACATGGCTGAAATGTACTCTCGGCTTGCGATCCAGCAGCAGCATCTCGCCTGGTACGGCTTGCCTCCGCAAGCGATCAACCAGGCTTTTCTGCAACGAATCGTCGGACGCGGCGATCCTGCATCGCTGCTGGTCCTGGCTAAAGTCGTTGAGCCAACCAAAGAATATGAGCGAGAATCCTTGCGCGACTATGACAGGTTCACGCCGCTCAACCGGCTTGTGGACGTTGTTCCTCCCGAGAGCGACCAGGCTCGCCAGTTCAACCTGCTTGCACAACGCATTGCTGATGGAAGCGGTTCTGCATCCGACGTACGCCAGGCTCGCGCTTGGCTTACCGCGTGGTCCCAGAACGATGCAGGTTTGCAGCCCCTCCTGACTCTCTCTTCGCTGAGTGTGGAGCTTGGTCCGGTGTCGCTCAACCTTGGCCACACGGCTTCCATAGGGCTTGCAGCTCTTGCAAATATTGAAAGCAAGCAGCTTCCGCCGGCCGCAGTCCTCAACCAGCAACTCGCAGAGTTGAAGGAGGCGCAAGCGCCCAAAGCTGTTCTGGTTCTCGCCATTGTGCCGGGCGTAGAGGCTCTGGTGCATGCCTCGGGTCTGAAGTCCGTGGGAGTAAACGGAAGATAGGCTCACGTTGGCGGTAAGATAGCAACACCGATGTCCGCAAAGGAGCTTCCTCATGAGCCAGGCTACCGTTCTCCCCGCCCAACCCCTGCACGATCTTGACGAGTGGGACGAGTTCCTTGAGGGCCGCTATAAGGAAGGCAAAAGCGAGGACGAGTTTCGCGTCTACGATGCCACTGCGACTCCCGGTGTAGCCGAGTTCTACCGTCAGAACCACGAGAACATGACCGTTGATTATGTTCTTGGTAGAGAGGCTGAATACTTTTCACTCAACAAAGGGCAGAAAACGATCTGGCAAGCGGCCGAGTTCCTGAACACGCTCGTCGATGACTCTGATCCGGACACTGACCTGACCCAGATCGAACATCTGCTCCAAACCTCCGAAGCAATGCGCCGCGACGGGTGCCCGCGTTGGATGGTTCTTACAGGCTTCATCCATGATCTTGGCAAATGTCTTTGCCTCTACGGAGAGCCCCAGTGGGGAGTTGTTGGCGATACGTTTCCGGTCGGATGCGCATGGTCGAAAGACATTGTCTTTCCTGAGTACTTCGCCAAGAATCCTGACCGGCTGATCCCGGAGTACCAGACGAACTACGGCATCTACCAGCCGAACTGCGGGCTCGAGAACGTGCACATGTCTTTCGGGCATGATGGGTACATTGCCGAGGTGATGAAGCCATATCTGTGCGACGAATCGCTCTATATGCTTCGATTCCATTCGTTCTACCCGTGGCATAAGCACGGCGCCTACGATCACCTCTGCACAGAGAAAGACCGCTCCATGCTGGAGTGGGTCTTGAAGTTCAATCAGTACGACCTGTATTCAAAAAGCGACACCAAGCCCAACCTCACAGAGCTGAAGCCGTTCTATGACGATCTTTTTGCCGAGTTCCTGCCGCCCACCCTGGCCTGGTAGAGCGTTCGCAACAAGAACTCTGCCATTCGAGGCGTTTCACTGCCGGACCGCACGGAGCACGCTAGTGGATAGTCAGGCCCATGAGCGCTACGACAAGGCCTCCCAGGCCGAGTGCAAGACCCAGCAGGAAGTAGCCGTTCTTTCGCGTCAGTAGTGTGATGGACGATAGAACGACTCCAATCTGCAGCAGAGCTTCGCCCAGATCGAACCTGGAGGCCTTCGCCTCTGCCGTTGCAACCTCGCCTTCCAGTTCTTTCGCCTTCTCCTGATCGTCAGTCAGTTGGCCAGTCCACTTTGCGATTTTGCTGTTGTAATCGTCGACCTTTTTCTTGGTCGCAACTGCATCGTTGATCGGCTGCAGGGTAAGCAGGTCAACGGTTACCTGGAGGTTCTCTGTACGCAGCTTGCGCGATTGGTATTCTTCCCAGGAATCGTTGGCGCGCGACTGCATGAGCACGGCCTCCGTGTGGCTGCGATGGCTCAAAACGGTGACCATGGCGACAAGTACGGCAAGGATGCTGATGGCGAGCGCGATGCGGGTCGAGGCAGCTTCGCCGGCCTCTTTCATCTGCTTTGAGAATTCCTGAATCTCGGTGGGTTCCATGCGGCCATTCTAGCGCCCTGATTTACTGAGAGGCCAATCGTGAGTAAGCAGCGCATAGCGAGTGGGCGTGTTCCGTGATGCGAGGCTTCCTTTTTTGGAAGTTTATAGTCGTATCCATATGGCTCTGGTTCACCGGGACAAGTTGTTTGTTCGAGCGCGTACATGCTTCTACTTTGGGCCTTACTTCTCCTGGCTCCTATCTATCGCGCTCGTGGGCGTCGCGATGCTTTTGCCTTCCGCTGCTGACGCATCGGCGCCGGTGCAAGACTCTCTCGCGCTTCTGAAAGCGGCCGTGCAGACTGAAATCAACGCCGACGACAACGACCACTCGCGATGGCGATATCGCGACGATCAGCAGGAGCTGGGCAACATCTCGATCGTTGTGCAGACTGACCAGGGGTCGGTGAAGCGGCTTATCTCGAAGAGCGGCAAGCCGCTGAGTGCAGACGAAGCTCGCGAAGAAGATCAGCGCATAACCCGCCTGATCCACGACCCCGCACGGTTGGCAAAACAGAAAAAAGATGGCGAGCAGGATGACAAGAGCGCACGTGAGTTACTCACAATGCTGCCCGAGGCATTTACCTGGTCCATGGAAGGTGAGAACGCCACGTCAGTGAAGCTTCACTTCGAACCAAAGCCGGATTTCCATCCACCGACCTTGGAGTCTCGCGTGCTGGCCGCGATGAGTGGCTCCGTGATCATCGATAGAGCGCAGCACCGCATTCAGACGATTAGCGGAAAGCTTACTCAGGATGTCATCTTCGGATTCGGATTATTCGGGCGTTTGAAGCAGGGTGGGACTTTTCGCGTTGAACGGCGCCAGCTTGCGCCAGGTCTCTGGCAAATTACGGAGACCCACGTCCATATCGATGGCAAGGCACTGCTCTTCAAGAGCATCGGCGAGCAGCAGGACGAGGTGCAGAGCGGCTACACCCAGGTGCCGCAGTCGACAACGCTCGAACAGGCAGTCGCCATGTCTCGACCTTAGTAACCGGCACAATAGCGATTACGTTGCGGTGGTCAGGGTAGTACCAACCGTGGCAAAGACAGTGGCTATTTTGCCACCCAGCGTTTTCATAGACGCTACGGCTGCGAGCATGACAAGGCAGAAGACGAGCGCGTACTCGATCAAGTCCTGTCCAGCCTCATCGCGAACCAAAGCCGACAGCAACTGAGCGGGAGTTGGTTTCTTGTTTTGCAAGTGGAACGTGACGCTCATTTCTGCACTCATCGGATTCTGTCCAGGCGGCTGGCAAGTTCATTCAGTTTATCGGCGCAAAATTGCAGAACAATCCCACAAAGGTGATGCCTCGTGCGGCAGTAGAAACCGTCCGGATTATTCGTCTATCCAGATCGATCTTCTGAACGGTCGATGGGTAAGCTCCAAAGACGCTATGCTCGACTTGCAGTATGGCAACGGCGACCATTATCGGAGCAGGCCCGAACGGTTTGAGTGCAGCGATCACGCTGCAGCAGGCTGGAGTGCAGACCACGGTGCTGGAGGCCAGCTCAACCATCGGCGGAGGCGCTCGGACCGCGGAGGTCACGCTCCCCGGTTTCCAGCACGATCTCGGCGCCTCGGCCTTCCCGCTGGGAATCGCGTCACCGTTTTTCAACACGCTTCCGCTGGCACGGTACGGGCACCGTTGGATTGAGCCTCCGGCGCCGCTCGCCCATCCTCTGGATGACGGCACGGCGGTGATGCTCGAGCACGATCTAAAAGCAACGGAGACCAACCTGGACGGGGTGGATGACGGAGCTTCCTATCGCAGCCTGGTAAAGCCCCTCGTCGATGACTGGCCCAGCTTATGCCACGAGATCCTGGGGCCTGTCGTTCATCTTCCGCGAAGCCCGCTCCTGCTGGCGCGGTTTGGCATCTATGGGGCACTTCCCGCAGCGACGCTCGCGCGCAGTGCATTCAAAGGCGAGCGAGCACGTGCCCTCTTCGCTGGATTGGCGGCGCATTCTGTCCTGCCGCTGAGCAGCGTCTTCTCGTCAGCTGTCGGGCTGGTGCTGGCCTCCGCCGGCCATACAACGGGCTGGCCGATCGCCGATGGCGGAGCGCAACAGCTATCGAACGCGCTTGCAGAGCATTTCGAGAGCCTCGGTGGGGTTATTCACGTCGACCATCCCGTGGCATCGCTTGGCGAGGCTGAATCTGCCGACGCAATCCTCTGCGACATCTCACCGAGACAGCTTGTTGGATTGGCTGGGAATTTGATGCCGGGCGACTTCCAGCAAAAACTTGGCCGCTATAGCTATGGTCCAGGGACATACAAGATCGATTGGGCCCTGAGCGAGCCAATTCCGTGGACAGCATCTGACTGCGGTCGCGCAGCTACGGTGCATGTGGGCGGCACGCTTGAAGAGATTATCGCGTCTGAGGCGGCACCCTGGTCGAAAAACGCTGGGCCGGATCAGACAGCTCGCCCATTTGTGCTCCTGGTGCAACCCAGCCTCTTCGATTACTCGCGCGCTCCGATTGGCAAACATACTGCATGGGGATACTGCCATGTGCGAAATGGCTCATCTACGCCAGTCTTCGAAGCGATTGAAGCGCAGGTGGAACGCTTTGCCCCGGGGTTTCGCGATTGCATCCTGGCGCGCAGCATGACCGCTCCGCGGCAATTTGAAGCCTGGAATGCAAATCTTATAGGTGGTGATCTTTCCGGCGGCGCCATGACTCCAAAGCAGCTTGTCTTCCGGCCAACACCGTCACTCTACAGCACCGCTATGCCAAAGGTGTTTCTATGTTCCGCGTCCACGCCGCCCGGCGGTGGTGTTCATGGGATGTGCGGGCATCTCGCAGCAAAGCGCGCGCTTGCAGACCTGAAGCTTGCGTAGATGTTCACGCAGGTTTCTCCGAATAATAATTCTGCATTTAGATCAATCCAGCACGCTCCACTCCATTCAATCCATCCGTGAAGTGCTTGCGTCCTCCATACAGCAGCGCCCAGGGCCACTGCCTGCTGAGGCCAGGAACACCAGGAGAAGAGGCGTGCTACCACCTAAGTCAAAGAGTCCGAGATGCGAAGGGTGCCCACGTGAAGAGCTGACCGCCTATACTCTCCTCATACAAGCAGAGGTCTGTGCACTTCAAGCTTCAAAAGCATTGAGGAACATTTGAGAACTATGGGCCATGATCCACAGCCTCGCGACAATGAATCCGCCCGTCTCGATTCATGGAAAGAGATCGCGTCCTTTCTTCACCGCGACGCACGCACTGTTCGCCGGTGGGAGCGCGAACGCAGGCTTCCAGTTCATCGTGTGCCCGGGGGCGAGCGCAGCGGAGTATTCGCATACGTAGCGGAACTGGAACGATGGCTCCATGCCGCTGTGCCGGTGACTGATGTGTCTGCAGAAAAGCCTGCTTCTGCACACGATCAGGCATCCGTGCTCGGAGACAGCCGCAATGTGAGCGTCAGCAGTGACCCTTTCCGCAAAGAATTGACCTCTTTGCCTTTGGAGCATGCAAGCGTTATCCAGGACTCTGCTCTCTCTTCATCGCGCGCGCAGGTTCGGGTCGAACCCACCTTTGTAGCCGATAGCCAGCAGCTTGAGCGATTCGATACTCCGGCAGCTAGGAGCCCCGCTTTTGCGACTCCAAGCAGGCTGGGCGCGGTATCAACTTTCATTGATCTCTTTCGGCCACGTGCTTACCAGGTGTCGGCATTGCTGGTATTGCTGAGCGCAGCCCTCGGCATTTCGGAGGCAGTTGTGCATTACCGAGACAGCAAACCACCGAAGGCGATTGCTCATCAGCCCCACCCCGAGGCGCAAGAACTCTACTTACGCGGACGGTACTACTGGAATCTGCGTACTGAGGAGGGATTGAACTCCGCAGTCGACCTCTTTACGCAATCAATTGTGAATGATCCAAACTATGCAGCGGCCTACGCAGGCCTCGCCGACTGCTACCTGCTGCTGCGGCAGTACGGCCATATGCCAAACTCTGAGGCCTTTCCCCGGGCGCTTTCTGCAGCCACCCAGGCCATCGCGCTCGATGGCTCTTCGCCCGAGGCGCACCGTTCGCTCGCCTTTGTTTTACGCTTCTGGAACTGGGATATGGCTGCCGCAGAGCAGGAGTACCGTCGCGCCATTGCGCTCAATCCAAATGATTCGCAGTCACACCACTGGTACGCCACTGCGTTGCTTGCCTCCGGACGAACTCAAGAAGCGCTCGCCGAAATTGATATGGCACGCTCGCTCGAGCCGCAGTCCGTTTCAGTCCTCGCCGATCGCGGACTCATCATCTCGCTTATCGATACACAGGCCGGGATCGCTGCACTCAAGCAGGTAGAGCAGGCTGAGCCTAACTTTGTATCGAACCACAGATATCTCGCCGGAGCTCATTTGCAGTTAGGACAGTACACCGAATTCATTGATGAAAGTCTCCAGGTGGCGCAGCTTTCGCATGATCCAGTGGGCCTCAACATCCTTACCCGCGCGCAGAAGGTACTTAGTGCGCAAGGACCAAAGCCGATGTTGCGTGAGCTTGCTGTAAGCTGGGCGCCACTTGCGGAGAGAAACACCTTTCCTGCCTATGACGTAGCTCGCTTCTACAGTCTTGCAGGCGATGCGGAAGGCGCCACCAGGTATCTCAGGCTTTCCTGCGAACGTCGGGATCCTGGGTTTCTGGGTGTCGAGAGAGAAGCGGCATTTACGCCGCTGCGCTCGTCTCCCGAATACATCACGCTGATCAGTCATCGGGATGCCGCAGTTGGAGCCAGCAGGGAGCCTATTGCCAGGCTTGAAACTCCCAGCATCTCGCGTTAGCTGCTCCACGAATTCATCCTCAAATATAAGTAACTCACTCTGAAACGTTCTGTGCGCTGCGCACACTACTCAATAGCAGCCGACCCGAGTTCTAAACGGCAGCCAGGGCAGGCGGCAGGGGCAGACTCCCCTGTCCTGGTAAGAGTGCGTTCCCACATGGCTGGTGTGGGAACGCTCTTGCACCTCGCTTCGGTTTGCAGCTAACTAAATCGAACCAGGCGAATCGACAGCAACTGGAGAGCAATGACGATCTGGAGCATAGTGGTACTGGGCCTGGCAGGCTGGCAATTGTCGCGATGGCTCCTCAAGAGCTACCGTTACAAGTTGCAGGCGCGGAAGCTCCCTGTGCGGCCTAAGAAGTCTTTGGCTCAAGAACGTAGAGAGGCGCTGCGGCTGGAGCCCTCATCGACTACGGTCAAGCACAAGCTGCAGGCGAACCATGGCTGAACCAACGCCGCTTCAGCAACTCCAGGGCCGCGCCATTATCTACAGGCGGCGGCCTGCATCTGCAAACGGGCTGCGCAGGATCCATGCCGACACTGTCAATATGCTCCCGTCGCCTGTCGTAGAGGTGGCTCGTACGTCAGCGCCTGGCATGATGAACAACTCCAACGACGCGCCCTCGAGCAGTGTCGCCCAGACGAGCACGCGGTCGATTCAGCCGTCTGCAATGTTATATTTGAGGCCTCTGAAGAGGATGGGGCCTGTATTGCAACTTCAAGCCTTCGATGCAGACTATCTTGAGGCTCTTCGTGCTGGAGACCCTCGCACAGAAGAGCACTTCGTCTGCTACTTTACCGAGCTGTTGCAGTTGAAATTGCGTTCCCGCCTGCGCTCGCCGCAAGCGGTAGAAGATGTGCGTCAGGAGACGTTCGCCCGTGTTCTGATCACCATCCGAAAGAAAGATGGGCTGCGCCAGCCGGAGCGCCTGGGCCCATTCGTCAACACGGTATGCAACAACGTTCTGCTCGAACACTACCGGCAGTCCTCGCGAAGCGACTCGCTGGACGAAGAAGGAGCACCCGAACCGCGGGCCCGAGGAGCCAGTGTGCTCGATGCGGTTGCATCCAAGCAGATGGAAGAGCAGGTTCGCGAAGTCCTCGGTGGCTTGCCAGAGCACGATCGCTCGCTGCTCAAGGCAGTCTTTCTCGACGAGCGTGACCGCGAAGAGGTGTGCCGTGAGTTTGGTGTTGATCGCGACTACCTCCGTGTCCTTCTGCATCGCGCGAAGCATGTCTTCAAAGCAGCTTACGTAAAACGTAACGGTGACCAGTTCCCATTTACATCCGTTTCCTGACAAGCATGAATCAAGTACTCGCAATAGTTACCAGCTCGACTTGTGTGAGCGGAGAGGCAAGTGAGGCTATGGAACACTACGAAGCAATAGAGATGATGGCATCGGAGCGGTACCTCCTCGACGAAATGACACCGGAACTGCGCGACGCCTATGAAGATCACATGTTCGGGTGTGCAGAGTGCGCACACGACGTGAGACTTGGGGCGGCATTGGTCGACCATGCAAAGCTCGTGCTTCCTGGCATGGCTTCGGTGCAGACTCCCGTTCGCAAACCGGTGCAGCAGTTGCCAGAGAGTCGTAACTGGTTGGCATGGCTGCGTCCCGCCTTGATGGTTCCAGCCTTCGCCTGCCTGCTCGCAATCATCGGCTACCAGAATCTGGTCGTCTACCCAGCTCTCCAGGCCTCAGCCACTGAGCCGCGCCTGCTGCCACCAGCGACAGTATTGCAAGGCGAGACACGAAGCAGCGTTCCCGTAATCGATGCCGACCTGGTGACCGGGAGCACCCTCAACGTTCCTCTACCTCGAAGCAGCAGCCAAGGTGCGGAGTACTCTTCTTTCAGTTTCGATTTCTACGACTCGAAGAATAAGCTGATCTGGACAAGCACCATGGTGGTTACACGGAACTCTGATGACATGGCTACGATCTGGCTTCCAGGCCGCATAAAAGAAGATTCATATAGGCTGACAACCTCTGGCATCACCCAGGGTGGTGAAAAGATTCTTGTTCAACGGCAGTTCTTTCAACTTCGTGCAAAAAATTAGCGATACCATCAGAGACCGAAAAGAACTCACAAATTTTGTGGCGCAGGAGGAGAGTTGCATGCTGGAAGAGGCAGAACGGGACCACTACTATCACGCGGAGGCCAAGGCGCTGCACGGTGAACTGCACCGGCCATTCAAACAGATCATCACGCCTCAGGCGCTGGCCCAGCTTCACTCTCAAGGTGGCTACCTCGACCAGGACGGCGAAGCTTTTGGCGCAGAGCGCGCGATCTCTTACGGGTCTGCTTATACCCATGTGTCCGGAAGTCTGGAGACCAAACCTGACGGAGGCTGGTGTACGCTCAGCACCTGTGCGGTAGTCAATCTGAATATTCTCGAAGTAGTTACTGCGGACCGTATCGTCTCGCAGATCTTTACCGAGCATCCGCTAAAAGGCTACGTGCCGCGTATCTCGTTTCTTGCCACGCGATTTGAGAATCTACGAATTGCCGGGCACAAGGTTGACCTTGAACTCGACATGAATATTCTCGGTGGCAGGCATGTAGAAGACCTTGCCTATAGCCGAAACCCGAAGCTGGTAGAGCATCTGACTGCTCATTCTCAACGTATCTGTGGCTATAAAGGCCTGCCGGATGCGGCTCGCGAACGGTACACTGATCCTCCAAAGAAGATCAGTGAAACGACAGATGCCGGCGACACGAAAGAGAGGGAGATCATCGAATGCTCACTCGTGACCAGCTCTGGTGGCAACTACCCCGGTCGGTCTTACGGGCATGTGATCCACGTTCCGGATTTCGGCGACATCTATCTGGGTACAGTGAAGGTGACGCACGAAGAGTTTCAGGGCGGCATTCCCCGAGTGACCACAGTAGAGCTGAAGATGATCGAAGCGAAGCTGGGCTGCGCGGCTACAGGGCACGCGGACGTAGCCGTGACAATTACGAACGGCAATACAAAGCCATAGCGAGCACTGTGCGAAGCAGCAGATTCGCTCTGCTGATTCAGGTCGCCGGGTTGTTGGTCTCTCTTCCCTTACTTTCGTGTCTCTCGGACGCGTCTTCCTTTGATCCATCATCTGTCTACGAACGTGCGGACAAGCTCTTTATTCATGGCGATCTGGGGGCCGCAAAGCGCGAGGCGGAGATCGGCTACAGGCGATCACTGAACTCGGACGTCGATTGGTCCCGCAAATTCCAGGTTCTCGAAGCGACCGCAATGCTATGGGCTGGCGACGATCAGGAGCTGCTCCAGCTTCTGGTGCAGCGCCCAATTAGTTCAGCCACCGATCGCGATCTCGACATCGAGCAAGCTTCAATTGAAGCAACCGCTCTCATCCATCTCGGCAAGCTGCGTGACGCTGAACTTAAACTGAATCAGGGGGACGATCTCTGTGCCCATTCGGCCTCCGATCAGTGCGGAGCTGTTCTCCGGGCCCACGCCCTGCTGTTGCTGAACCAGGGGCACCTTGTCCTCGCTAAAGCAGCATATCTGAAGGCTCTTACATTTGCGCGAGCGCATCATGATCGAATCTTTGAGGGCACTGTTCTTCTCAATCTTGGCACGACGCTTTCAGCACAGGAGCATCATGACGATGCCCTGTCTTATGAAGAACAGGCCTACCGGCTTGCGATTGACTTAGGAGCGCAGGATCTTGCACTGACAGCCCTGGGCAATGAAGGCTCAGAGTTTTACAGCATGGGCAACGCTGAGAAAGCACTTGAACTGTACATGCTGTCTCTGAAGCAGGCGATTGCGCTCGGCGATAAAGACAGCGAAACCTGGTTGTTGACAGTCGCTGCAAAGGTCTACGCCGACACGGGTGCACTGGCATCTGCGGAAAGTTTTGACCTTCGAGCAGTGCGCCTGGCAAGAAAAATCAATCGTAATGAAAAGGTCATGAATGCATCTGAGGACCTGGCCCAGCTCTACGTCAGCGAAGGCAAAGCGGACCAGGCCAACCAGTATGCCGGCGATGCCTTGGCGCTGGCGCAATTGAGCTCCAGCCAACCGGACATCCTCTACTGCCACATGCTCCAGGGTCAGGCGGCAGCGCTGCGGCACGATTGGGTGCATGCGGATATCCTGCTTCACGAGGTGGCCCTTGCGCCGGAAAGTCAGGACCGCATGCGGTGGAATGCGCACCACACGCTGGCAGCAATGTATGAGGCGCAAGGGAAGACAGTTGAGGCGGCGCAATCCTACGAGAATGCGATCAAGTTAGTCGAAGCAGCCCGCACCGAAATCAAGCAGGAGCGATCGCAGCTTACCTTCCTTAACAACGCTGCTCGCATCTATGACGACTACATCCACTTTTTAGTCTCGCAGGGGCGAACGGACCAGGCGCTCGAAGTTGCTGATTGGAGTCGTGCCCGAACGCTGCAGCAGGGAATCGTGGTCACCAACAATACCCCCTCGCAACCCCAACCGCTGCATGCTACAGAGATTGCTCGCTCCTCCAATACAACGCTGCTCTTCTACTGGCTTGGTGCGCATCAGTCTTATGTTTGGGCAGTTACCCCCGAAAAGACGATCATGGTTCCACTGCCTGCGAAGGATGAGATCGTCTTCCGAATGGAGCGCTATCGACGCGCGATTGTTGCGCTGAAAGATCCCTTGCGTGCGAACGGAGGGCGAGGCGACACGGATGGCCGCGAACTCTACCAAATGCTTGTCGCTCCAGTTGCAATGTTTCTTTCGGCGGACCGGCCCGTGGTCCTCTTTACCGACGGGGAGATGACCCAGCTCAACCTTGAGACCCTCCTTTCGACCACTCCAGCACCGCACTATTGGATCGAGGATGTGACCCTGTCGTCCTCCCCGTCGCTTCGTGTATTTGCAATGAAAAAGATAGCGAACAATTCCGCGCAAGCCAGGATCCTGGTCTTCGGCGATCCCGTATCTGCAGACCCCGCCTTCGCGAACTTGCCGATGGCCGCCGTTGAGATAGACAAGATAAAAGGTAATTTCCGGTCGGATGATGAATTGCTGTTTTCCGGAAAGCGCGCGACTCCGTCGAACTATCTTGAAAGTAAGCCCGAGCAGTTTGCTTATATACACTTTGTGGCCCATGCAACCGCAAGCACCACCGATCCGCTGGAGTCTGCGGTGATCCTCTCGCGCGATGGTGCCGACTATGACTCCTACAAGCTATACGCGAGAGAGATAGTGAAGCATCCAATCACTGCTCGCCTGGTCACCATCTCGGCATGCAACAGCAGCGGAGCGAAGTCTTACGCTGGCGAAGGAATAATCGGCCTGTCGTGGGCATTTCTCCGCGCGGGGGCCCACAACACCATCGGCGCGCTCTGGGAAGTAAGCGACGCGTCCACTCCCGAGTTGATGGGCCACCTGTACGCAGGGCTGGAGCAGCAACAGCCACCTGCTTCCGCTCTTCGCAACGCCAAATTGGCGCTGCTCCACTCCGGTGACTTTAACCGGCCGTTCTACTGGGCGCCCTTTCAGCTTTATTCCGGGCGCTAGGAGCGATTCAGTTCCCAGCTCTTCCGAACCAAACTCCCACACTCCCAATCAAACTACTACTATGACCAGCTGAGTGACGGAGCCATTGTCCAGTCGTCCTTCTGTGCTTGCGCCACCTTTGAGTCATCGAGCCGTGCCCGTGAGCGGGTTATGCTATCTCCATACCCTCTTTTGAGATGTGCAGCGCGCCGAGACCGCGCAATGCCGCCTCGACTGACCCTCGAATGATTTAGCTCTGGACTGCCGCACAAGGACCACCAACTCATTTCGGAGGCGAAGCTGGAGATGAACGATTCCGACAGCGCGATCGGATTGGACGAGACACATGGGCCTTTGTCACGGGTAGCTGCTCTGCGCGAGGCACATCGCTGCCTGTTTTGCTATGACGCTCCATGTACCCATGCGTGTCCAACGCATATTGATATCCCCACCTTCATCAAGAAGATCTCGACCGACAATCTGCTGGGCTCAGCGCAGACGATACTTGAGGCCAATCTGCTGGGCGCAACGTGTGCGCGGGTCTGCCCGGTACAGGAGCTATGCGAGGGTGCATGTGTGCTCGAACCAACGCATCAGCCGATCTCAATTGGAAGACTGCAGCGCTATGCGATGGACTATGTATATGACCGCGACATCCAGGTGCTGCATCCCGCTGCGGCTACCGGTCGCAGGATAGCCATCATCGGCTCGGGGCCAGCGGGTCTTTCGTGTGCGGGTGAGCTCGCTCGCAAAGGTCACAGTGTGACCGTCTACGAGAAGCGCGACCTGCCTGGTGGCCTTTCCACCTACGGCATCATCTCGCTGCGCGAACCGGTTGAGGTGGCACTTGCGGAAGTGAGGATGATTGCGCAGTTAGGGGTGACGATTCTTACTGGTCGCGAACTTGGCAACAATCTCTCGCTCACCGAGCTGCAAGAGACGTTCGACATGATCGTCCTCAGCGTCGGGCTTGGGTGTTCTCCGCAGCTTGGCCTTCCAGGTGAAGAGCATCTGCTTGATGGCCTTGAGTATGTAGAGAACAGCAAGATAGCTTTGGAACCGTTTTCGGTTGGCAAGCGGGTGGTCGTCATCGGTGCAGGCAATACGGCGATCGATTGCGCAACGATCGCGCGACGTCTTGGCGCCGAGCGCGTGACCATTGTCTACCGTAGAACTGAGAACGAAATGTCTGCCTACCCGCATGAATACGATTTCGCGAAGCAGGAAGGCATCGCGTTTCAATTTCTCGCCCAGCCTGCTGAAGTGGTTTTTGAGGGTGGAAAATTAGCAGGCCTCCGGTGTCACCAGATGCGGCTCGGATCACCGGATGCATTCGGCCGGCCTTCAACAGCCGCGGTTAAGGGCGGCGACTTTACCATTGAGGCGGACCAGATCGTGAAGGCCATTGGGCAGCAAAAACCGGCAATCTTCGCAGCGCTCGGGCTGGCCACCGAGGATGGCTACATCGCTGTCGACTACGAGTTCGAGACCAGCATCCCTGGTGTCTTTGCGATCGGTGATTGCATTCGTTACCGTGGCGAGGCGTCGACCGTGATGGCTGTGCAGGATGGCAAAATGGCCGCGGCGGTGCTGCATGCAAAGCTCTCTGCAGAAGTCGCTACAGGCAAGGAGGCTTAGAAACAGATGGCTGACCTGACCACTGACTTCGCAGGAATCAAGTCGCCGAACCCCTTCTGGCTTGCGTCTGCACCGCCGACCAACACCGGCGCACAAATCCATCGCGCCTTCGAAGCTGGTTGGGGCGGAGCCGTATGGAAGACCATCGGCGCACCTGTCCTCAACATCTCCAACCGCTACGGAGCATGGCACTACGGTGGCCAGCGCATGCTCGCGATCAACAATATTGAGCTGATCTCCGACCGGCCACTCGATGTAAACCTGCGCGAGATTGCCGAGGTGAAGCGTGCGTGGCCAGATCGTGCCGTCATCATCTCCGCCATGGTCGAACCCTCCGCACAGGCATGGGTAAAGATCGTCCAGCAGATTCAAGATACCGGGGCCGATGGTATCGAGCTGAATTTTGGCTGCCCGCATGGCATGAGCGAGCGCGGTATGGGCTCCGCCATCGGACAGGTGCCGGAGTACTGTGAACGCATCACCGCATGGGCCATGAGCGCAGCAACTATTCCTGTGATCGTCAAGCTCACACCAAACATCACCAACGTTGTGGTGCCTGCACACTCCGCGATCAAGGCTGGAGCCAACGCGCTCTCACTGATCAACACAATCAGTTCCATCGTTGGCATAGATCTTGACTCACTCGAGATCACGCCAAGCATCGGCGGCAAGGGTGGGCATGGCGGTTATGCGGGGCCGGCGGTGAAGCCAATCGCCTTGAACATGCTTGCGGCGTTGTGCACGGACGATACCGTCGCCTCCTCCCGGATCCCGATCTCTGGCATGGGAGGCATCTCGACATGGCAGGATGCGGCCGAGTTCCTGCTCCTTGGCGCGAGCAGCCTACAAGTATGCACGGCCGTGATGCACTACGGCTTCCGCATCATCGATGACCTGACCAATGGACTTTCGAACTGGATGGATGAGAAGGGTTATGCAACCGTCGACGAACTCATCGGTAAGAGCCTCAATCGCGTCTCGGAGTTCAAGAACTTCGACCTGGCCTTCAAAGCCGTTGCGCGTATCGATCCTGCCTTATGCATCAAATGCAATCTTTGCTACGTTGCCTGCAACGACGCCACTCACCAGTGCATCGACCTGATCTCTCCTGCAGGTGATGTTGTGCAGCCGTACCGTTATGACGTTCGGTCGAATGGCGCGCATCAGGCTATAGCCACGCGTGCGCAGCCCGTCGTTCGTGAAGAGGATTGCGTGGGCTGCCGGCTTTGCTACAACGTCTGCCCCGTAGATGACTGCATCGCCATGGTGGAGGTTCCGCCTGAGCGTGCCTCAACAACATGGGATGAGATCTCAAAGACCGAGCCAGCCGTCACCGAAGATTGGGACGCCATGGAGGCCTATCGTGAACGCCACGGAATCCGCATACATTGAGTGCAAACTGTGGAGTGCAGAGACGTCCCATGCCGCCATCGATCGTGCAGGCAGGCATGGCGCAAAGCCCGTCTGGGAACAACGCCGTTCTTCAGAATTGCTTGAGTGTCTAGTCGAGCGGCTTGCTGATGGCGCCCAGATCGACAAGACCGTTGACGAAGTATTGCATCGCGAGTGCCACCAGCAGCAAGCCCATGATGCGTACAAGGATGCGTACGCCGGTATCTCCCAACACATTCGAAACCTTATCCGAATTGCCGAGCACCAGGAAGCAAATCGCCGCGGTAACAAAGATCGCCGCCAGGATCGCGACCATGCGCCAGGGGTGATCTTCCACCTGTCCCACCAAAACCATCACCGCTGTAATTGAGCCCGGCCCCGCAAGCATCGGTATGCCCAGCGGCACAATGCCAGCGTCGTCCTTAGTGGCTGCCGCCTCGGTATCGCCGGACGCCTCCTGCGTGGCCGAGCGCTTCGCCTGAAGCATGTCAAGCCCGATCAGCAGCAGGATCACTCCGCCTGCAAGCTCAAATGCGGGAAGCGTGATGCCGAACATCTTGAAGATGTACTGGCCTGCGACGGCGAAGGCTGAAAGTACAACCCAGGCAGTGATCGAAGCCTTGCGTGCCATGGCGCGACGACGTGCTTTATCAACACCTGCCGTGACGGCGAGGAACGTGGGAAGTGCGGCAAACGGATCCACGAGGAAGAAGATCGAACTGAGAGCAAGCAGCGAAAATCGAACATACACGGAGTGCTGCAGCCCCGAGAGGGAGACACTTGCTGGATCAAACATACATTTCCTTTATTTGGGCGGGCCGGGGCTGGAGTGCAGCCGGTGCCTGAAAATCTACTTCAGGGCCGTGCTGTCGTAAAGATTCCGCCGCTTCTACCGCTGATGTGAGACACGATCGTTAAAACGACCGTCGGGAATTAGATGATGTCTGCGGTGTTTTTGACCCACGCAGCAAACTGTGGCGCTCCTTCATTTTACCGGGTAAGAGCGGCATCCTGTTAAGCGGCGAAGAATTGCGGGGCGTTGGTAACGCAAGCAGCGAAGGGGTTGATCGGGCCCAATGCGGCCTATAATGTGAGTTCTAGGACCTGACTGATTCAAGGAGCAACGATGCCCATACAAGCAACCAACCACATCTGGCACAATGGCGAACTCGTACCTTGGGAGAAGGCGCAGATCCATGTAATGAGCCACGTCGTCCATTACGGATCGTCGGTCTTCGAAGGCATCCGCTGTTACGCGCAGCCCAACGGTGCGGGCGTCTTTCGCCTGCCAGAACATATGGCGCGGCTCATCGATTCTGCCAGGATCTACCGCATGCCTCTCGCGTACACCGCCGAAGAGCTCTCGACCGCGGTGGTCGATGTGATCGAGGCCAATGGCGTGACGCCCTGCTACATCAGGCCCATTGCGTTTCGCGGCTATGGTGAGATTGGGGTGAACCCGCTGAAGTCGCCGGTTGAGGTCTATATTGCCAACTTCCCATGGGGCAAGTATGTCCCTGGAAACGCCGGCGCGAATGTTTGTGTTTCCAGCTGGAATCGTCTCGCTCCAAATACCATGCCAACGCTTGCAAAGGCTGGAGCGAACTACATGAACTCGCAGCTGATCCGCATGGAGGCCGAGATCAACGGCTATGACGAAGGCATCGGACTTGATGTGGGCGGATACCTCTCCGAAGGCTCAGGCGAGAACCTTTTCCTGGTGCGCGGCGATGTGCTCTACACCACGCCACTTGCAAACTCGGTGCTGAACGGCATCACGCGGAGCTCGATCCTACAGCTGGCGAAGCAACTCAGCATCACTGTTGTCGAGCAGGCGCTGCCGCGCGAGATGCTCTATATCTGCGATGAGGCTTTCTTCACCGGAACAGCCGCAGAAGTAACACATCTTCGCTCAGTCGACCGGATCCTGATTGGCGATGGAACCATGGGACCAGTTACATCGGCGCTGCACAAGGCGTTCTTCGACATCGTTAATGGGCTTGCGCCGGACCGTTTCAATTGGCTGACGCCGGTAAACGTCAAAGTCGCAGAGACCGTCGGAGCCTAGACCGTCGGCCCAGACTGTCGGAGCCCAGACTGTCGGAGCCAGACTGTCGGAGCCCAGACTGTCGGAGCCCAGACTGTCGGAGCCCAGACTGTCGGAGCCCAGACTGTCGGAGCCCAGACCACCGAACCTAGACTGACCGCATGGTTGGAGATCGAAAAGAAGGCGGCCATTTTGGCCGCCTTTCTCTTGCTACCCGTTGTTTAGAGAATTTATGACGCCGCAGTTGCGGAATCGACTTCGTCAGCAGCATCGCCCTTAATGGTGACTTTGACGTGACTTGTGACTTCACGGTGCAGCTTGATCGGCACATGGTACTCACCCAACTGCTTGAGCGGCTCTTCGAGTGAGATCTTGCGGCGGTCGATAGTGTATCCCTGCTTTTCAAGTTCGTGCGCAATGTCACCCGAGGTGACTGAACCGAAGAGTTGATCGTTCTCACCAGTCTTGCGTTCAAACGTGAGCTCGACCTGTGAGAGGGTCTTGGCCAGCTCTTCAGCCGAGGTCTTCTCTTTGGCAGATTTGCGGATCGCGGAACCCTTCATCTGTTCGATGACGGCGCGGTTTGCGAGAGTCGCCTCGATGGCGAGCTTCCCGGGGAGAAGGTAGTTGCGTCCGTAGCCGTCGGCGACCTTGACGACATCGCCACGGTGGCCCAGCTTGTTGACGTCTTCTTTCAGAATGACTTCCATTGCAATTCTCCGAATATCAAGTGCTGCGGAATGAATCCGCAATCTGTGTTCCGCTTAGAAGCGTGCGGCGAATGCCAGCAGGGCGATGTTGCGCGACTGCTTGATAGCAAGCGAGAGGCGGCGCTGGTGGCGAGTGCAAACGCCGCTGAGACGGCGCGGGATGATCTTGCCACGCTCAGCTACGAAGCCCTGAAGCAGGCGAACGTCGCGGTAGGAGATGGAGTCGATCTTCTCGGTGCAGAACTTGCAGACCTTCTTGCGGCGGAAGAACTTGCGTCCGCCGGGACCGCCGCCAGGACCGCCTGCTCCAGGAGCGCCTGCTGGGCGTGGAGTGCGGGGGGTGTAGGGGCGTGGGCTGCTGCTGCCACCTGTACTGCTGCTGCCGGTGCTTGGGGTGTGCTCGCCGGATGCTGCGGGAGCGGAAGATTGCGGGGTGCTGGTTTCGTCAGCCATTTTGATTCCCTCTCAGGTACGTGTAGCGCTTTGCTTGCTCCAGATTCGCGACGGAATCTGTGGACGTCCCCAGGTTGCGAGCGACGGAAGCTGCAGAAGCAGGTTGAGACTCAATGCGATAGCGTCGAAGCGCGGGTCGCGAAAAAGTTAGACAGCGGCGGCGACTGGCTCCGCAGGCACTTCTGCCGAGGGCGCCTCAACAGCGGGCGCTTCAGCAGGCGTTTCGCTGGCAGGCACCGGAGTCGCAGCAACTGGCTGTGACTGGATCGGCTGCTGCTGGATCGGCTGTGCACTGCGCTTTACCTTGGTGTCGCGGATGGCCTTGACCTTGGCGAGACGCTTCTCTTCTTCATCCATGCGGACGGTGATGAACTTGATGACAGGTTCGGAGACGCGAAGGCGACGCTCGATCTCAGTGATCAGCTTGCCCTCGGCGGCAATGGTGAGCAGGACATAGAAGCCGTCGTTGAACTTGCGAACGGTGTAAGCAAGACGGCGTCGTCCCATCTTCTCAACCGTCTTCACTTCGCCGTTGCCGGCAGTGACGTTCGCCGAAAAACCTTCGACCAGCTTATCGAGGTCTGCTTCTTCAACGTCCGGACGGACGATGAACATGATTTCGTAGGTACGATTCATTCGTTTACTTCTTTCTGCGAAGTTCTGCTTCGCACCGCGCCTGCGTGTCTTCTGCAAACGACGGTTTGGCTGCTACTGCGTGTTGCCGTTGAACTCATTCATCGCAGCACCGGTGCCTTTGATCAGGATCGTCTCAACTGCCTTGTGGGCACGGTCGAGAACTTCATCGAGGACCATAAGCTCCGGCTTGCGCATCGGCGACAAGAGATAGTCCTTGCCACCTGCTTTGATCGCGCGCCCATCTTCGAGAGCGGGTTTGCCAACCCCGATGCGAACGCGTGTCCACTCTTCCGTACCAAGCACGCCGGAGATCGACTTCACCCCGTTGTGCCCTCCCGCCGATCCACGCTCGCGAATGCGGATCGTGCCCAGCGGAATTGCCAGCTCATCGTAGAGGACGATCATGTCCTCCGAGATGCGACCGGCCTCAATCTCAAGCTCATGCAGCAGAGCGGCCACGGAAAGTCCGCTGAGATTCATGAACGTCTCCGGCTTGGCCAGCAGAACTTCCTGCCCTGCAAGCTTTGCCCTGGCCGTTAGGGCCCTGCCTCGCCGGTTCGCAATCGATACGCCGCAACTCTCAGCGATACGATCGAGGGCCAAAAACCCGGCATTGTGCGGGGTGAATTGATATTCGATACCGGGGTTGCCGAGACCGACAATCAGCTTCACGTCCTGTTTCCCTCGTTGGTCTTCTTCGCCTCAGAACCGGGTGCCCCACCTTCACGATGACTTTGTCGTCGTGAAGGTGGGTAAAGCACCACGTGATCCCAAGGACCTCAAGTCTATTTCTTCTTTGCGTCCGCAGCAGCGGCTTCAGGAGCGTCCGTCTTGCCCTTCTTCGCAACTTCAGGCTCGGTCGTGGGGGTAACGGCATCCGCCGCAACCTCCTCTTCCTTGATTGTCGCGACATGCGCCACGGTCGCATCTTCTGCGCCGAGGAACTTGATGCTGCCGGAGTGCGGCAGGTCCGAGACGTGAATCGATCCGTTCATCTCGAGAGCTGAAACATCGACGTCGAGGTGGCTCGGGATATCGCCCGGAAGGCACTCGATCTCCACTTCACGCAGAACATGCTCAAGCACGCCGCCCTGGGTCTTCACGCCCAAAGGAATACCGACGAGAACGATTGGCACCGAGACGCGCATGGCCTTGTCCATCGCAATGCGCTTGAGGTCGATGTGGAGGAGCTTGCCCTTGATAGGTTCGTTCTGCCAGTCGACAATCATCGCTTTCACAAGCGAAGCACCTTCTACGTTGAGATCGAAGATCGTGTTATGACCAGAGTCGGAGTGCAGAATCTTGATGATGACCTTGGGGTCGACCGTGACAGCCACAGCGTCCTGGCCAGCGCCGTAGACGACTGCCGGTATCTTGCCGTCTACACGGACGCGACGAGCTGCATTCTTGTTGAACTTGCCTTCGCGCGGAGTTGCGACGACGGCTTCAAAGGTGGAGTTTGCCATGTGAATCATTCCTTTCGGGCACGGAGTTGAGCTCCGCTCCCTTTGCTCATTTGCTACGAGCTCTTCCTCGCGGTCAAACTTTCTACAGCTAGTTGAACAGCGTACTTACGCTGGTCTCCATGTGAATGCTTTCAATCGCGCGGCCCAGAAGGCCGGCAATCGATAGCACCTTGATCTTCGATAACTTCTGCGCATCTTCACGCAGAGGAATCGTATTCGTCACCACTACTTCCTTCAGCCGTGATGCCGCGATGCGCTCAATCGCCGGCCCGGATAAAACGGCATGGCTTGCGCACGCGTAAACAGTCTCCGCACCTTGTGCCAGCAGCGCGTCGGCTGTCTTGACCAGGGTTCCAGCGGTGTCGATGATGTCGTCGAGGATCAGGCACGTCCGGCCGCGTACATCGCCGATCACGTTCATCACCTCGGTGACATTGATGTCCGTTCGCCGTTTATCGACAATGGCGAGCGGAACATCCAATTTCTTCGCAAAGAAGCGCGCGCGTTCCACGCCTCCCGCATCGGGGGAAACCACCGTCAGATTGGGCAGGTTCAGGTCCCGGAAGTAACTCACCAGCACCGGGCTGGCAAAGAGATGATCAACCGGGATATTGAAGAAGCCCTGAATCTGCGCTGCGTGGAGATCTACCAGCAGGGCACGGTTTGCACCGGCCGTGGTGAGAAGATCAGCCACCAGCTTCGATGTGATGGCGACACGAGGCCGGTCCTTGCGGTCCTGCCTTGCGTAGCCATAGTACGGAACCACAACCGTAATCCTTCCAGCAGAGGCACGCTTGAGCGCGTCCATCATAATCAGCAGCTCGACAAGGTGCTGGTCTACCGGGAAGCAGGTTGGCTGCACCACGAAAACGTCCGCACCGCGAACGTTTTCAAGCAGCTGAAAGTGGACCTCGCCGTCGGAGAATCTCTGCAGCCGGGTCTCGCCCAGCGGCACACCAACGAACTTGCAAATTTCTTCCGCAAGCACCCTGTTTGAGGTGCCGGAAAAGATCTTGAACCGCTTGTCTTCGCTCAGCTTGCCGGGCCGCCGCTTTTCACCCGCTTGTTTTTCGGGGGGAGCTGGCTTCTCGGGGCTGAGCGCGACTTGCTTCAAAGCGCCTGGCGCACTTGGCGTCGAAACAGGCTGAAAGCTTGTTTCTGTCTCATCAGCCTGGGCCAATGTAGGGGAAAGCACCGCAGTCGTGTCTTGATTGTTCACGTGAAACCCTCCAGGTTGGTTGACCTTGGTAGTTCCTGCTGCTTGGTCTGCAATCGAGATCTTGTTGCGATCTCGAACCTTCAATACGAAAGAGAACTTCTTGTTGCGAAAACGCTCTTGCTGCGAAAGTAAAGACCTTGGTGCTTCAAATTTCGGCGTATCTCCCGGCGCTGTTTGCGCCCGTCAAATACCCCGTCAACTTCGTCGGCATATTGCTGCCGTGGATAGTCCCTAATGCTGCCGCCCGCAAAGCACCTCGCTTAGGAGGCCCGGCGGTCGAAAGTTTGGTTGGGCGACTAGGATTCGAACCTAGATAAAGAGCTTCAAAGGCTCCGGACCTACCATTGATCGATCGCCCAATGAGTTTCCCAGAATCGAAATGCTGAGAAATCACCCTGCGAACATTGTGCGCCAGTATGCCGTTCGGGGCAAGGTGTGGGTAATCACTGCCTTGCAACCTGCGGCCTGAACGCGCTGTTGAGCTGCCGTTGCGTCTGCCAGGGACCGGTAAAGTCCAAAGAGAGCCGAACCTGAACCCGAGAGCGATGCGTACAACGCAGGGCTACTCTGGTTCGGGTCTCGTAGATCGGCACCAGAAACTGCTTCCGGAGCCGTACCCATCAAATAACGCTTGAGATCACGCAGGAGGGGATGAATCGGAAAGACGACCTGTTCAAAGTCGTTTTCTATCCCGGTGCGGACAAGCGCGAGAAGAGTATTCTCGGCAAGATCTTGCTGCAATGTGGCCTTGGTTTGATCGAACTCGTCAGGTGGTTTCTCGTGACGACCCTGATTCTGTTTCAAGTGTTCAGGGGATTGTGCTTCAGGCTTGCAGAAGATACCGGAGGTGCCAGGCTCAGCAAAAGCAGACGCTAGAACGAGACTCAACTCCTTGAGCGTATCCTGAATTGGCGGTTTGGTCAATGCCGGTGTCCCAGGGACGGGTGTTGCAGCCAGAAGCGCGTCCCAATCGCGGAACGCCTGCGGCGTCGAAACGCCAACATCCGGCATTGCCACCACACATGCAGTCTCAGGCAAATCCGGCAGCGGATACACCTCCTCGCCGCGCCCAACACCCAGCACTGACCCACCCAGAAGAAAGAGTGGTACATCGGATCCGATCTCCGCAGCGAGCTTCAATCGTTCCGGCCCTGGCAGCGCCAGCCCCAACTCCCTCTCCAGACCGATCAATGCCGCAGCAGCATTCGCAGAACCAGCCCCCATCCCGCCCTGGATTGGCATGTTCTTCTGAATCCGGATTCGTACATTCGCCTTCAACCCAATCCGGAGAAGGCATCGCTCCACCATTCGCCACGCCGTATTGCGAGAATCCGGCGGCACCCACGGATGATTGGAGGTAAGCGTGATCGCAGTTTCTGCCGACCGCACTGCCGAGATGGTCACCACATCGTAGAGCGCCAACGTCTGGTACATCGTCGTCAGCCCGTGAAAGCCGTCCACGCGCGCCGGCCCAATCGCCAGGCCGAGATTGATCTTCGAGTAGGAACGCACGTGCGTCGGCATGGCCAGCTTCGCATTACAGAATTATTGGAGCACCGAATGGGATTTGAACCCATGGATACTGGTTTTGCAGACCAGCGCGTTAGCCACTTCGCCATCGGTGCTCATCAGGTCACATCCAGTCCGCGACCCGCA
>CAHJWN010000036.1 GCA_903642265.1 Acidobacteriaceae bacterium | reverse complement strand
GGGACACATGGATATGTATTGGTGGGTGCCCTGGCTCTTAGTCTAGGGATTTCCCATATCTCAGAGGTGAGATGTGGGAGTGCGGCTTCTAGACGTCGGTTCCCGGCGGTTGGGGTAGGCTTTGAAGTATGCGCCGTGGGTTGTTGCTGCCTCTCACTTTGATTCCGACAGCGGCGTTGGTCCTGGTGCTGCCGCTGATGGTGCATGGATGCTCGTGTGGGCATGACTTCGACTTTCACCTGATCAGCTGGATGGAGGCATCGGCACAGTTCAGGGCGGGAGTGTGGCATCCGGCATGGGCGTTCTCTCCGGCGTGGAATGCGGGGGAGCCGCGGTTTGTGTTCTATCCGCCGATGTCGTGGACGTGGGGAGCGCTGCTCGGGATGGCGCTGCCTTGGGGTGCGGTGCCAATCGTGTTTACGGGATTGGTGCTGTTCGCGGCAGGACTTGCCATGTACTGGCTGGCCCGGGAGCTTGATGCGGCGCGTCCTGCGGCCGTGATTGCAGCTGTGGTTTATATGGCTAATCCATACATGATTTTTACCGCGTATGAGCGGACAGCATACGCGGAGCTGCTGGCTGCGGCGTGGATGCCGCTGCTGCTCGCGGCGATTTTGCGAGAGCGGGTCTCCGTCTTGCGAGTGGCTGTGCCGGTGGCGCTGCTTTGGTTAACGAATGCGCCGGCGGCGGTGATGGGGTGCTATGCCCTGGCGTTGTTGGCGATGGTCAGGCTGATTTGGATGTGGCGAGGCACGAGTCTGAGGAGGTGTGTCGAACTGGCGGGGCAGGTGGCGAGTGGGGTAGCGATGGGCATAGGGCTGGCTGCGTTTTACGTCGTGCCTGCGGCATATGAACAGCGCTGGGTGCAGATCACGATGGCGACGGTTGAGGGGATGCGTATTGGAGACAACTTTCTGTTTCATCACACGAGCGATGCGGCGCATGATGAAGTGTTGCGGACGGCATCGCTGATTGCGGTGGTAATGCTCGGGGTGGGAGCGGTGTTGATTGGGATTGCGGCTTTTGTACAGACCAAAGCCGCAGACGAAGCCCAGGTCGCAGACTTGAGATATGGGGCACCTGATTTGCGGACCCGGAATTACGAAACGCGAAAGAGGGCGGTGCTTTCGCTTGCATTGCTGGCAATGGTGATCGGGGTGTTGCTTACCCCGCTGAGTGCACTTGTGTGGCGGGTATTGCCAGAGATGACGTTCTTGCAGTTTCCGTGGAGACTCACGGCGGTGCTGGCGGCGGCTGTTTGCGGTGCGCTTGCACTGGCTTTTAGAGCGATCAGGATCAGCTCCGGCTGGCTGAGTTTGGGTTCGTTGCTGATTGCCATGGCGATGGGGTGGCCGGTAGTGCATCAGTTTCGGCAGGAGTGCGACGACGAGGATACCGTGTCGGCGCGCCTGGGCGTGTTTGAGAGCAAGGCAGGAACTGATGCTACGGATGAGTACACGACCGGGGAGGCGGACAACGACGCTCTGCTGCATGCGGACCCGCCGTTCTGGCTTGCGAAAGATGCTGATGCTCAGCCGGTACAAGGAGCGGCGGGGCCAATACCTATGCACTTTGGCGTCGATGCGGATGACGCAGAGATCTTGGTATTGAAGCTACGGGAATACCCGGCTTGGGTGGTGCGAGTAAACGGTGTGGAGACTGAGGATAGGGTGGAGCGGGCGGACGGGCTGATTGCATTCCCGGTGACAGCTGGACACTCGCAGATTGATGTTGCATATAGGATGACGAGGGATCGCGAGCTTGGGGATGGGCTCAGTATCGTGGCGCTGTGTGGAATGGGTGGATTGATGGGAGTGGGATGGTTCCGGGGGCGGTCGCGTATCATCGAAAGTTGATGATTTCTAGTGTAAAAACAATGCTTATGGCGGGTGCTGCAAGTACGGATGCGGCTCTCGAACGGCTGCTGCCTGGGCCTGAAGTGCTTCCCCATTCGATCCACCGCGCGATGCGGCATAGCGTTTTTGCGGGGGGTAAGAGGCTGCGGCCGATTCTGTGTATCGAAGCCGCAAAGATGACCGCCGGACATGGATTCGATGCCGAAGGTGTGGCGGAGCTTGGGGCGGCGCTTGAGATGCTGCACACGTATTCGCTAATTCATGATGATCTGCCGGCACTTGATAATGATGTGCTGCGGCGAGGCAAGCCGACGTGCCATGTGGAGTTTGGCGAGGCCACAGCAATCCTTGCAGGAGACGCATTGCAGACTCTTGCATTCCAGACGATCGGAAATCTGAAGACTGCGGCCGCAACGACGGTAGCGATCCTGCGTGAGGTCGCGGCGGCGGTTGGGACGGGTGTGGGACGGGTCGGGGATGTCGATACCGGACTGCCGCCCGGAATGATCGGTGGGCAGGTGATGGACCTAGAGGGAGAGGGGCATTCGCCGACTGCGGCGCTGGTGGAGGCGATTCATCGTGCAAAGACCGGTGCGTTGATCGCGGTAAGTATCGTCGCGGGCGGGCTGTATGGAGCGGCGCATGCAGGGCATGACAGCGGGGCATCGAGCAATGTGATCATGCGGCTGCAGGGTTTTGGAGAGAAGGCTGGACTGGCGTTTCAAATTGTCGATGACGTATTGGACATGACGCAGGATTCGGCACAGTTGGGAAAGACGGCGGGCAAGGACACCGCAACGGTAAAGGCTACCTGGCCCGCGGTTTATGGCATCGAGCAGGCAGCTGAGGATGCAAAGGCGCTGATCGCCGATGCGTTTGTAGAACTGGAGCCGTTTGGAGCGGCAGCGGATGGATTGAAGGCAATCGCACGATACCTGGTGGAGCGGAAGAACTAATGACGGAAGAGACGGTTCGGGAGGCACTGAAAGATTGCTACGACCCCGAGGTCCCGTGCAACATCGTCGACCTGGGTCTCGTTTATACGGTGGCAGTTGCGGTTGATACAGAGGCGCCAGGGGCGGGAATTCGGGGTGTCCCAGCCAGGCATAAGGTGGGGATTGGCTTGACGCTGACGTCAAAGGGATGCCCTGCGCATACGCAGATCATCGCGCAGATCGAGGGGAGGTTGAGCGCCTTTCAGGAAATAAGCCAAACGGAGGTGGAGCTGGTGTGGGAGCCGGCCTGGAGTCCATCGCGGATCTCTGTTGAGGGACGGAAGCTGTTGGGCATCGATTGATGCCGCGCAAGAAGAGTGCTGCTGTAGCGGTGCATCCATTCGACGAGATGCACGGGGTCGAGACGGGTGGATTAGTTCCGGCGGGGGAGCTGGTGACCGGACATGCCAGCGATGCGCATGTGACGGCTTATTACGGTGTGGCGCCGTCGATATTGCGCACGCTGGTGGAGATCTGGCTGGAGACGGAGCCTGCTCATCCGCTGAAGCGTTACACATTTGTTGACATCGGCGCTGGAAAAGGGCGGGCGATGCTGGTCGCGAGCGAGTTCCCGTTCAAGCAGGTAGTTGGGGTAGAGTTGAACGCGGCGATGGCGGATGTGGCGCGGCGCAATGTATCCCACTGGGAGGAGAGTCGGAGGAGCGATCCTACGGCCCGGCGACATGCTCAGGTCAGGCTGGTGGAGCAGGATGCGCTGGAATATGCCTGGCCGAAGACACCGTGCGTGGTGTTCATGTTTCATCCCTTCGAGGCTCCGCTGATGAAGAAGCTGCTGCAGAGGATTGAAAAAGAATTTGCCGGGCGAGCAGGGGAGCTCGACGTGTTGTATGTGAATGCGGAGTGTGCGAGTGTGTTCGCTGCCAATCCCGCGTTTCAGAAATTGTGGTTCGGGATGGTGAAGATGTCGCCGGAAGACCATGCGGCGGATAAGGCGGCGATTGCGCAGCAGGTGGCGTATGGGTCGACGGGGGATGAGGAGTGTGGGGTGTATCGGCTTGTGGGGCGTGGGAGAAGTTAGCGGACACCGATAACCAGCAGGCGTTCTGTTTCGCCCAGGTTTTCAATGGCGACTTCGCCGGTGGCAAGGGCGAGGACACTCGGAAATTTTTCGCCCCACTCGACGAGGATCAGGGCAGTCGGGTCGGCGATCATCTCCTCAAGGCCAAGGGTAGCGAGTTCGCGTTCGGTCTCGAGGCGGTAGAGGTCGAGGTGGTAGATCTTTACCTTCGTACCTTGGTATTCGTGGACGAGGGTGAAGGTGGGACTGGTCACGTCTTCTTCGGCAGCGGCCCCAAGCGCGACGGCAATGCCTTTTACGAGGGTTGTCTTCCCTGCCCCAAGATCTCCACGCAGGATAACGAGGCGAGGCGTGGGTAACAGGATTTCGGCTACGCGCTCGGCAATGTTCATGGTGCCAGCGAAGGAGCGTGTTTTGAAGCGGCGTTCGTGTTTCGCGTCAATCATCTTCAATTAGACCTGGCGTGCGTTCAGTTCGAGTGGGTGAAGGCCGGCGATCCAGGTAAGTCCATCGGAGTCGCGGGTGCGGTATCGGAAGGCGTCTGAAAGATGGGCTACGGTATCGGTGGCGAGAACAGTGTGCTCGTCCATGGCATGGGTGGCAAAGTCTCCGGCCAGCCCATGGAGGTAAACGGCGGCTTCGACGGCTTCGGAGACGTGATTGGGGAACTGGGCAAGAATGGCGGAGACGATGCCGGTGAGGATGTCGCCACTGCCCCCTTTTGCAAGGGCGGGGTTCCCTGTGGTGTTTACGGCGACGGTCCCATCGGCATGGGCGACCAGGGTGCGCCACCCCTTCAGGACAAGGTTGAGCTGGTGTTTCTCCGCAAAACTGCGAGCGAGGTTGAGGCGGTCGGCCTCGACCTGCGGGATAGTCAGGCCGGTGAGGCGGGCGAACTCGCCGGGGTGCGGGGTGAGGGTGAGGGTACGGGGCTGCTCGCCGGTTGGATTGAGCAGGTCAAGTTGGGCCTTGTCGAAGGCGTTGAGGGCGTCGGCGTCGATCACGAGGGGCAGGGTGGATCTGGTGACGACCTGTCGGGCGAACTCGGATGCATCGCCCTTCGTAGAGAGGCCGGGGCCAATTGCGATGACGGTGGCCTTCCTGGTGAGGGCATCGAGCTGGTTGAGATTGGCAAGATCGGGCGCCCCGTCGGGACCTTGCGAGAGCGGAGCAAGCATGAGCTCGGGGGCTATGGTGGCGACGAGGTTCAGGATGCTTTCGGGGACGGCGGCCGTGACTAATCCTGCACCGGCACGAAGGGCGGCAAGCGACGACATCGAGGGCGCACCAGCAGTTCCGTAGGAGCCGCCAAAGATCAGGACATGGCCGAACCTGCCCTTGTTGGAGTTGATGTTGCGCGGATGTTCGGTGAGGGGCTTGGCTCCGCCCGTCCAGAAGAGGTGAGTGGTGGAGACGATGGCGGAGGCGGGCGAGCCGATATCGGCGTAGACGATCGGGCCGAAGGTGATTCCAGGGGTGAGGTGGCCGAAGACGTGGGCAAGCTTGGGGGCGGTGAAGGTAACGACTGCCGAAGCGCGGAAGGCGTCGGGGGCATGCTGGTCGGTGGAGTCGGCGTCCCAGCCGCTGGGGAGGTCGACGGCGACGACCGGGGTGGTAGGGTGGCGGGCGAGCTCGTCGCGGAGGAAGACGGCAGTCCCGCGGAGGGGCGGCTTGAAGCCGGTGCCGACGACAGCGTCAATGATCAGATCGTAGGTGACGGCGAAGGCGGCTTCGACGGAGGGAAGATCGGTGAGGATGCGCAGATGGACGATGGGACGCTCGGCCATCAGGCGCTTGTATTGCTCGGCGATCGGGCCAGTGAGGTCGGCGGGATCTGAGAGCAGGCCCAGGGTGATCTGGCGGCGGGAGTTAGGGGCAAGAAGGCGGGCGGCGACGAGGCCGTCTCCTCCATTGTTGCCCCTGCCGCAAAGGAGGAGGATGTTGATCGCGGCCGGGTAATGGCGCTTGATGAAGGTGGCGACGGCGGTGCCGGCGTTCTCCATGAGGGTGGCGAAGGAGATGCCGGCAGCGATGGTGCGGCGGTCGGTCTCGGCCATGTCAGCGGCAGTGAGGATCGGGATCATGATTGTCAGATTAGAGTACGGGAAGGCGCGTTACAGGGGTACCCCCTCCCCTACCTGTTTGCGTAAAGTGTTCTTAAATATGGAGTTAAGCTGGGATCTCTGGGCGCTAAAGAATATAAGTTGTTCATTCTAAACAGCCGCCGATCTGCAAAATATTGCAAACAAAGGAGATAGGCTCATCTGCGGAGGGTGCTGCAACCAGATCCGCTGGATGGTGAACGTGGCTAAGCTTAGATAAATGTGTAGAGGTATGGGTAGCGAAGGAGCGTACCTCAGCGGCTGAAGCCGCACGCCCGAGTTGGCGTTTGTGGCGCGGCTGAAGCCAAGCCTTGAATAAGGCGAACTGCTGCGGACATCTGGCCTGAGAGGCAGGGCAGTCGTCGCGGAGATCGTGAGGCGGTGTGTGCAGAATGCGCGAGATACGCTTTATTACTTTGCCGCAGGGTAGATGAATGGTTTACTCCTCTGGGGTGATGACGATGTTGGGTTTTCGGTTTCTTGTAGCTTTTCTTCTGGTGGCAGCTTCGGCGTTGGGCCAGGGTTCTTCGACAGTTTTGATTCGGATCGATCTGACGGACGCTCCCAGGCACCTGGTGCATGTGACGGAGACGCTACCGGCCCATGCGGGGGACAACGGCTTTTCATATCCCGAGTGGATTCCAGGGCAGCACCTACCGGGTGGGCCAATCGATAATCTGACCGGGATTGTATTCCGGGTGGGCGGAGCTAACGGAGCGGTGGTGCCCTGGCGGCGTGATCTCGTTGACCTGTACAGCTTCCATGTACAGGCGCCTACAGGGACGAACTCGTTGACGGTGAGCTTCGATGTGCTGGAGGTGCCGAGCCGGGCGAACACGATCGGAACGGCGCATACGAGTTCGCACGTGGTGATGCTGGAGCCAAGCGAAACCGTCCTGTACCCAAGGGGCGCGGCGGTGCGGGAGATTCCGATAGCCGTGACGGTGCATCTGCCTGCGGGATGGAGTACAGCTACGGCGCTGCGGACTGGCGATCAGACAGGTCCGATGCTGCATGGGCAGGAGACGACGTTCGCGACGGTATCCATGGAGCAATTTGTGGATTCCCCGATCCTTGCGGGCGATCATTGCAGGCTATATCCCCTAACGGCCGAGGTGAAGCCGACGCATACGCTCGATGTCTGCGCGGAGAAGGCCGCGGACCTTGAACTACAGCCTGCTTTTTTGGGGAACATGAGCAGTCTTGTGCGACAGGCGGGGCTGATCTTCAAGAGCCATCATTTTGAGCATTATGACTTCCTGGTAGCGCAGTCCTCGCATCTTGAGGGTGACAGCGTGGAGCATACGCAGTCGGCGGACTATGTGGTGAAGAGCCTGGACATGACGGACCTGGCAACAGGGCGATTCAATGGCTACCTGCTGCCGCATGAATTTGTGCACTCGTGGTGTGGGAAGTATCGGCGGCCAGCGGGGATGGCGACGGCGGAGTACCACACGCCGCAGCAGGACGACCTGTTGTGGGTCTACGAAGGTCTGACGCAGTATTACGGGAATGTCCTGGCTTCGCGCGCCGGCTTCCGCAATCTGCAACAAGGGCTCGATAATTTCGTATTCGAGACCTACAACGTTGACATTCCCGGGCGGAAGTGGCGCACGTTGCAGGACACGGCGGATGCCTCGCCGATATTACGTGGGAACGATCCGACTTATGCGAGTTGGAGACGCAGCCAGGACTACTACAGAGAAGGTGGGCTGGTATGGCTGGAAGCGGATATGAAGATCCGACAGATGAGTCATGGGGAGAAGTCGCTGGATGATTTTGCGGCAAGGTTCTTTACAGCGATGGGCCCGGATGGCGATGGCCATCCCGGAGTGTCTACGTACCTGTTTCCTGATGTGGTGAAGGCACTGAACGAGACACAGCCGTACGATTGGGCGGGGTTCTGGACGACGCGGTTGAATGAGCTAACAGACAAGCCGCCGACTGCGGGACTTGAGGCGGCTGGTTATACCTACACGGTAGGCGATGAGATGGTCCCGGCCGAAGCCGAGTTCATAAAGGGATCGCGTTCGGCGGAGATGTTCCGCTCGCTGGGGCTCTTTGCGACGGGCGATGGGACACTGCGGGACGTGTGGCTGGGAAGCCTGGCGTTTGCGGCTGGCCTTGGGCCCGGAGACAAGCTGACCATGGTGAACGGGCAGCCGTATACCGGCGAGTTGCTGACCAAGGTGGTCCACGACAGCAAGACGACGAGTGGGCCCATTACGCTGACGGCGGTGCGGGACGATGAGAGCGGCACGTACACGATCGACTATCACGGTGGGGAGAAGTATGCGGTGCTGCAGCGGAATGGGAAGCCTGATGTGTTGAAGGAGATCCTGGCGGCGCGGCCATAGGCGGTAGCGGCTCCCCGGGGTTTAGGAACGGATTCGCACACGGGCGCAAATGTCCCCATTTAGTCGCAATGAGAATGCGACGAAGGTGGGGCACCCGGCTTTTCGCGATTAGATAATCAGCGGGTGCCGGTCGTGGCTTCGGGCTGCAGCTGGGATTTCGGGGTGAAGTAGGCGCGGTCGTAGAGGGCTTTGTAGAACTGGCCGGTGAGTTCGGCGGCCTTGGGGCCGAAGGTGGGACGACCACCTTCGAGGAAGATAACCGTGACGATGCGGCCAGTTGGTGTATCGGCATAGGAGCCGAACCAGCCGTAACGGACGCCGTTGTTAGAGCAGGTACCGGTCTTGCCCATAACGGGGAATTCGTTAAAACTGGCGCGAAGAGAACGCGCGGTGCCGTATTGGACGGCGGCTGCCATGCCGGGGTGCATATCGGGAATGAGCGGGGCGATGTCAAGGATGCGCTTGACCTTCGGGACGAAGGTGGCGACCTCATCGGGGGTCTGGGGGTGCTGGAGATAGTAGAGGGTGCCCCCGTTAGCGATAGCGGCCACCATGGCGCCAAGCTGAAGAGGCGTCATAGAAACGCTTTCACCGAAGCTGCACATGCGGCCAACGCCGCCAGCGGAGGCAGGTAGTTCGTGGTCGGGGTAGGTACCGAGCTGCTCACCCTGGATGTTGTACCCGGCGAGTTCACCGAGGCCGAACTGGTTCGCGTAGTGCTTGACCCGCTCGAAACCAAGAGAGCGGCCGAGGGTCTCGAAGTAAAGGTTGTTGGAGTGGGCCAGCGCCTCGGTGAGGGTGACGCGGTAGTGGCCGCCGAGGTTCACCGGGGTGTCACGGGTGATGATGCCCTCTTCAAGGGCGGCAAGGGCGACGGAGAGCTTGATGGTTGAACAGGGCTCGGCGCCAGGGGACAATGCAAGCTTCTGATTGACCATGGCAAGGATGCGGCCGGAGGAAGGATCGATTGCAAGGGCCGTACCGTTCATGTTCCCAAGGGCCTGGAGCGCGGCGGCGCGGACGGTCGGATCTTCGCCCTGCGAGATGTCGCCAAGGGTGAGGTTATCGAGATCGGCGAAGGAGTTACCGGTAAAGCGCTCCTGATAGCGCGTGCGGCGGACGGCCAGGCGTGCGCGCGCTCCACGACGGCCACGCGGCGCGGCGGCGATGGTGGTGCGGCGGATTGCACGTGCAGTGGTGCGGTGAGATGCGGATCTGGTTGAGGCGCGAGTTGCCGACTTCGCCCTGGCTGCGGTCTGCGGCTTCGACGTTGTGGCGGCATGGTGCCTGGGCGGGATTTCGCTAAAGGCAGTTAGACCGGTGATGAATGCCAGGGCAAGAGCAAGCGATGCAAGGCGATACGATTTCGGGGAGTTCATCTTTGAAAGACCCTCTTTCAATTGGCCAGCGTCCTTTTGAGAGCAGTGCCTGCACAGTTCCTGCCACCCATACCGTGCTCAGAGTGATCGAAGCTTAATCTTACGTTCTTTTGACGCAGTGCTGCTAGTTGTCGGACGCAAGGTTGTCGTCCTGGTAATCGACGGCGTTGGATATGGTTTGGATGAAGGCAAATGCAAGGGCCGTTGCACTCGCGTTGCGCGGTCAAGTTGACGTGTCTACGAGCGAGGCCCAATGCAATTCGTACTTGCTCACGAGTGCCCACCTTTGCGGCGACAGGATAAACGCGAAGATGGGCACCCGGGTTTCATAGTCAGCGTGCTTCCGACTTAATGGCCGCGGCGGAGGAAGGCGGGGATGTCGAGTTCGTCGGACTCAGGAGTTTCAGTGTGGACGGCCTGGGCTACGGCAAAGGATGGGGTGCGGCCGTTGGTCGGGGCATCGGCCTCAAAGATCCGATTTTCTGTGAAGACCGGGCGTGAAGTGGGTGCCGGTATTTCGTAGCTCCCCGGTGCTTCGGAGGGCGGCGGTGTAGTTCGGAATACGGGCGAATTGAGGAAGCTGGGGGTTGATCCCCTGCTCTCGATATGCTCGGAGGCTGACTGGCCGTGGGACTGCGAATCCGGGTTGCGGATCTCGACCTGCCGCGGGTCCTCGGAACGGCGCGGGATGGGCGCACGGAAGAAGTCATCGTCGAAGATGGAGGCGGGGACGGTGCGGAGTTCGGGTTCGGGCCGGGCGGAGGTACGCAGATCGGTGTCAGAGACGGGACGTGCTTCTGGCGTTTCGGACCTCGCTTGCGAGCGGGCGCCGTTGGCCAGGTTCGCTCCATTTGCCGGGTTTGCAGCAAGAGGAGCGCTGGATGTCTTCCACCAGGGCTGGTCTTGCGATGGCAACTCGTGGGCGTGGGCGGCGGATTTTACCGGCTCTGGAGTTGCGCCTTCGGCAGCAAAGCGATCTGCGGCGGCGCGCACACTAGAGACAGGCGCAGGGTCGGTGGGTTGAATAGAGGCAGGTGCAAGGTTTGCGGCTGTAGTGTTTGTGGCGGGAGCGTTCGTGACGCGCGGGCGCACTGGAACTTCTTCGTTGCGCAGGGTGGGAAGCGTGGTGTCAGCGAGCATGCGTTCGCGCCGACTGGCCTGGCCGGCCTGTGCTGCGGGTTGCGAGGCGGCGCGGGAGGCGTCGACCTCGCGGAAGCCGGTAGCAATGACGGTGATTTTAACTTCGTCGCCGAGTCGCTCGTCGAGAACGGCACCAAAGATGATGTTGGCATCGACATCGGCTGCGGACTGGATGATGGTCGAGGCTTCGTTGACTTCTGAAAGCTTGAGCGAACTGGAGCCAGTGATGTTGATGAGAATGCCGCGAGCGCCATCGATTGCCCCGGCTTCAAGCAGAGGCGATGCCATGGCGGCCATGGCGGCCTCGGTGGCGCGATTGGCCCCGGAGCGCGAAGCGGTGCCCATAACGGCGTACCCCATACCGGCCATGGTGGTCTTAACGTCGGCAAAATCGCGGTTGATGACGCCGGGAATGGTGATGATGTCGGAGATACCCTGGACGGCCTGGCGAAGGACGTCGTCGGCAATCTGGAAGGACTCGAAGAAGCCAGCGTCCTTGGCGACCGCAAGGAGCTTCTCGTTGGGGATGACGATTAGGGTGTCGACGGCGTCGAGCAGTTCCTGAAGGCCACGTTCGGCCTGGGTCATGCGGCGTTTGCCTTCGAAGGCGAAGGGGCGGGTGACGACGGCGACGGTGAGTGCGCCCATCTCGCTGGCGAGCGAGGCGATGACCGGCGCGGCCCCGGTGCCGGTGCCGCCGCCAAGGCCGGCGGTGACGAAGACCATGTCCGCGCCTTCAAGGGCTTCGATAATCTTTTCGGAATCCTCGAGGGCGGCGCGGCGACCAACATCTGGGTTAGCTCCGGCGCCAAGGCCGCTGGTCAGCTTGACGCCAAGCTGAAGCTTGACGGAGGCGTTTGAAACCTGGAGCGCCTGGACGTCGGTATTGGCGGAGATGAACTCAACTCCTTCAATGCCGGCGGCGATCATGCGGTTAACGGCATTATTGCCGCCGCCACCGACGCCGATGACCTTGATGCGGGCGCCGTGCGGGATGTCTTCGTGATAGTGGATGCGGATGGGATCGCTGGTGCTGTTGGCCACGGTGAGGCTCCTTCTACTGAGTCTCATTCTCCCATTGCGATAGGGGTGAGGAAAAGAATGTGTGGAGATCGAACCATGCTTGGTTCGGATTTGGAACTGTAGAGATTAGAAATCTCTTAGAAAACTTACTGAGTGCACGAGTAACTGTGCTTACGCGTGGCGATCTGGACGCCTGACGTGGAAGGCGTTGATTTCCATATTTAGATCTAGTGCGGCAGGATGACGTTGATTGGAATAGCGGCTGCTTTGACCATGTAACCTGCGCCGTTGGGATGGAAGTTATCGCCGGAGTTAAGGCTTGGGATGAGGAACTCAGGGTGCTCGGCACCTGCGAGAGCGGCTTCGAAGTCGGCAATCCCAACGACTCCAGGAAGGCTGACGCCGGTTGACTTGATCCAGTCGTTGACGAGGTGGCGTTGAGCATTTTCGGGGTTTTCCGGGCCTGGGTTGCTATCTCCTGCAAAGGGGCCACCATCGTTTGCCGGATTCGCGCCATAGTTCGGACTGCCGGGATTATCGCAGTACGATGCAGGAGCAATGGTTCCGAGAATGACGCGGACTCCAGCGGCGTGGGCCTGGGCGACCATGTTGGTGAGCGAAGCTTCCACTTCGGTGGCTTCGCCGCAAGCGTTGAGACGGAGATCGACCTGGCCGAGATCGATGACAACGGCCGTGATGCCTGGTTGATGGAGAACATCGCGGCCGATACGGTCTACGCCAGGTGAAGCAGAAGGTGAGCCGAGGCTGGGCCCGGCGAACTCGCCGAGGATGCCTGCGTTTAGTACACCGATTTGGAGTCCGGCAGCGTTAAGGGACCGGGCGAGCGCGTCCGAGATGCGATCGTTATCCTGGCCAGAGACAGGAACATTCGCAATTGGATAGGCGTTGGTATTGCCGTAGTTAGAGTTATGGCCATCAATCGTTGAACTTCCAAAGAGGGCGACGGTGCCCTGGTATTGGCCGTAGACATCCATGCCGCTAATCAGGAACCACTCTGCAACCGGTTGGTTGATCGAAGCGCCAACGGCGTCTGTTGTGACGTTGCCGCTGTTGACGGCTGAGGCGTAGTTCAGCATTGAGTCGGAGTAGTGCTGGCTTAGAGGCGTGAAGGTCCCCTGCACGTAAGCCGTGACGGCCATCTTCTGGCCGAAGGTGTAGGCGACGCTTGCTGCGTCCGACATGACTTCTTCGCCGGGAGCTATGGTGACGAAAGTGTTGCCAGCAAACGTGAGGGCAACATCGTTAGCGGTGTCAATGGCGGGAGGAGTCGCGGCGATCGCGAGACGCGCAGCACCAATCGTTACGGGAGTTGTACCGAAGTAGTTCGAGAATCGAACACGTTCTTTCGTTCCGGAAACGGAAGGGTAAAAGAAAGACCGGAAGGTCTGTTCGGCTCCACCTTGGGTTGGTGGACCGGCTCCAGCGCCTTCAGGCGATGCACCCCAGGCGACCACCCACATGCTGGCAGGGGGAAGCAAAGTTCCGGACTTCGATGAGCAACTGGTGAGGGCAATAACGAGGAGGGAAAGCGCAATTGCAAACGTACGACTGGGGCCCATTAGGTCGTGACGATCGCGGGCTCGCGAAGGTTGCAGCTAGAGCTCAGAAACTTCCGGCAAAGATGGCTTTTAATTTGGAGCGTAGGCCTTGTTCTTCGCTGGCTCTGCGGACCTGGGTGCGGTGGGTATAGAGGAGCATGCCGATTGCGGCTGAGTACTCGGGGCGGGCGAGTTCGTCCGGCATCTTTGAAAGCGGGACGGGACTGCCGATGCGTGCGGAGACGCGCAGGAGGCTTTCGGCGTTGTCAAGCAGGCCTGCGAGCATTGCGCCGCCGCCGGTAAGCACGACCCCGGCTCCGAGGGCTTCGAGAACGCCGCCCTGGCGAAGGTTATCCCGGAGCATGGTGAAAAGTTCGCGGGCGCGCGGTTCAAGGATTTCAGCGAGGAAGCGCTGGCGGACGAGGCGCGGGGAATGGCCTCCTGCCTGGTCGAAGAGGTTGCCGCCCACCTCAATCTCGTTGAGTTGAGGGATGGAGGTCACAACGCAGTGGCCGTAGGTCTTTTTGAGGTACTCGGCTTCTTCAACTGAAACATGGAGGCCGACAGCAAGGTCGTTGGTGAAGTGGTCGCCACCGATGGGGAGGACAGCGGTGTGGGCGATGGAGCCTTCGAAGAAAACGGCAATCTCGGTGGTACTGGCTCCAATGTCTGCGATGCAGACGCCGAGTTCACGCTCGTCCGCGGAGAGAACGGCTTCGGCGGCGGCAATGCCTTCAAAGACCGTGTCTTCGACTTCGAGGCCGGCGCGGTTGGCGCAGGTAACGACGGACTGGGCTACTCCGCCAGAGCAGGTGGAGAGGTGCAGGTTTACTTCGAGCTTATTGCCGACCATACCGATGGGGTCGTGAATTCCGGCCTGGTCGTCCAGGATGAACTCCTGGGGGAGGAGATGGAGAACTTCGCGGTCGGGCGGAAGAGCGATTTGGCGGGCGCGGTCAACGGCGGCGCGGACCTCTTCGCGGGTGATCTCGCGCATGCGGCTGCCCATGCTGATGCCGCCACGGCTGTTGATGCCTTTCACGTGAGTCCCGCCGATGCCGACGACGCAGGTCTCGATAGCGGCCTTGGCGGTACGCTCTGCCGTTAGGGCGGCTTTGTTGATGGCTTCGGCGGCAGGGCCAAGTTCGGAAATGAGGCCTTTACGCATGCCGCGTGAAGCTTCGACACCATGGCCACGATAGCGCAGGACGCCGTCGTGGAGCTCAGCAACCAGAACGACGGATTTGGAGCTTCCGGCGTCGAGGACGGTTATGAGGTTGTCGAGCTTCTGGTTCACTGCGGAGTCGCCTGTTTAGGGTGGGCTGGCGTTGCAAAGGTCTTCTTCGTGAGGTCCGCCGCTGCCTTAGTATGCGGCTTGACGACGACCATGTGCCATGCCCCGGAGGTAGCAGGCTTGGCGGTGGATGCAGGTTTAGTGGGTGCGACAGGACGGATGGGCGTTTTCGCTGCGGGTGCAGTGGCAGGCTTTTTCGCGCCTGCGGTAGCTGGTGTGATGGAAGGCCTGGGTGCTGATTTCAGTACTGCAGCTTTTGGCTGGGCGACTGGCGATGCCGCGGCAGTTGTGGCGGCTCCGGGCTGCATCTCGAGGACGACCTGGTGCTCGTAGCGCATGTCTACCGAGGCCAACTTTGGGTGGTCAGTGAGCCATTCGTGAAGATGGTCCTGAAACTTCTGATAGCGGGCAAGAAAGTCGGTGTCGCCGAAATGGACCAGGATGTCCGTGGCTCCGTCGGGGATAAGGGCTTTCACGTCTTCAGGGTTCGAGAGATCGACTTCACTGAGTTTCGAGGAGATGTGCTGGCCGGCGCTGTCGAGGTCCGAGGTAAAGGACTGGTAGATGCGCATGCGGGCGGCCCGGGTGGAGAGCGGGTCGGCGGAGGTAATGCCGGTGACGACGGGAAAGGAGTAGCTCGGATCGCCGGGTGCGTCAGGTGGCATGTCGAGTAAGACACCCGACGCGTCGACGAGGCCGATCTGATTTCCCTGGCGAGTAAACGCAATCGGGGTGCGTTCAACGATCGAGATGCGGATGTGGTTGGGTAGCAGGCGCATCACCGTGGCGTGCTGAACCCAGGGTAACGATTGGAGCTCGGTACGGCGTTGGGCAAGGGGAATGTTGAAGATGTTGCGCTCGACGTCCTCACCGAAGACGCTGAGCAATTGAGCACGGCCGAGATGGGTGTTGCCGGTTGTCTGGATGGCTGAGGAGGCCGGCACCGTGAAGCGAGGATCATGGAGAAAGAAGCTGCGCACACTGAGCAGAATGGCCGTGACCGCTGCAAGGAAGATGAGGAAGGCGATGGCGGAGAAGATCCGCCCCCAGAGCGTCTTCGGAACCTGGAGGGCTCGGCCGCTGAGGCGGAGGCGGTAACCGGGTTTACGGCGGCGGGAGGCGGTGTCATCGTCGCCGGATGTGTCAGGGAGGGTAGAGGCGAAGTCATCACCGAAGTCGCGACGGGATGTCGGCTCCGGCTGGCGCGAACGGCGGCGCGGCGCGGTTGGGGCCGGGGCGTAGATCTCCTGGGGCGCTTCAAGGACTGAAGTGCGGGGAGTCGAGAATAAGTCTTCTGTTCGCAAACCTGAGCGGGATCGCGAAGAATCGCTGTGGTGAGGATATCGCGGGTGGGCCGGATTGAGGAAGGAGTTGGTGAAGGGGTATTCGGGAAGGAACTGAGTTCAGAGCGCACACCACCTAAAAGTTAGCTGGACTAAGCTAGATTGACATGGGGGCAAATGTTCGAGGTAGGCGCGTTTGAAGCGAAGAACACCTTAGGATCGCTGCTCGATCGGGTTCAAAACGGAGAACAGGTCTTGATTACGCGTCATGGTCGACCGGTTGCGCGACTCGTTCCGAATGACGAATCGATTGACCGAGCCGAGGCGAAAGCGGCGGTGGAGGTATTCTCTCCCGCACTTCGGGGCTAGCGGAGTTTGATTTCGACGAGTTCAGACGCTACCGTGACGAAGGACGCCCATGAGCCTCGTTCTTGATGCCTCAGTTACGGTAGCCTGGATCGTCCCAGACGAGAGGACCCCCGCGGTTCTCTCCGTCTTCGATCAGATTATCCAGCGTTCAGCCTTGATACGTGGGCTTTGGAGGCTTGAAGTTGCCAATTTATAGAGATGAGGGTTCGGCGAGGTCACATAGAAGCATCATTCCGGGATGTGACGCTGGCCGATTTGGCCCTGCTTCCTATAAGTTTCGATCTTGAGACTCACGCTTGCGCCTGGGGCCCTACAACGAAGCTGGCGGCTAAGCATCGGCTGACTATTCACGACGCTGCATATCTGGAGCTTGCCATGCGTAGAAGATTGCCTCTTGCCACCCTTGATGACGAACTAAGGAAGGCGGCGCTGGCCGAGGGGGTCGATCTAGCCGAGGGGGTCGATCTATTAGAACAATGATCGCCGGTGCGATCACGGGATAATGTGGGCGTCGCGGAGGCGGGTGAAAAGGTCAGTAAAACTGTCTTCGGTGGATTGGTAGTCGAGGAACCCGAGTTTTCGGCTCTTGGTCATGTCGGTAAGAACTTCTATGGGTCGTCCGAGATCCGCATCGGTGTGCCAGGCGGAGATCAGCTTTGAAAGCTTCGGCGAGACAAGGGTGTGTTTCGCTGCGATCTCAGACCAGATGGGTTCAGCGTCGGCGAGTTGTTGCTCAAGCGGAGTAATGGTCTCTGGGAACGGCGCCGGTTCCAGGCCGAAGTATGCGGCGAGGCGAGACCACATCCACTTCCAGCGGAAGACGTCGCCATTGACGACATTGAAGGCCTGGTTGGCCGCCGCAGGAGCGGTTGCGGCCCATTGCTGGTGGCTGGCGAGGAGGCGGGCGTCGGTCATGTCGGTGAGGCCGTTCCACTGCGCCGATGAGCCTGGGAAGATAAACGGACGACCAGTCTCGCGGCAAATAGTAGCGTAGACGGCGAGGGTGACGCCCATGTTCATGGCGTTGCCAACGGCGTATCCAATGACCGTATGAGGGCGCTGGACGGACCAGGTAAAGCAGTCACGGGAGGCGGCGGCGAAGAGTTCATCTTCCTGAGCATAGTAGAAGTTTTCAACGTCGAGGCGGCCCTGCTCTTCGCGGAAGGGGGTCGGCGGAAGGACGCCTTTTCCGTAGTTCTCGAAGGGGCCGAGGTAGTGCTTGAGGCCGGTGACCAGGCCGACGTGCTGGACGGAGTTCGAATGCGAGACCGCTTCGAGCAGGTTGCGCACCATCGCGCTGTTGACGCGGATGTTTTCGGCTTCGGTGGGCTGGCGGAGCCAGGTGTTGAGGAAGACGTGCGTTGGAGCGATGTCTTTGAGGGCTGCGGCCAGGCTGGTGGGATTGAGTAGGTCGGCGGCAATGGGCGTGATGCCGGAAGCGGGGGAGGGGTTGCGGGCAAGGCCGTAGACCTGCCATTGCTGGGATGCGAGATGGGTGGCGAGAGTGAAGCCGGTGATGCCGGTCGAGCCGACTACAAGTGCTGTGTTTTTCATTGTTCCTTTGGCGCGCGGTGTTGGGGGATGAGATGCGCGGGGGTGGGCTGGGGTTCACGGGTTGGGGTTTAAGACCTACTCATTGCGTGGGAGGAGAGCCGATGAAGGGGGCGTGGTTTCGCTGGAGGTTCGGGGTAGGAAGGTTTGGAGGTGGTTCTGGTTTAAGTGGAATGGGGGGCGCAGTGCGGTCGCTCTTCGAGCGATACCCGCCTTAGCCGCGATGAGGCTGCGGCGAAGATGGGGCACCCGGACTTGTGGGGGATTGGGTGTGTACGGTGGATTGAAGTTCGGGGGTTAGGCGTGTTGCTTTAGGGATTCGAGGAGGAGGGGGGCGGCTTGGGAGACGCTGCCGGCGCCGAGCGTAACGATGACCTCGTCCGGGCGGGCTTCGGCGACGAGGGCGGCAACGGCGGCACCAATTGTAGGAGCATAGGTGATCTTGCCGGCATGGACTTTCTGGATGGTGGCGGCGAGGGTCTCGCCGGTAATGCCGGGGATGGGCTCTTCGCTGGCGGCGTAGATGTCGAGGACCTGGACGGTGTCGGCGTCGTGGAAAGCGGCAGCGAACTCGGCAAGTAGGTCGCGGGTGCGGGTGTAGCGGTGCGGCTGGAAGAGAAGATGGACGCGGGTGTAGCCGCAGTCTCGGGCGGCGCGGAGGGTGGCGAGGATTTCGGTGGGGTGATGGCCGTAGTCGTCGACGATGGTGACGCCGGCGACGGTGCCCTTGATCTGAAAGCGGCGGTCGACTCCGCGGAAGGTGGCCAGGCCGGCAGCGATCTGTTCAGGGGCGACGCCAAGTTGAACGCCGATGGCGACGGCAGCGGTGGCGTTCAGGATGTTATGGCGGCCGGGGACGTGGAGCGAGAAAGGACCCATCTGGATGCTGCTGCCTGCCTCGGTGTAGGTCACGTCGAAGGTGGAGTGGCAGTGGGGTTGTTTTGGAAGGACGCGGAGGCGGAAGTCGGCCAGTTCGTGCTCGCCATAGGTGAAGACCTTGCGGCGGACGCGGGGGAGGATGGCGGCGAGCATCGGGTCGTCGAGGCAGGCGGTGGTTGCACCGTAAAAAGGCACGCCGTCCATGAACTGCAGAAAAGCGGATTCCACGTCTGCCATGTCGCGGTAGCAGTCCATGTGTTCGCGGTCGAGGTTGGTCACGACACCAAGGATGGGCGAAAGCTTGAGGAAGGAGCGGTCGCTTTCATCAGCTTCGGCAACCAGATACTGCGAGTTGCCGAGGCGGGCGTTCGAGCCGAGAGCGTCGACGCGGCCACCGACGACGATAGTGGGATCGAGGCCGCCTCCACCAAGGACTGCGGCGATCATTGAGGTTGTGGTGGTCTTGCCGTGCATGCCAGCAACGGCGATGCCGTACTTGAGGCGCATGAGTTCGGCGAGCATCTCGGCGCGGGGGATGACGGGAACTTTGCGGCTGCGGGCTTCGAGCACTTCGGGATTTTGCGGAGAGACGGCGCTGCTGGTGACGACGACGTCGCAGGACGTCGCGTTCGAGGCGGCGTGGCCCTCAAAGATGCGGGCACCGAGGCTGGCGAGGCGGTCAGTGACGCTGGAGCGCTTCATGTCGGAGCCGGAGACGGTGTAGCCCATGGTGAGGAGGATCTCGGCGATGCCGGACATGCCGATGCCTCCAATTCCGATGAAGTGGATGCGCTGGGTGGAGGCGAAGAGGAAGTGGCCGGGAAGGAACATTGCGTCTGCTGGACTCTTTCGGGAACGCTGCGGTCAGACTCAACTTTACCAGTGGCAGGGCAAGGTACCGCATTGCGGGAATCTAGAGGGCTTCTAGAAAGGATCGTGAACGTAGAGCCGGATGTTGCTCTGATTAGAAATACGCAACACATACGCCAAACCTTCGGCCCGGCAACTGCGGGTGAGTCTGCGACTTTTGGGTGGTCACCTAACACCGTCGTGGGGTCGATAACGTTACCTGGGATTGTTACCTTCACGCTAGGTCGATCAACGCCGTCGCAGCCGAAAGCGCGGGACCTCCAAAGGTGTTTCAAAGAGGAAGATCCCTGCAAGCTTTGGAACGATTTCCGAATGACACGAATGTAGCTGGCCCTTGAAGGAGATTTACTGTCCATGTATAGCCGACACACGAACCAGATCTCACGCACGCACGGTTCTTTCAGCCAAACGATAAGTGCGATGGGGCGCTTCGCGGGCAATTTGCCCCGGTGGGTATCAGGTACGACGAGCGGCATACCCGTGGCATGGCTTTTGCTGCTGGCGCTGATGGGTTCGGCGCAGCGTGCGGAGGGACAGACTGGATACAAGTTCACGCCGAACGTGCCGGTGGGAACAACATCGGCGACACAGATGATTCCGCTGACCATGACTTCTGCGGGAACGGTCTCAGCCATTGAGGTGTTCACGGGCGGGGCAACAGGACTGGATTACGCGGCGGGAACAGCATCGGGTCCCGGTGTCTGTTCAACGGGTGCAAGCTACAGCGTGAGTCAAAGCTGCACGGTGCCGGTGGCGCTTACGGCAAAGTTCCCAGGACTGCGGGTTGGAGCGGTGGTTCTGCTCGATGGCAATGGGGTTCCAATGGCGAAGACGCAACTCTCGGGTGTGGGTACAGGTCCGCTGAGTGTTGCGACTTCTGGCGAGATTATGACGGTTGCCGGCGATGGCCACCTCGCGACCGGTTACATACCCGGACTTCCGGCGACTTCGGTGGGCATTCATGAGCCACTTGGCGTGGCCACCGACAGCGGCGGCAACTTCTACTACACGAACAGCGGCGACAATCTTATTGCCGAAGTAGATGGGAGCGGCAACCTGGCGATCATTGCAGGCACTCGCTCGCCCGGCTTCAGCCCGAACGGAACTCCGGCAACGGCAGCAGCGTTGAACGCGCCTGCGGCGATCATCGTGGATGGCGCAGGAAACGTGTTTTTTACTGAAGAGGGCAACAGCACGGTGCGGGAGATCGTGAAGGCGACAGGCCTGATCGAGACCGTGGCGGGAACCGGGACGGCTGGCTATAGTGGCGATGGCAGAGCGGCCACAGGGGCAACGCTGAGCCGGCCTGAAGGACTTGCTTTCGACGCGAATGGCAACTTATTTGTTTCCGATACGGGAAACAATGTCGTGCGTAAAATCAGCGCGGCAGACGGAACGATCAGCACCATTGCGGGAACGGGTGCAGCTGACTATGGCGGCGACGGCGGACCCGCAACTGCGGCATTCCTGCACGAGCCTTGGGGCATTGCCTTCGGCACCGATGGCAGCCTCTATATTTCGGAGTTTTACAACAACGTGGTTCGGAAGATCGACCCGACTGGCACAATCTCAACAGTTGTCGGAATGAGTTTAGCCGACTATCTCGGCGATGGAGGCCCGGCACTGGCGGCGAATCTCGATCATCCCGCAGGTATCGCAGTGGATGCAGGCAACAACATCTTTATCGCAGACTCTGAGAACAACGTGGTGCGCAAAGTGAACGGGACAACCAAGATCATCACGACGCTCGCAGGTAACAGTTCTACAGGCTCCGGTGGCGATGGTCTGGATGCAAACACGCTCACGGTTTCGATGAACAAGACCTATGGACTTTGTCTGGATGCGGTCGGCGAAGTGTTTGTAACCGACCGGCTCGGACTCCGGATCCGGGAGATCTACGGAGCGCAGGCGCGTATCCAGTACATGGACATCAAGGTAACGAACACCTCGCCGCCGGTGATCCAGCCAATCGACAACAATGGCAATGCGCCTTTGCACATCAGCAGCATCACTGCAGTCTCGAATGCAGTTGTCAATCCTGCAACGACAACCTGTTCTACGACGGCAGCCCTGGCTGTCGGAGCGCAATGCAACATTGGTGCAGAGTTCAAGCCGGCGGTGGTTGGGTCACCGGTAAATGGTCAGATCAACGTGAACTCTGACTCCGCGAGTACGCCGGTGATCATCGATCTGTTCGGCAACTCGCTGACCATCGAACCGACGACTACCAAGGTAGTTTCGAGCCAGAATCCATCCGCTGTTGGCCAGGCAGTGACCTTCACGGCGACGGTAAGCAGCCAGGCAACAACGCTGACTGGCAGTGTGAAGTTTCTGGATGGCACTACGGTGCTGGGTGGCGGTGGCGTGCTGCTGAACTCGACAACGAGAACGGCGACCCTGACGACAACCAGCCTGGCATTGGGCTCACATGCGATCACGGCCGTCTATTCAGGCGACAATGCAAGCGCCACGAGCACTTCGCCTGTACTGACGCAGGTGGTAAAGCAGACAGCTGTCCTGATGCTGACATCCAATGAAAACCCGGCCAAGGTATACGACGCGATCACCTTTACGGTGGCCGTGAGCGAGACGCCTGCGGGGGGCGTTGCCCCTACGGGATCGGTCATTTTTTCGGCTGATGGCTCGGTGCTGCCCAATGGAACGATCACAATCAGCAACGGCGCGGCAAGCTACACGACGGCGCTGCTGGCAGCCGGCTCGCACACTATTACGGCTAGCTATGCGGGCGACGACAACGACTTGGCGGCCAATTCGAATTCGCTGACCGAGACTGTGACGACAGCTACATCTTCGACGACCTTGACGACTTCGAATGCAAGCGTGCCGCTGACGACGCCGGTGACGTTTACGGCGACGGTGGTGGGGAACAACTCGTCCGTACCGACAGGCAACGTGATCTTCAAGGATGGGGCGACGGCGATTGGTACGGTAGCGGTGAACGCGTCGGGCGTGGCGAGCTTTACGACATCCACGCTGACGACAGGTCCTCACACGATTACGGCTGCTTACCAGGGCGATGCGGATTATTCGCCGAGCGTGTCGGCAGCGGTGTCGGAGTCCGTGAACAAGATTGCGACCACTGCCGCGATTGCATCGAGCGCGAACCCGGCAGACGCGGGCGCGACGGTGAACTTTACCGTAACGATTACGGGGGCGAGCAGTACATCGCCGAATGTGCCGATTACTGGCTCGGTTACCCTGATGGACGGGGCTACAGCAGTTGGAACGGGAACGCTTGTGGCTGCTGGAACAGGGCCTGCGACGGCGACGGTGGTGATTCCAGTCTCAAGCCTGGCGATTGGGTCGCATGCCATTTCGGCGGTGTACGCGGGCGATACCAACTACACGGGAAGCACATCGAGCGCGACGTCCGAGGTGATCAGCCTGGCGACGACCAGCAATGTGTTGACGGCAAGCTCGACGAATCCGATTGCAATGAAGCCGGTGACGCTGACGGCAACCGTCACAAGCAATGGCGGGGTGCCGAGCGGCAGTGTGACGTTCATGGACGGCGGCGCGGCGATCGGTACGGGGACCCTAGCGAAGGGTGTCGTGAGCATAACGACGGCGACGCTGGCGGTTGGCGTGCACACGATCACGGCAATCTATGCCGGCGACGCAAAGGATGGCGCAAGCACATCGAACGCGGTGACGATCACGGTGCAGGCGGCAACCACGACAACGGTCCTGACGCCATCGCAGAATCCTACGAACTTCGGCCAGTCGTTTACGCTGACGGCGAAGGTAAGCGGCAATGGCGGGGTACCGACAGGAAGCGTGACGTTCTTCGATGGCGCTACGGCGCTGCAGACGGCGAACCTGGCAAATGGCGTTGCGACCTATACGACCTCAACACTGACGGACGGCAACCACACCATGACAGCGAGCTACGCCGGGGACGTGAATGATCTTACGAGCACCTCTTCGCCTTTGATTGTGGATGTGCTGCAGACGATCGACATCTCGGTGACGAGCACAAGCCCCAATCCCTCAGTAGCACGATCGAACGTGCACTTCGTTGCGACGATCACGGCGAAGCAAGGGATACAGCCGACAGGCAGTGTGACGTTCAAGGATGGTGCGACGGTGCTTGGCACGGGTGTAATCGTATCTTCAGGCGGGGGCAGCACGGCGACGTTCGACACGGCGGCTCTGGCCGTGGGAACGCATCCGATCGTGGCCGTCTATGCGGGAGACGGCAGCACGGAATCGTTTACCTCGGCGGCTTACTCGCAGATCATCAATGCGGCAGGCGTAACAGTGACGGTGACTACAAGCGCGAATCCGGCAACTTTCGGCACGCTGCTGACCTTCACGGCGACGGCTAACGGAACGGCAGGCGCGCTGACCGGGACGGTAAAGTTCCAGGACAATGGCGTGACCATTGGCTCGGGCGCACTGAGTTCTACGGGAGTTGCGACCTTCTCAACATCAACGCTGAGCACGGGTGTGCATCCGATCGTGGCGGCATACCAGGGCGATGCGAATGACCAGCCGGCAAGTTCTACGGCGATACAGCAGGTGGTTGAGCGGACCACGACGGTGACGCTGGGTGCCAGCCAGAATCCGCTGCTGACGCTGTCCCCAGTAACGATGACAGCGACGGTGGCGAACGGCGGCGGACCGACGCCGACGGGCACGATCAGCTTTGCAGAGGATGGCACGGTGTTGTCTACAGTGCCGGTGAGTGCGACGGGAACGGCGACGCTGCAGGTGGCTTCGCTGCCAGTTGGCAACCATGCCTTCGTCGCGACGTACTCGGGTGATGCGGTGGATCTGGCGAGCGCATCAACGCCGTTGAGTGAATTGGTACAGTTGCGCGGGACTACGGACACGCTGACGACCTCGGCGAGTTCGCTGACGGGAGGACAGCAGATCACGCTGATCTCGGTGGTGCGCTGGACGGGAGCAACGACGCCGACAGGTACGGTGACGTTCTTCAACGGAACGACATCGCTGGCAACCGTCGCGCTGGATCCGACGGGTGTGGCATCGGTGACGGTGCTGCTGTCAGGAGAGTCGGCGAATCTCTCGTCGATGTATAGCGGCGATGCGAGCTATGCGCCTTCGACCTCTGCCACACAGTTGGTGACCATTGGCGCGGCTTCAAACTTTACGCTTGCGGCAGACCCGGCAACGTTCTCCCTGGTAAGCAAGCAGCATATGACGGTGAACCTGACGATTGCCTCGCTGAAGGACTTCACCGACACGCTTTCACTTGGGTGCCTAGGGCTGCCAACTGCGGCAACCTGCACGTTCTCCAAAGACCAGATGGTGTTGACGGCTGGTGGAACAATGAACGTTTCGCTGACAGTCGATACGGGCAATCCGCTACTGGCTGGACCGCAGGCGAAGAACAATGCTCCGCAGGACCTGAACGGCAGAGCATCGAAGCTGACCCTGGCCTGGTTGCTTCCAGGAGGATTGCTGCTGGGTCTAGCAGGGATGCGGTTCCGCAAAGTACGCGGAGTTGGCGGACTGCTGCTGATCCTGATGCTTGCTGGTGTTTCGGCAGCGCTGACAGGCTGCGGTACGGTAAGCCAGATTGGAACGCCAGCGGGAGTTTACAACTTCAACGTGAGTGCAACGGGGAAGACGGGCGTGTCGCAGACGCTGCCGATCACGATGACGGTCACTCGATAACTCGCTGGATAACGATGCATCCCTTGCTGGGCAACGAACCATTTACAGATGGTCGAATGAGATGATAACCAGATGATTGAGCTGAACCAGATCAAGAAGGTTGTGGTTGCCACGGTAGCGTTTTGTGCAATGTGGGGTGGGACGACCCATGCGCAGAAGCTGCCAACCGCGACTGCTCCCGGAGCTTACCTGGCGGTGGGCGGAACGTACTCGGAGTTCGAGGCCCAGTATCCGCAGCAGGTGCTGGGCGGGGTTGGCGTGTATGCGGACCTGAACGTTCGTCCGCACCTCGGAATTGAGGCGGAGATACGGTGGCTGCGCCAGAACGAAATCGCTGGATCGAATGAGACCACGTACTTAGTCGGGCCGCGTTATGAGTTTCGCTTTGGCAGATTCTCGCCGTATGTGAGAGGCCTGGTTGGCGATGGGAAGCTGGTGTTTCCGTATGGCTATGGATATGGCAACTATCTGGTTTACGGCGGCGGTGCGGGGCTGGACGTGAGGCTGACGAGCAAGATCAGGCTGCGCGCGGTCGACTTCGAGTACCAGAGATGGCCGCAGTTCAACTTCGGGCCGGGATATGCCATTGAACCAATTACTCCCTATGGGGTGAGTGCCGGGTTGAGCTACGAAGTGTTTCACACCGGTGGTTGGCGAAAGCATCGTTATAAGTAGAAGAAAGATAGGCGAACCTCTGGGTCAAGCCGGCGTGCCATCACGCTCCAGTGCACGGCTGAATCGCTTTCTTGTGGAAACACTCTCTGTGAGTAGCTGTGCTTGCTGCAGTTGATTCTTGTGCGGTGGTAGCGTTGTAGGCGATGGCTTATTCGCATACTGTTGGCGGCGAGCGGTACAGCTTCCCTTCCCTGGCGCGGCTGATGGCCAAGGCGACGCCGGCTCGGTCGGGGGATGAGCTTGCAGGGGTTGCGGCTAAGTCCGCGAGAGAGCGGATCGCTGCACAGATGGCGCTGGCGGATCTGCCACTCAAACAATTTCTGAACGAAGCTGTGGTCGCCTATGAGAGCGACGAAGTGACACGGCTGATTGTGGACTCGCATGATGCGGCTGCGTTTACCGCGATTGCCCACTTGACTATCGGCGAGGTACGGGATTTTTTGCTGTCACATGAGGCGACGGGTGAGGTGATCGCGTCGCTGAAGTGGGCGTTTACGCCGGAGATGGCGGCGGCAGTCTCGAAGATCATGCGGGTGCAGGACCTAATCGCGGTAGCAAGGAAAATTTGCGTGGTGACGCGATTTCGGACGACGGTGGGGCTGCCGGGTCGGCTCTCTACGCGGCTGCAGCCGAACCATCCAACGGATGATCCAAGGGGCATCGCAGCCTCCATGATCGATGGGCTGATGCTGGGTTCGGGCGATGCAGTGATTGGGATCAACCCGGTGAGTGACAGCCCCAAAAGCGTGAAGGAGTTGCTGGATCTGATTGACAGGGCGCGGGTTCGGTATGCGATCCCAACGCAGGCGTGTGTGCTGGCGCATGTGACGACGCAGATGGAGGCGATGCGCGAGGGGGCGCCATTGGATCTGCTGTTTCAGTCTGTGGGCGGAACGGAGTCGACGAACACGAGCTTCGGTATCTCGCTGGCTCTGCTGGAGGAGGCGCATCAGCAGGCGCGAGCTCTGAAGCGAGGTGGGATCGGGGAGGAGACGGGTGGAGAGAATGTCTTCTACTTCGAGACGGGCCAGGGGTCGGCGCTGTCATCGGATGCGCATATTGGGATTGATGGCTTGGGCGTAGACCAGCAGACGATTGAGGCGCGGGCCTATGCGGTAGCGCGGCACTTTGATCCGATGCTGGTGAACACGGTGGTGGGATTCATTGGGCCGGAGTATCTCTACGACGGCAAGCAGATCCTGCGGGCAGGACTTGAGGACCACTTTTGCGGCAAACTGCTTGGGCTGCCGATGGGATGCGATATCTGCTACACGAACCATGCAGAGGCTGACCAAGACGACATGGATGCGCTGCTGACGCTGCTGGGAGCGGCGGGCGTCAACTTCATCATGGGCGTGCCAGGGGCGGACGACATCATGCTGAACTACCAGTCCACGAGCTTTCACGATGCGCTTTACCTGCGCAGCGTCATGGGTCTGAAGTGCTCTCCGGAGTTCGAGGCGTGGATCGAGTCGGGGTCGCTCCAAGGACTGACTGTGCAGAGATTGCTGGAAGCTTAGAAGTCCAATCGAGGGTCTTTGGTCTTTCAACACCAAAGGACAGCTTTCAGGACTTTGAACGAACAAGTTCAAAGCGTCGTTTGAGCCGGATAAATGGCGACTCTATCCAGCGATAGGATGCGGACGCGACTGCGATTGACCCGATCATACTGAGCACCACCGCAGCAGGCAGAACGCCTCGATGTCCCCACGCCGACCTGAACAAGAAGTGCATGAGGGAAAGAACAGCTACGTGATATATGTAGAGCCCATAAGAAATAGTCCCTAAATATAGAAATGGTTTTGGAAATCTAAACTCGCTTACTCCCAGGAAAGACAGGAATATGAGCACGGTACCGGCAAGCAAGGCGAGGCTGCCATAGACGGGCGTCATACGTGTCGCCGTCTCCTTGAAGTGCACAGCGAATCCCAATCGATTGGCCATGAGCCAGAGACCAAGTCCGGCGAGGAGCATTAGAGCGCGGTACGGCAACTTAATTTGAGGCGTTGAACCTTGAAGATAGTTTGCGAGCAAAGATCCAGCGGCAAAGAATTGGAAAAGGACCAGACTGTTCTGAAAGAGGGTGTGCTCTTGCGGCAGACCTTGTGACAAGAGATAAGCATACGAAATAATCAGAAATAAACAGGAAACAGCATTGACGGCCCTCGCACCCCCCATCTTCTGGAGCCCAGGAACCATCAGGTAGAACTGCTCCTCCACGCTAATGGTCCAAAGGGGAGACAGCATTGCATTTAGCGGCCATCCAAAGGCGACGACAAACCAATTGCCCATAAAGAGCACGTTACTCATCAACCAAAGCGCGGAGACGTGCCATGGTTCGTAAATCATCCCAACGATAGTAGCGGTCGCAATGATGAGCAGATAGAGGGGCCAGATCCTGAGGACTCGTCGCGTGTAAAACTTCTTCAGGTGCACCGATCCAGTCCTCAGAGCTTCCTGCCTAAGAAGCTCTGTAATTAGATATGCGCTTAGAAGAAAGAAGAGGACTACACCGAATCTGCCGGTGTTCTGAATTGTGGCCCATATCCTGTTGTTTGGCGTGTAGGTGTGAGCACAGAAAACGCTCAGAAAAGCAAAGAACCTAAGAGCATCCAGTTCGGGACGGTAGTAGGGCTTGGGCTGGTATGCGACAGCGCTATATCGGGCTTCGGTAAGACGAACGGACGCAACACTTCTCACGGTTCCCATATAGTTCTCCTTAAAACGCGGGCAAGGCATGAATTGAGAGAGAAGTCGTTCATTGCTGAAGGCCCAATACTGGACCTACAGCTTGCGTTCGGGCAGATGCGGCGGTTCCAATGCAGTCTGGATTCCGCTATGCACCTGCATCGCGTTGCGGTGTCACGAACACCTCACACAGTTGACCTGTGTGGTCTTGATTATGCCTGGACAACTGGAAGGCCGGCAGAGTTAGTAAGCGCCCGGGTCATGCGCGCGCACCAGACTGATGTGGTTATCTGATGAATATAGCAGTCTACCGAGAGACAGAATAGTTGAAAGTTGAGCGAGTGCCCGAACGGGTGAGACTCCGTGCCTGCGAGACCCGGGGGCGAAAGCTGGGGGCAAAAGCGGGAGTGCTGCTCAATTCTTGAAGAAGTTCTTGGCGAGGAACAGGACGTTCGCGGGCCGTTCGGCAAGGCGGCGCATGAAATACGGATACCACTCGGTGCCAAAAGGGATATAGACGCGGACGCAAAAGCCTTCTTTGACGAGGCTGCGCTGCAGGTCGCGGCGGATGCCGTAAAGCATCTGGAACTCGAAGGCGGACTTCATGACTCCCTGCTGCTGGACAAAGCGGACCATGGTGTCGATGATGCGCTCATCGTGGGTGGCGAGACCGCAGAAGACGGGGCGGTGGAGGTCTGGATGGATGTAGGTGGTCATGCGAGACATGAGCTTGATGTAGTTGCGATCGACCTCGATCTTGGATGGGAAGGCATGCTCGGGGCCTTCCTTGTAGGCGCCCTTGCAGAGGCGGATACGGATGCCTTGCTGGAGGAGGCGGTCAGTGTCGGCCTCGGTGCGATAAAGATAGGACTGGAGGACGGCGCCTACCCTGCCGTAGAGGTTGGGGCGGGCGTGGATGCGCTCGACAAGCTGGAGAGTAGCTTCGGTGAGAGGCGTACCTTCCATGTCGACGCGAACAAAGGAGTCGGCGCGGGCGGCGTGCTCGACCATCTCGAGAACGATCGATTCGGCGAGGGCGGGATTGAAGTCCATGCCCATCTGCGTGAGCTTGACGGACACGTTCGCGTCAAGACCGCGGGTCTCGATCGCGTCGAGGAGCTGATGGTAGATGTTGGCAGAGTGGCGGGCGTGGGCTTCATCGCTAACGCTTTCGCCGAGAGAGTCGAGCGAGGCGGAGATGCCGTCACGGTTGAGTTCTGCGGCGGCGGCGAGAGCTTCTTCAACAGACATGCCGGCGACGAAGCGGCTGGAGAGCTTGCGGCCTACAGAGGACTTTTCAGAGAAGGAGCGCATGGCCGTATTCGTGGACATGGCGATGAAGAAGGAACGCAGCACTGCGGGATACCTCGAAATAGGCCTATGAAGCGGCAGTTTGGATTGGGGGGCGAAGGACGGCGGAGGCCTGCGCTCCTCCTGGATTATCGCAGATAGCCTCGGGCTTGTTCTCTGGTTACCTCCTGCAGGCCCTCTTCAGGTCGATCGGTGGCTCGTGTCTACATTGAAAACTGGTATTGCAGAGCGGCACTGAGCAGCGGCGCTAGACTTGGGATATGGCAGAGCTGGCGGTGGGCGAAAGAGCACTGCGAGCGGTGAGGTCGCTGCAGTGGGCGCGCGGGTTGCGAGCAGGCGTGGCTGTGTCTGGTGCGATGCTGGCCTGTCATCTTCTGGGGAAGCCGCTGGGATGGGCGGCGCTGGGGGGCTTTGAGGCAATCCTTGTGGACAATGGCGGCCCGTACCGGTCGCGCCTGGAGACAATCGGGACGCTGCTGACGGGCGGCGCAATCGTTTGCGTCATCGGTGCGATGGTAAGTGGAACGCTTTGGGCGGCGATCGCGGTGACGGCCGTAGTGTGTTTTTCGGCTACGTTCGCGCGGGTGGCTTCAGAGCGGGTGGCTTCGACAAGCGTGATTATCCTGGTGCTTTACTTTGCGGGGTTCGGACGAGAGACGCACAGTTTCGCGGATGCGAGTGCGTCAGCAGTTCAGTTTGTGCTGGGCGGGTTATGGGCGGCGGGTCTGAGCCTGATGCTATGGCCCGTGGACCCGTTTCGTCCCGCCCGGAACGCGGTAGCGGATTGTTACCGGGTGCTTGCGGAGTTTACCAAGGCAAGATTTACGGAGGACGGTTTCCGAGGTGGTTTGTCCCACCCTTCAGCAATGCACGGCATGGGGAGTTTTGTAAGAGGTCAGCAGAAGGAGCAGACGAGCGAATTTCAACGAGACATGCGGCTGAAAATGGAGTTTGCCCGAAGAGCGCTTGGAACGGCCCCCGCACGCGTGACGGCCAGGACGGTACGGGCGCGGAACCTGACAGTCCTTCTGGAGACCGCGGACATGCTGTTTGCGATCACGCTGCGATGGCGCGAGCTGGCAGAGGATGAAATCCATCCGGAGTCCGATGAGGCGCTGCGCGGGCAGGCAGCGGTTCGCGAGGCGGCGCATTGGCTCAGCGGTGCGGAGCAAGCGGTGGTCGACGGGCTTCGCCATAGACCGAGCGACCGGGCAGCTTCGTATCTGCCAGAGGGATCGCATTCCATTGAGCATGTACAACCGCGGCTGAAGCGGCCGCAGTGGCCGTTTGCGAAGGGAACGACGCTGGCCCACCTGGCGAAGGATGAGCGGGATGCGCTTGAGAACATCCAGATTGCATTCGAGGCAGTGCGAGCGATCTGGACGGGTGTGGAGTTGCGAGGTGGCCGGGAGTCCGGGGTGGTGGCGCGGTGGGCGATGCTGGCGCAGGCCACGGCAACCTCCCAGACCACGGCGACCTCCGGAGAGGCAGAGGGTGTAGCAGGCCACGTGGCGCGATGGCACTGGGCGTGGATAGATGCGCTTCGAGCAAACTGGACGAGGGATTCGGTAATGATGCGGCATGCACTGCGGATGGGAGTGGTGGGCGCCGTTGACATTGCGCTGATGCGGTTGACACACGTGCGGCATGGCACGTGGCTGGCGATGACGTCCATCATTGTGCTGCAGCCGTATGGCACAGGCACCCTGCGGCGCGGATTGCAGCGCGTGGGCGGAACTATCGCCGGGGGTGTGCTGGCGGCTGTGCTGGCAACGGCAATACATGGGCCGGCGGGCTTAATTGCGGCGATCACGGTGGTCTCTGTACTGACGCTGGCGACGTATGCGGTGAACTATGCCTGGTACTGCTTCTTCCTTACGCCAACATTTGTGTTGATGTCGATGCCGTACTTTCGCGACTGGCAATTTGCCGGCGTACGGATGGCAAATACGGTGCTCGGTGCAGCGGTTGCTGTGGCGGCGATGTGGCTGCTGTGGCCGGAGCATGAGCATTTGGCATTGGGACGCTTGCTGGGGCGCGGGACGGTAGCGGATGCGGCGTACCTGCAGGCCATGGTGCGTTTCTGGAAGGTGGACGCTTCAGAGCGCAGGATCGCGGAGAGGCAACTGATTGCGCCAGCGAGAAGGATCTGTGGGCTGGCGATCAATGATGCAGAGGAGTCGCTGGACCGGATGATGCTGGAGCCTGGGTTCGGCAAGAAGGCTGCCGCGGGAAACATCCAGGCGCAGGCGCTGACGTTTGTGACGTATCTGCGAAGGCTGATGCGGGTGGCGACGACGTTGACGGTTGTCGGTAGTGGCGAGGCCCAGATTGTGGGGCGGGTTGAAAGCATTGTGGAGCGGATGGAGGCCATGGGTGCGGCGCTGGCGGGGACTGGTGCGGCGATCATAGGTCCTCCTTCCCCAGCTTATGACGAGACGGCAGGCACTTCCGTTGAGGAGCAGCAGATACGAAGGATGGAGAGGCAAGTAGGTGTGCTCGAACGTGCGGCGACTGAACTGCTGCGAAAAGCAGCAGGCTAGAGCCGTCGAAGGTTTCGCCGACAGCTGAAGATGACCTGTGGGATTGTAGTAGGCTGAGGTTGCTCAGCGACCCGTGAATACCCGATTGAAGACGTTGCCTGTGACCGACAAGCTATTCGGCCTTGACACCCTTCGTGCGTTGGCGATTCTGGCTGTCATTCTTTATCACTTCACCATCTTCGGTGAGTTGTCTGCAAGCATCCTGCCCTTTACTTACTTCGGCTGGATGGGTGTCGATCTCTTCTTTGTTCTGAGTGGCTTCCTGATTGGGCGACAAGTTCTGAAGTCATATCTCGGCAGGCAGCGACCTTCTATCAAACAGTTCTATCGTCGGCGAGCATATCGCATTTTGCCGGCTTACCTGGTGGTGCTTTTGCTTTACTTTACCGTGCCTGGATGGCGCGAGTTTCCGCGACTTGCCCCACTTTGGAAGTTCCTCACCTTTACTACTAATTTTGGATTCAGCTTTGATTCTCGAGCGTTCTCGCATGCCTGGTCACTGTGCGTGGAGGAACAGTTCTATTTGCTGCTGCCATTGATACTTATGTTGATCATGTGGCGGCCTTCCGCGAGGACCACTGTCGCGGTGCTTAGCTCTATCGTGATCTTCGGCATTGGGCTACGCGGTTTCCTGATCACGCAGTATCCCGATGACGTCTGGACCCGTATTTACTATCCAAGCTATACCCGCCTCGATGGATTGGTGATGGGCGTGAGCCTTGCGATCGTGCAAACTTTCCGCCAAGCCTGGTGGGACCGACTGATGCGGCATGGACACGCATTGATGGCTATGGGCTGTGCCTGTGTGGGATGCGTGATGTGGATGTTCCGCGGTGATGATCTTGGCAATCCTGAGGGGCCGGCGATGTGGGGCATCGTAGTTGGTCTGCCGCTGCTTTCATTCGGCCTTGGGCTGATCACCGCTTCAAGTGTCAGTAAGAACGGAGTCCTGGCGCGGGCAAGAGTACCAGGGATGGAGACCGTTGCTGGTCTGGCGTTCAGTTTGTACCTGACGCACAAGGCGGTCGGGCATCTGCTGATGGAGCATCTTCCAAAGGTCACGTCCGCGCACGGGCCGGCATCATGGCTGATCTATGCGGTTGCGTGCTTCGCAGTAGCATGGCTCCTGAGCGTCCTGGTAGAGCGTCCGTTCCTGCGTCTGCGGGACCGGTCATCCATTTCGATTGCAGAAACAGCATCCGCAATCGACGTCAAGATCCGGAGAGAGCCTGCGTTGTAAGTGTCTCGGTTGCGGCAGACCCTGCACATCAACTGAAGGTCATTGCCTAAGACGGAAGTCTGTAGGCCCTATGCATGGGGACGCCGTTCGGTATGCCCGACAGTCTCAGTCCGAACCATTTCCTGTGGATAGTGCACCGGCAGCTGACGGGTCGGCAACGGCGATGTGCTGAAGGTATGATGATCTGCATCAGGAGACCTGCATGTTATCTCGTATTATCAAAATTGCGTGGAGATCAGTTGGAGTTGTGACATTCTCCTCTGCATTTTGTCTCGCGCAGAACCCGGCGCCCACCCTTCCTCCAGTGCTTGATGTTCACGTCCATGCCATGGATGAGTCATTTCCCAGCCCAGGAGGGATCTGCCCGAACACCGCCAAGTTTCTGGCCTCCGACCCTGATACGAAAGAAGCGCCATTTGGCTGGAGCCCGGAGGAATGCACACCGAGGCTCTACGCGTCAGCGAAGGGGCAATATATCAAGGACGTGGTTGCGGAGATGGAACGGCTGAACGTGACCGCGGTCGTCTTCGGCGATCCCAAGAGCGTCCAAAAGTGGCGGGACGCTGCGCCGGACCGGGTGATCCCAGGCACGTCATTCAGCGACGGCGTGGGCCCAGGCCAGCGGGTGCCTCTGGACGAGTTGCGAAAGGACTTCACCACGGGTGGTTTCAAGGTGATGGGTGAAATCGGCCTGCAATATGAGGGGATATCGCCAAGTGATCCTTCTGTTGATGCCTACTTCGCGCTTGCAGAGCAGTTGGACATCCCGGTCGCCATCCACATGGGAACAGGCGGATCTGGTCGTGCCAATGTTGCAAGTCCAAAGTTTCGGGGGTCGATGGGGAATCCGCTGCTGCTCGAAGAACTGCTGGCGCGACATCCCAAGCTCCGGGTGCAGGTGATGCATGCAGGCTATCCGATGATGGACAACATGCTGACTCTGCTGCAGGCTAACTCCCATGTGTACGTCGACGTTGCCGGGCTGATCTGGAGCTATCCAATCAAGGAGGTCAACCGTTACATTCAGCGACTGGTGGAAGCAGGGTTCGAAGACCGCGTGATGTTCGGGACCGACCAGTTGGAATGGCCGAAGCTGATGGCGTACTCAATCAGCATTATCCAGAATGCCGACTACCTGACTCCTGAGGAGAAGCGCGACGTACTCTACAACAACGCGGCGCGGTTCCTGAGGCTTCCGCCCGCGCCGACCAGGTAGCGCTGGAGTGGGATTACGCTTGGCATGATTCGCTCTATGCGACGGAGATAGTCGCGGCGATCTTGCGGGCGGTGCGATGCCAGCTTGTAATGAGGGCGGCGCCAGCAATGATGAGGCCGGTGCAGAGACCAGTCCAAAGGCCGACCGCGCCTAGCTTGTAGTGGAAGCCGAGCAGGATGCCGACCGGCATGCCGATGACCCAGTACCCGCACAGATGGACCAAGAGGCCGGTGTGGGTGTTCCCTGCTCCGCGGAGTGCGCCGGTAGCGGTGATCTGGAGGCCATCGAAGAACTGGAAGGCTGCGGCAATGAGGAGGAGGGGGATCGTGGCGGCGATGACGCCGGGGTCGGCGGTGAATGCGCGGGCTATGGCGTGCGGAATGGCAAGAAGGACAGCGGAGGCGCAGAGCATGAAGGCTGCACCGAGGCCGATGGCTGTCCAACCGGCAGCGGCGGCTTCGGCGGGAGTTTTGCGGCCGATGGCCTGGCCCACCCGGACCGATGCTGCGGCGGAGATAGCGAAGGGCACCATAAACGTGATGCTCGCGATGTTGAGGGCGATCTCATGACCGGCAAGGGGCAGTGGGCCGAAGGTGCCGATGAGATAGGTGACGGCGGCGAAAATGGAGATTTCGACGAAGATCTGCGCGCCCACGGGTGCTCCAAAGATGGCAAGTTGTTTGAGACTGGCGGCTGAGATTCCTCGAGCCATGGTCCGAAGACCATAGGCGTGCTTGCGGTCGAAGTACCAGATGGCGGCAAGGAAGAAGACGGCCATGTACAGGCGGGCGAAGGCAGTGGAGATGGCCGCACCGACGACTCCGTAGCCGGGCAGGTTGAAGAGGCCCCAAGGATGTGGGAAGAGGAAGATCCAGTCGAGTGCGGCATTGACGACGTTCGCAGTGACGGCAGTGATGGCGATGGTCTTGACGTGGTTGAAGGCCTGCAGATAGCGGCGCAGGGTGAGGGCAAGCATAAGGAAAGGCGTGCCAACATTGAGGACGCGAAGAAAGGTAACGGCCTGGTTGCGAATGACTGGTTCGACCGGCATATAGAAGAGTGCGAACGATGCAGCGTGGACGACCGACATGAGGATGGCGCTGAGGATTGCGGCAAGCAGGACGCCGTGGAGCAGCCAGCGATTGGCTTCGTCGAACTTGCCAGCACCATGCGATTGCGAGAGGTAGGTGTCGAGGCCGAAGAGTACGCCGCCAAAGCCAAAGGCCAGAGTGTTATAGAGGACCTGGGCAAGAGCGACTGCCGAAATGGTGATGGCGGGGTGGGGCAGGTGGCCGACCATGATGGTGTCGACGACGGCCATGAACATCCATCCGACCTCCGCCAGGATCAGGGGCAGAGCGAGGGTGAGGACAGAACGGATTTGAGCTTCTGCGTTGGACATGGGTCGCGGCGTACTTAGGGCTGAAGCAATACTTCGATCAGGACGTTCGGGTGCTTACTTCGGTACTGAAGAAGATTGATGTCATTCCCGCAGTGCTTTGCATCCTAACGATTTGAGGAGAACGACTATGGGACATGGACTAATCGCTTGGATCATTATCGGTGCGCTTGCTGGATGGATAACGGGCAAGATCATGAAGGGGTCTGGCTTCGGATTCATTATGGATATGGTGGTGGGGCTGATCGGCGCACTGATCGGCGGATTCATCTCGTCCCATATGGGGTTAGGCGGCGTTGGCGATCATGGATTGATCATCAGTATAGCGATCGCCGTGCTGGGCGCCGTGATTCTTACATTCCTGTTGAGACTGGTTACGGGCAACAGGACTGCTGAGTTGTAAAGGATCCGCATTCATAAGTGAACGGGCTCGCTGATGCGGGGCCGTTTCTTTATGAGTGATGAAGCTTGTGGAGCTTGATGCTGCGGATGGTTTGCAGTCCAAGCTTCAGGTAAAGATCTACGGCCTTCTGGTTGGTGGCACTTACGTGGAGCCATGGCACAACTGCTCGGCTGCGTTGCTGCATAGCAACCTGCCACAGGAGGTCGGTAGCGTGACCCTTACCGCGATGATCAGGATGGGTGCACAGGCCGCTGATCTCAGAATAGCCGGGGAAGATGAGGCGCTCGCCGCCCATGGCGACGAGTTGATGATCCGGCGAGTAGATGCCGAAGTAGTCGCCCATCTCGCAGGTACGCGGGCGGAAGAAGCCGGGGAAAGCAATATCGGTAAGGGCGACCATCTCGGCCGCGTGGGCGCAGGTAAGCGAGACGATTGCGGGATGTGACGGCGGGGCTGGGATCACTGCGGGAAGGGCCATTTGCAGGACGTCGATGGTGGTCTCGATGATTAGGCCGGCGGCGTGAGGGTCGGCTGCGCCAAGGGCGGCGATCCAAACGTACTCGTCTCGAGCAAGGAGAGCGTAAAGGTCGCGCAGCGCTTTGGTGGTGGGCGAGGCGATTGCGGCGAACGGGGACACTGCGGCGGGATAGCGCATGGCCTCGCCGTGGATGATTGCGATCTGAGCGTGGGTGGTGCGGAGCGCGGTGAGAACCGGGTTGAGGAAGAGGTGCTCGGGTAGGGGCATGGGTTCTTTCGTGGTGCCAAGGGCGGCGTGCGGGTGAGAAAGCTGCGAGCGCCGTGGGATGTGGAGTCGCGCGGGGTTCTTCGCTGCGCTCAGAATGACGGCAAGAGCAAGGACGAGACAAAGACAAGGGCAGTGGTAGGAATATGCAAAGTGCAGATGAAGGGGTTAAAGCAACTTTGAGGACATGCGCTAAAGACATGCGCGATAGGAAGTCCTACGCTGTGGTGAGGTGTGACAAGAGTGAGGTAGCGGAGAGGACATGCACTTGTTCGTTACGCTACTGCGGGGTGATGACGCCTCCTACGGGCAGGCTGGTCGGAAGCGAGCCGGGACGACGGAGGTGCATGGCTTCGGCGGTCGTGTCCGTGTATTTCAGGCCGGCTCCGGTGTTGAAGAGGACGACGCGGTCGGTCGGGGTGAGTTCGCCGGAGGTGAGGAGCTGGTCATAGGCGGCGGTGGCGGCTGCACCTTCAGGTGAGAGAAAGAGGCCCTCGTGCTTCGCGTAATCGAGGATGGAGGCGAGGATAGCTTCGTCTGTGACGGCGAGTGCGCGGCCACCGGATTCGCGCACGATATCGAGGATGATGCTGTCACCGTAGGGCTTGGGCACGCGAAGGCCGGAGGCGAAGGTGGCGGCATTCTGGAAGAACTCACTGGCGGGTTGATGTGCGTCGAAGGCGCGAGCCACGGGAGAGCAGCCGGCGGCTTGAAGAGCGTACATTTTGGGGCGCTTGCTTCCCTGCTCGATCCAGCCAAGCTGTTCCATTTCGTCGAAGGCCTTCCACATGCCGATCAGGCCCACACCTCCGCCTGTTGGATAGAAGACGGCGTCCGGGTAAATCCATTGGAGCTGCTCGACGAGCTCGTAGCCCATG
>CAHJWN010000035.1 GCA_903642265.1 Acidobacteriaceae bacterium | reverse complement strand
GCTTCGGGCTGCTCTGCCTCTTCCTTGGTTTCCAGTGCGGAGAGAATCAAGGCGGCGGTGCGCTGAATGACTTCCAAGCTCTCGGTGAGGAGTGCGGCGTTGCCGTGGTAAAGCTGGATGTAGTCGGCTGAGGCACGTCCTGCGTCAAGGCCGATTGTCTGAGACACAACAAAGGCGATTGCCTCGGCTTCCGTCTCGCGTACGGTTTTGGTGGTGGCGGTGCGGCGTTCTGCCTTGTGCAACATCTCGTGTGCGAGTTCGTGAACGAGGGTGCTGAACTCCTCGGCTGGTTCCTGACCGGGAAGGATAACGATGCGGCCGCCGTAGCTCATGCCAAGCGCGGGGGCAATGCTCTCCTTGAACTCAAGCTGGATACCCTGGGCAATGGTGAAGTCGATAAGCCGTTCGTGGAACTCTCCAACCTCCCCCTTGGTGCGCTCGGTGAATCCGGGAAGCTCTGCGCCTTCGGTCTGCGAAACGTCGAACACGTAGACGGCGCGGAATCCGACCAATACAGGGGCATTTACGGCTGCGGGGTCTTTGCTCTTGTTGGCCTCGGTGTCTTTCTTCTTGCGGGTGCCGATCATCGGGGCGAGAATACGGATACCCTTCTGACCCTTTATAACCTTGCGGCCTAGCTGGTTCCACGCATACAGACCTGCAACGCGGGTGGCATCGGGCCTCTGCCGTGCAATTTCCAGAATGTTTCCGAAAGAATAGTTGTGAAAGCGGCCCATAGCGGTGAGGTAAGCGGTGAGGCCTTCGCTGTGTCCAGCTTCCAACTGCTCGATGAGAAGCTGCACGTTTGCCTGGATGACTTCGCGGGAAGTCTGAGGCTTGGGGGTTGCGGGAAGGTTGGCGATGTTGCTGGTTTCGTTCGTGGTGGCGTTGGTGCTGATGGGATGGTTCCTCCGTTTTTGAATGGCTGTGCTGTGTTTGCTCACAAACACGCCTTGGCCCAGGCCCACGCCTGCGAGGGTGGCAAGGGCAAGGGGAGGATTCCTTTCCCGAAGGGCGGCTGCAAGCCGGTCTGCACAAGCGCAGCGCGGAAGATAAAGGTGCCCCTTGCGTGCGCCAGGAGCGGAGCTCCTTAGGGAGGTTTGGTGACCTAGCTTTAGCGAGCAGGGCGAGCAGAAGAAAACGCTCTTTGGGGCGTTGCGGGGCGTCCCCGCTCGAAGGGGTGGCGGAAGAGTGTGCCGGCGTCATTGGCCGGCACGCTCTGAAGACAGGGGAAGGCTTTCCCCCTTAAGGCTGGGGTGAACTAGGATTTGAAGAGGAAGTGCGGAGGTGATTTGTGTGCGGTCGCTATGTTCGGAAGGGAGATAAGCAAAAGATTTCGGAGGCGTTTCGCGCAGAGCCGAATCCTGCGGAACTGCCGATGCCTGGAGCGGACTACAACATAGCCCCGACAACCTACCAGCCAATCATCCGAGAGAGTAGGGAGTCTGGTGAGCGGGAAATGGTGCTAGCACGCTGGGGATTGGTGCCGTTCTTCACGAAAGAGTTGAGCGATATCAAGGGACTGTCGACGATCAATGCCCGAGCCGAGACGATCATGAAAGCTCCGACCTGGCGCGAACCGTTCAAGAAACGTCGCTGCCTGATACCTGCCTCGGCGTTCTACGAGTGGCCAAAAGAGGGGAAGGCGCCGAAGCAGCCGTATATCTTTGAACTCTCACGCGGCAATCCCATGGCCTTTGCGGGCGTGTGGGACGCCTGGAAAGATAAGGACGGCCATTGGCTTCAGTCATTTGCGATTGTCACAACTGAGGCGAACGAACTGCTCGCCTGGATGCATCCGCGGATGCCTGTGATCCTTCAGGCACGAGACTACGATCGGTGGCTCGATCGAGGTGAGACCGAGCGGCTGCCATTGGATCTGCTGCGACCGTTCGATGCGGACGCAATGGAGATGCACCCGGCAAACCCAAAGGTCGGAAATGTGCGCAACAACGGTGAGGAGCTGATGCGAGTTGCGGTGGAGGCGGCAGAGGATGGCGCCCTTCCGCTCTGATGGCTGAACTTCCAGGTTGCCACACTCATCCGCGGTGCCGTCCACAACTTCGTAGCCGGACTTGGGACGGCCGCTTGAAGCTCAGCGCCGAATACCGCTCACCGGGCTGACGGTGGTGTGGGGTGAGCCTGCCAAAAGTCACTTGAGAACGCTGCAAAGCCACAGGAACGACGTTTCAGCTAACCCGTCCTCCCTAACAGATGCGAGACTGGGGATAACAGAAATCGCACAGACTGAGTGCATGTTCGAACAGACGACGTGGAGTGTAGAAAACGGGGAATTGGGGCTGCTTCGTAACGGCTCTCATCAGCGCTTAACGGCTGATGAGATATTTGCTGCGGTTTTCGAGGGATCGGAAGGCGTGATTGCAACGCCGGACGAACTGTCCTTTAGCAGCGTCCCAGCATCCCTCTTTGCTGAACTTACCTATAACCCGGCCCGCGGTGGTTCGGGTTTGACGTTGAGCTTCTTTGCCGAAAGCGGCAACGAGAGTACGCAAGTCGTGTCTATCACCACTGGGCCAGATCATGTTCTGATCAAACAGATCTGGTTTGCGCTGGCCCATGGCGCTCGGGAAGAGCTTGCTGAAGAATTAGACAAAGCTGGGATAGCGGATGCCGGCCCGCTCACATTGCGCCAGTACCTTCACTTGCGGAAACGTTGCTCCGACGCCCTTTGGCTGATTGACAGGACCGGCTCCGACATTCATCCCGGTATCGATACCTCTCCTCAACACGGAACACCTAATTTTGTCCTCGCAACACTCTATCCCTACCAGGAAGCCGGATGGAGATGGCTGTCTTACATTCATCAGGAAGGTCTCGGAGCCATTCTTGGTGATGAGATGGGTCTGGGAAAAACGCTTCAAATCATTACCCTTCTTGCATCTCCACACCGGGCGGATGTAGCGCCTTCGCTCATCGTATGTCCTAGCACCCTGATGGAAAACTGGCGTCGGGAGCTTGCCCGCTTTGCTCCGCAAATTGAGACTTTCATACATCAGGGTTCAGATCGAACCGGCAACTACCGAGAGCTGAGTCAGCACGACGTAGTCATCACCTCTTATGACACTGCAGTCCGGGACGGAAGTCTGTTTCGGATGCTGGAGTGGCAATTATTAGTTCTGGATGAAGCCCAAGCGATCAAGAATCCTGATACAAAGCGGGCGAAATCAGTCAAGCAGCTTCGAAGAAGAGTGGGAATCGCTGTGACAGGCACTCCCATAGAGAACAAACTTCGTGATCTCTGGTCCTTGATTGACTTTGCGCTTCCGGACTATCTTGGATCGCTGGAAGTCTTTGAGCAGACCTTCAGCGACGACCTCGCGGGAGCACGTCAGTTGGAGCCTCTTGTGTCGCCGCTAATGCTTCGGCGTAGAGTTGCTGAGGTCGCACAGGATCTTCCGGAAAAGATAATCATCCCTCAAACACTTGTTCTGTCGGAATCTGAAGCTGAGGAATATGAACGTATTCGCAAACAGACTCTTGAGGAGTATGGCCGTGCCGGCAGTCTTGTCGCACTCACACGCCTTCGCATGTTTTGTGCTCATCCGTTTCTGCTGGAGGATGCAAACTGGACGGTAAGCCAGTCGCTGTCCTTTTCGAAGTATCAGAGGCTTCTGGAAATTCTGGATGAGATCTTTGCTTCCGGAGAAAAGTGCATTCTGTTCACGACCTATAACCGGCTGGCGTCGTTTGTGAAGCAGACCGTTCGGGAGCGGTACGGGTTTTTCGCAGAAACCATCAACGGTGAAACGGCAATCACTGAAAGGCAGAACATAGTTGATTCCTTCAGTGCCGTTCGAGGCGCGGGAATTTTGGCTCTAAACCCTCGGGCGGCCGGCGCTGGGTTGAATATCACAGCGGCCACCCATGTAATTCACTACAATCTGGAGTGGAATCCGGCAATTGAGGATCAGGCATCCGCGCGGGCTTATAGAAGAGGGCAGGACAGGCCTGTGACGATTCATCGGCTTTACTATGCTGAAACTGTGGAAGAGGTCATTGATGAACGGCTTACCCGCAAACGTGAGCTTTCCGAGACGGCAGTGGTGGGAATAGAAGGCGAAGAGGGAGATTATGGCGACATTCTTCGTGCGCTGCAAGCCTCCCCCATTAGGAGCGTGCAATGACTACCGGACGGGACAGACCTCAAAGCATTTCAAAGATCCTGAGTGCAAATGATACCGGCGAGACTGGTGGTCATCAGGCAGGGATACTCGTTCCCCGCCAGGAAGCGATTCTTAGCTTTTTCCCGCCGGTTGACCGGAGCGAACGCAATCCACGCCATCATCTTGTATTTCGAGATGCCCAGGATCAGCGCTGGGAGTTCGCTTTTATCTATTACAACAATCTCTTTTCAGGTGGGACTCGGAATGAGTACCGCCTGACCAGAATGACGCCGTACATCCGTGAGAGCGGGTTGGTCGCCGGAGACGAGCTGATTTTAGAAAGAGATGACGGTGGTCGCTTTTCCGTTCGTTACGTCCGGGCCAGACAATCGGGCCGGGGAGCGGACGGAGTTCTAAGACTTGGAAGCGCGTGGAAGATTATCAATATCTAAAAGGGGACGATAAGAGATGAGCACAGGCGTCGAATCAATTGAGCTGCTTCCCGATCCAAGTCGCCTGATGGAAGGCCTGAGAGACACCGGGTACAAGTTCAACACAGCAATCGCGGATATCGTGGACAACTCGATCGCGGCAGATGCGGAGCTGGTTGAGCTGACGCTGGAAATGGACTATCGGGGCAATATCGTTATCGCCGTTGCAGATAACGGTGTTGGCATGAACAGAGATGGGCTGCTTAACGCAATGAAGTACGGTTCGGACCGGCGTGTCAATCAAGCGAGTCTGGGGAAGTTTGGCCTTGGCCTGAAGACGGCTTCCACGGCGTTTTGTAAACGCCTGTCGGTTATTTCTCGGGACTCCGTAGGGGCTCCGCTGCTATGCGCGACGTGGGATCTTGACCACGTTATGAAGGCGGACAAGTGGGAGCTGTTGCTTTCGGAAAAGATCGATCCTCGCGCTGCAGCCTTGTTAAACCGGGTAGCGCGTACTGATTCCGGGACTGTGGTTCTTTGGTCGGAGGTGGATCGTTTCTTCCCTCGCGAGTACCAAAACAAAGCTGGCTCTGCTGCTCAGACCGCCCTCAAAAAGGCGGTGAATCACTTAAAAGAACATTTGGGAATGGTTTACCAGCGATTCCTTGACCCAGCCGACGACAGAGCGAAAACCGTCGTTATCAAGGTCAATGGTGAAGCGGTAGAAGCATGGGACCCGTTTCGCGTAGGAATTTCTGATCTCGTAGCTAAAGACACCGTCTCTACAGAACTCGGAAATGGTAAAACGGCTTCGTTTACTGTTAAAGCGTACATTCTCCCGCGTTCGAAAGAGTACCCGTCTTCAGAAGACGAGGTGAAAGCAAGGCTTGGAAACGCCGGACAGGGAATCTACATTTACCGCGAGAACAGGCTGATCCATGAGGCGGACTGGCTTGGCATGTTCACCAAAGAACCACACGGATCGTTGCTCCGGGTGGAATTCTCGTTCGATCACACCCTGGACGAGGCCTTCCATATCGATATCAAGAAGTCTCAAATCATCCTGAACGACACGCTCTGGTCCTTTCTCAAAGATGAATTCCTCACGGCGCCTCGCAGGCAGGCGGATAAGCTCTATCGTCAGGGACAAAGGGATGCAGCCTTCAAGAAAGCCGAGGGTTCGCACATTGTCTCTAATCGAAACATTGCTGCCAAGGAAGAGGACATCAATCTCGCTCAGGTGAAAATCGACCCGGAGACGGGTGAGGCGGAGGTCACAAACCGGATTAGCGGTAGTTTTCGGCTGAAGCTGAACGTAACTAAGCAGACGAATCCAGGAGAGGTTTACGTCCACCCTGTCGATAGCCTTCCGGACAACGCTCTTTACGAGCCAACGTTCACGAACGGGCATCAGTCCGTCAAGGTGAACACCGGACATCCTTACTACCACAAAGTTTACGTCCCGAATCTCAGTCGCAATGTAACGATCCAAGGTATGGACGCTCTGCTTTGGGCGTTGGGTGCGGCAGAGCTCAGCTCTACGAGCCCTTCCACCCAGAAGCACTTTGAAGAGATGCGGTATGAGCTGTCGCGAATACTCCGCAAGCTCGTAGAAGATCTGCCGGACCCGGAGACAAGTGGCGATGTGGCAGGCTGACCCGCAGCGGCTCTCTCAAAAGCTCTCTGAACACCTTGGCCTGCTTTTCACGGCAACCTGCGTCAAGGTGCCTGGCGGGGATTGGCGACTGGAGTTTGTCCCAGACGGTGTTCACAGCAACCAAGGATTCATGCTCCGTTTTGATCTGGGATGGAGAAGCCTTACCGGGAACTTTATCCCCGGACCGTTCGCGGCCACGCTTCTGACCGAAATGCGGAAAACAGCTCTCTCGAAGCAGATAACCTTTAGAGGCCTGATTGAAAAGGCCGTTGAAAGTAGGGCTGAAATCAGCTTGCGGGTGAACGGAACCACGCGCCTAGTTGCCGATCTTGAAAATGCGGGTTCTGAGTGGCGAGCCCTCGAGCTAACTCTTCATAAAAGCCCACTCGGTATTAACACTGAGGATCATCTTGAAAATGATCGAAATCTGGAATCATGGGTCTTTCGCTTTGCGGGACTGGTGTTTTCTCTTCTTCCACTGGAGGCCTCCGAAGCTGTAGCCGGACAGAATCCGGAAGGGCTCCCCGAAGGCAGTAAAACTGTCGTCCAAGTGAATCGTTACGAACGGAGCCCGATCAATCGTGCGAACTGTATTGCGATTCAGGGGGATAGCTGTAAAGCATGCGGTTTCAACTTTGCTTCAATCTATGGCCCCTTGGGTGCCGGCTTTATCCATGTTCACCATGTAGTCCCGGTATCGCAGCTCGGAGAAGGCTATGTGATTGATCCGGCTGTTGATCTGGTGCCCCTGTGTGCAAACTGCCACGCCATGGCGCACAAGGCAGAGCCTCCTTTAACAGTGGAACAACTCAGGATGATTCTGAAAGCCGATCCCGGATCTGGGGCGTCATTAGGCCGGTAAACGCATTTTCCTGGACTTAGGGACGTAAATAGGACAGAATGTCCTCTGAGATGCCCAGCGAAATCCAGTCCGTCCGTTCAAGCGATCCCCTCGCACTTCTGTCTTTGATCCGCCAGCGAGGTCTGTCGCAGCAGGATGTAGCGGTGCGTGTCGGGGTCACCTCCAAGACAATCGCTCGATGGGAGCGCAAAGAGACAGCCTGTCCCTCGTATGTTGGAGCCAAGCTGCAGGACATGCTTCGGATTGAACCCCGTTCTACTGGGCCTTCAAGCTTCACGTTCATAGATCTGTTCGCGGGAATCGGGGGTATGCGGCTCGGCTTTGAAAAGGCCGGTGGTCGCTGCGTGTTTACCAGTGAATGGAATCCGTGGGCAGAGCAGACGTACGTCGCCAACTACGGGAGTGACCATCCTCTGGTGGGGGATATCGTTCCTTACGATGTGGAGAAGATTCCAGACCATGACGTACTGCTTGCCGGCTTCCCATGCCAGCCTTTCTCGCTTGCCGGCGTAAGCAAGAAAAATGCACTGGGTCGGCCACACGGATTCGAATGCACGACTCAGGGAACACTGTTCTTCGACGTTGCACGAATCATTGCGGCCAGACAGCCGAAAGCGTTTTTGCTGGAGAATGTTAAGAATCTCCTAAGCCATGATGGGGGCAACACCTTCGAGGTCATAAAAGAAACCTTGGAAAGTGAATTGAAGTACAAGATTGAGTTCAAGGTTATAGACGCACAAAGCTTCGTGCCGCAACATCGAGAGCGCATCCTGATCGCCGGCTTTCGGCAAGATACAGGCTTCTCGTTCAAAGATTTCCATAAGCCACTACAGGCGCCAAAGTTAGGCTCGATCTTGCATCCTGAGGATGATACAGAAGCTGCCGAGCCGCCATACACGATCGGCGAGCCGGGAAAAGCCTCTAAGGTCCATCCAAAGTACATCTTGACCGAGGGGCTCTGGAAATACCTGCAGGCTTATGCTGACAAGCATAAGAAGGCCGGCAACGGGTTTGGGTTTGGTCTCGTCACACCTGAGTCGGTGACAAGGACTCTTTCTGCTCGCTACTACAAAGATGGCTCAGAGATTCTGGTTAGCCGTGGAGATAAAAGAATTCCTCGACGCCTGACACCTCGTGAATGCGCTCGCCTGATGGGATACCCAGACACCTTCAAGATCCCCGTCTCAGACACGCAGGCATATAAGCAATTTGGCAATAGCGTAGTTGTTCCTGTCATCGCTGAAGTTGCACGTATGATGGCTCCACACATACGTGCACTTCAAATACATAGCGAGACCGGAGTGCTTGAGCAACCGTTGTTCACTTGAGGAGCTGACCAGAGCGATGATGGCAGGGTACCTTTCGGAGTTTTTCACTGGCATTTCCATGAAGCGACTCAGTGCGGTGGAGGCCGACCAGGCCCGCAGCCATCAGCATGAGTACAACGGCGATAAGGACTTGATAAAGGTCTTTGGGAAAGCCACAGATAAACAACCATTCAAAGCACTTTATATCTACTTCAGCGACAGTGATGACGAGCCAATCGTCGCTGAAGGCACGCTTACGTGGTACGACGCCCGTCTGAAGCATAAAACAAGAACCGAACACCGGCTGTACTTCCCGGCTAATCAGGTCTCATTGGTGGCTGCGGAGGGTGATTCGCTGATTGTTGGTCTTCGGCCAGACAGCTCCGTTCTTGTTGTGGTTGCTCAAGGTGAATCAGCTATCGCCAGTCAACTCCAATGGCTTTTCAGCCCTACAGCCTCTCAGCAGGGATTCTCATTGCGGGAGGAGCTGGAGAATAACCAAAATCGGGTCCAGTTCGCAGCGGATTTCATCCGTGAGCGACTTGGCATCAATCAGGATCTGTTGCCGGCAAGGGATAACGATCTTGACACCATGGTTGATCGTTTTGGAGATGTAATGCCGGGCACCAAGGCCTTCTCCGAATATGCCCGCTCAACTACCTCCGGGCTTGACGCGGTCAGTGACCCGGATGCGGCCTTGCTGGGATGGATGGACAGGGAGGAAGCCCTATACCGCACCTTCGAACGCCATCGCCTCGGGGACCAGTTGCAGCGGGGATTTGTGGACGATGTGGATGGTTTCATCACCTTCTCCCTGTCCGTCCAAAACACGCGGAAGAAGCGTGCTGGTGATGCTCTGGAAAACCACCTCGAAGCCATCTTCAACAAGAACGAACTCCGCTTCAATCGGGGAGCGACGACAGAAGGTCGTAAAAAGGTAGACTTCCTTTTCCCTGGCGCTGCTGCCTATCACGACTCCTCGTTCGACCCAGGCAGGCTGACAACTCTCGCTGCAAAAACCTCCCTAAAGGATCGATGGCGGCAGGTTCTTGCTGAGGCTGGCCGGGTAAGCCGCAAGCATTTGCTAACGCTTCAGCCCGGCATTAGCAGCTATCAGACTGAAGAAATTCGCGAAAGCAATCTACAGCTCGTGATCCCCCGGGGGCTACAGAACACGTTTACAGCCGCACAGCAAACAAATCTGATCGACCTCGGCGCGTTTACCGCATATGTGCGTGAGCGTGAATCGGCCTGATGCGTGACTGACGTTCACACCTCCGAGCAGCGAAGCCGGAACATGGCCGCAATCAAAGGCAAAGACACCAAGCCTGAGATGCGTGTTCGTTCAGTTCTTCATTCCATGGGCTTTCGGTATCGGCTTCATCGCAAGGATCTGCCTGGTAAGCCGGATATTGTTCTTCCGAAACACCGAACGGTGATCTTTGTCCACGGATGTTTCTGGCATTGCCATGACTGTCGTTGGGGAGCGGTGGTGCCTAAAACGAGGGCTGAGTTCTGGTCAGAAAAGAGGCGGGGAACTACTGAACGTGATAGCCGAAACATCTTGGCATTGGAATCTGCGGGCTGGCGGGTCATCGTCGTTTGGGAATGCCAATCGAAGACTGAAGAGGCTTTGAGAATTACTCTGACCTCAGCCCTCAACTCGCCGGCTGAGCCGCCAAAGCCCACTGCTTAGCGAATGACTCTGCGCTTGGCCAATCTGGTGATACATAAAGACTCTGGCTTCGTCGCCCTGCAATTGTTTCGTTTACGATGAAGAACGAGAGTAGGGACCCATCTTCGCGGGCCTGTTCTAGCAACTCATCCCACAAGAAGGCTTCGCCCTCGCCTTCAAGATCACCGAGACTTGGAAGGCCGGCGGCCTCATAGATTTCTTCAGGCTTTAAAGAAGTCCAAAGCCTGCGCTGTGCCTCGTCGTCCATGTTGCTGAATGCCTCACGTGCGTAGCCCTGATCGTAAGACTTCAGAACTTCAACCTTTCGACCGCCAATTTCCTGCTCGAAAAACACTTCCTGCTTTGGCATGCGCAGAACCTCTGTATTCCTCAATTAGACCAGGTTGATCCGAGTGTGTCCAGGTTCAATTTAGCGATAGACCTCTTCAAGTGGGAGGCTTTCGTCACTCAAAATGACTTCAACGGTTTCGCTGACTTCGTATGTCCCGTGGCCCGCGCAAGCTTGATGACGACGGCTTGTACGCGGTGAAGATCTGGCACGCTACGTCGCCGCGCTTGTTCAGCTAGCCTTTTGGAGAGCGAAGCTCCAGCCATCTGTCGGCCATTGGTCCAATGAGCTCGCGGCTGCTTTGCATTAGCTCTGCCTTCATCTTTTCTTTTATCTCAGGATCTTTGATGTTTTCAAGCCGATCAACATAATCGAGAAGTGCATCCACCCTCTCTTTCTCACCTGCAAACTCTGCTCGCTTGAGTTCATTCTCTTCTTTACCGAGAGCAATCATCTGTCTCTTTGTTTCGATTGTGGCTCGTGTAGGGGCCTCCAGCGCCGCTTCTCTGGCGATCTGATTCTGTATTTGAACCCCCTCCGCTTCGCCTGTGCTCTTGTCTGCCAGCGCTTGCGTTGATTGCACATAAGCATCAACGTACTTTGCTGTTCGGGCTTTGCCCCCTTCGAGTACTGTGGTCAAGAAGACAAGGCTTGCCTTCGGAGCTTTCGCGACAAAAGCTCCCGTTGTCTTAACAACCGTCCACCATGTTCCTTCCCCAGCGGACCGCAGCACTAATTTCTCATCTGGGTCCAAGAGATCTTCGTAGTCGTAGTGCGACTTTAGCTGAACGCCTCGTAGCTGAAGCAGATAACGATCTGGATCTTGAGTAATAACCCCAATTGCATACATTTGCCTCAAAGCGCGTATGCGGCGCTCTACAAGCTGCGCTGTGGACGGCAGATCCTCGTCGTGCCTAATGAGCGTCAGTAATGCGACTGAATCATCTGGCCCCTGTGAGGCAGGGTAGATTTTCATTGCCATTGTTAGAGGTGCAATTTGGATGGAAACGCGCATCCCATTGCTCAGCGCTACTTCAACCGCCTCAGGCGTATGCCAAACCGCGACAACCTTTTCGTTGCTAAAATCGTTCGCTGCCTCATATAACAGATCCTCGCTTCCTGCATCAGCAGCGGGCTCCCGTCCACTTGTTTGAAAGAGCATGGGGAGGGCAGTGAAATCTGCGATTTTGTCGCTTTTCTCAATTGCTCGATCAATAACACTACGCATTGGTTGTCTGGGCATTGCAAAACGGTAGCATACGCGACTAGACCCTAGGCGAACTCTTAATGGAAGAGTAGGAATGTTGTTATGGGGTATACGTCAAGAGTGCTGCTGATCATATATCAGCTTTGCGTAACCTTCAACCTGAAGAAAGGTCTGCACTCGGCCTTTAATGCCGTCTCTAATGCGCCGAACTTCTTCCAGAGGCAAGCCTTTCGGGTCTTCGAGGGGCCAGTCGTCCCGGCGCAAACCGGGAACGTAGGGGCATTTGTCGCCACAGCCCATGGTGATGAGTAGAGCCGCATCGTTCGCTAGCTCTTGGGTTAACTTCTGAGGTTGGGCTTTGCTGAGGTCGATTCCAACCTCCTGCATGACGGCCAGAACTTCCGGATGCACTCGCAAACCCGGCTCCGTTCCTGCGGAAATGGCTTCTGCCTTCGTGCGGTCCGCAAGCTGATTGAAGAAAGCTGCTGCCATCTGAGAGCGTCCGGCATTGTGGACGCAGGCGAAAATCACCTTATGCATTCTGTTTCCTTTCGATATTGAGCCGTAGCAAGGCTCCATGCCTGGCTCGCCATCTGAACCGGGTCCCATGGGCTGCTCAGGGGAGGGGTATAGCTGAGGTCGAGGTCGGAGATCTCATCGACCGTCATTCCGTGGAAGAGAGCCGTTGCAAACACGTCGATGCGTTTGGAAACCTCGGCTCCCCATGTGCCCATGAGCTGCGCCCCCAAGAGCCGTCCAGTAGCGAGGTTTCCGGTGACACGGGCGCGGAGGGGCGTGGCTCCGGGGTAATACGCTTTATGGTCGTTCACGGTGCTCTCAACGGTGAAGGGCTGGAATCCCTCGCGTTCGGCTTCATCCTGGCTTAGCCCCGTCCGAGCGATGACACGATCAAATATTTTGACTACCTGCGTTCCGAGAGAGCCGGAAAACTCGCACTGCCCTCCCATGGCGTTCTCGCCAGCCGTTCGGCCCTGCTTATGGGCAGTCGTCCCAAGCGGAAGATAGGTGTGCCGGTTGAGAAGACGGTGCCACGTCTCGGCACAATCGCCCGCAACATATATGTCCGTCACTCCGCTTTCCATCTTCCGATTGGTGAGCAGGGCACCTTTATCACCAGTCTGCAGCCCAGCGTCAATCCCGAGAGCGGTGTCGGGCTTGACGCCTACCGCGATCAACACCAGCTCGCAATCGTGCTCGAAACCTTGACTACCTGAGATATGAAGGTGATCGCCTACCCGGATAATGCGCTGCGCTTCAACGTTTGTGAAGACGGCTACCCCATGATTCCTTAGCTCTTGGCCGACTGCCTCACCGAACTCGGAATCGACAGTGGCGAGCACGGCCTTTGTTCGGCTGGCGACCGTCACCTCGATCCCTCGATGCGTGAGTGCGTCCGCCATTTCCAGACCGATGTAACCCGCTCCGACGATCACGGCGCGGCGAGGCTTTTTACTGTCCAGATATTCATGAACGGCAAAGCTGTCTTTCATGGTGTGAAGCAGGAAAACGCCGGGGAGCTGCCAGCCTTCGATGTTCGGAGTGGATGGACTCGCGCCCGTTCCGATAAGCAGCTTGTCATACGAGAAAGTTCGGGCACCCCTACCTTCAGTCTGGACCGTTACGGTCTTCGCGGCAGGGTCGATTCTGGTCGCCTGGTGTCCCCGTCTAATGGAGATGCTATCGAACTCCGTTCGGTGCGCCAGACTGAGCCAGTCGGGGGTCTCGCCGCTAAGATAAAACGGCAAACCGCAGATGCTGTAATTCGGAAAGTCATCTTTGAGCAAGACGTCGATCTGCGCGTCCGGGTCGACTTCCCGAGCGCGAAGGGCTGCGCTGATTCCCGCGTCACTCCCGCCGATGATAAGGAATCGCATCCGAGTGCTTACTCTTTCCCAATCTCGTCAATTTGCTTCTGAAGCGCAAAGTTGTCGAGCGTGGCAAGGGGCAGGCATAAAAAGAGACTGATGCGTCGGTCAAGAGCCTGGAGGGCTTGGCCATAAGCGCGGTCCATTTCCTGCTCTGTTCCTTGGACCGCCGCCGGATCGGGTATACCCCAGTGCGCGGTCATCGGCTGGCCCGGCCACAAGGGACAGACCTCCGCTGCGGCCTTGTCGCACACTGTAAATACGAAGCTGAGGTGAGGCGCATCGAGGCCGGTGAACTCATCCCATGACTTACTCCTGGCGTTCGCCGCGTCTAACCCTGATTTCTCAAGCTGACGGAGTGCTTCAGGCCTAACGGTCCCGGTGGGGTGACTGCCCGCACTGTAGGCGGTGAAGTTACCCCTGCCCTTTCGGTTCATGATGGCTTCAGCCATGATCGAACGGGCAGAGTTTCCAGTGCAAAGAAACAGAACATTGTAGTGCGGCATGTCTAACTCCCCTGGTCGGGCGCGTTAAGCGTTTCCGTTTGGCTTGATCGCGTAGACCTTCACGCTGGCTGCCGCTGCGTTCACGTCATATTGCGAGAGGAGCGTTGTCAGTTCCTCGTGCAAGGAAGGCTCGACCGCTGCCGGGGTGCAGCAAGCTTCTTCAATCACCTGGAAGCGGCTTCCGGTGTCCATACTTGGAGAGCAGCAACCTGACTGATTCTCGACTTTTGCATAAGCGTTCAAGTCAGCTCCGCTATCAACGATCTCGACGTGCTGGAAGCCTGCCGCAAGCAGTCCCTCACGATAATCGTCAATCAGGACGGCCCCGGCGATGCAGCCAACGTAAGCCGCCATGCTCTGAGCAACCGCTTCCGGAAGCTCGTGCTTCAAGGCGATATCGCTGATGGCAACGCGGCCTCCCGGCTTGAGAACACGGGCGATCTCGCGGAAGACGGCGGGCTTGTCCGGAGCCAGATTGACAACGCAGTTCGAGATGACACAATCGACCGAAGCGTCCGGAAGTGGAATCTGGTCGATGGTGGATTGAAAGAACTCCACGTTGGTATAGCCGCCCTTGTGCGCATTCTCACGTGCCCGCTCGATCATGGCCGTGGTCATATCGATGCCGATGGCGCGGCCCTTCGGACCAACCATTTTCGACGCGAGAAACACGTCAAGGCCGCCACCGGAGCCGAGATCGACCACAACCTCTCCTTCTCTCAAATGAGCCGTCGCCGTGGGATTGCCACACGACAAGCCCATGTTGGCTCCTGCTGGAATCGAAGTCAGCTCATCGGCACTGTAGCCGAACGCTTCCGCAACGGCCTTCACGCCTGCATAGTCGTTCGATAGGGTGCTTTCTGCTACTGCTCCATATTTCGACTTCACCGAATCCAAAAGCTGCTCCGACATAACTGCCTCCAAGAATATCTGCTTTGGCGACTATATGGCTTGCGTTTGAATACGTCAATGCGTATACATAAAGGTATGGCGGCGAAACAGACGTACAACGTGGAACGGTTCTTTCAAGCCTTGGGCGACAACACGCGGCTGCGGCTGCTGAACCTGATGGACGACCAGGAAATCTGTGTCTGCTACTTTGTCGAGATCCTCGGCGGTCCTCAGCCGAAGATTTCACGGCATCTGGCGTACCTCCGCAGCGCCGGAATCGTCTCGGCCCGGCGGGAAAGCAAGTGGATGCACTATCGCATCGTCATGCCACCGCACATCGGAGCTTCCCAGATCCTCAAGCAGACGCTTGGCTGGTTGAAGGAAGAGAAGACCATGCAGGCAGACAAGGCAAGGCTCACGAAAGCGTGCTGCTCCCCCTCAAAGTACGCGCTTCTCGAAGGCGCGCCGCTCCCCATCACGCTCGACGTTGCACCCTGTGAGGTTTGCTAGTGTCTACCGCTCCCATTACTCAAGGCCGCAACTGTGCTCCGGCTGCCCGCAACAAGAAGCTCTCGTTCCTCGACCGGTTCCTTACGCTTTGGATCTTTTTGGCGATGGCCATTGGAGTTGCCATCGGTCACTTCGTCCCATCGTCTGCAGGATTTGTTAACCGCTTCCAGACTGGGACGACGAACATTCCGATTGCTATCGGCCTCATCATCATGATGTTTCCCCCGCTAGCCAAGGTGCGCTACGAAAAGCTGGGGGAGGTCTTCCGCAACAAGCGCGTCCTCGGTCTGTCGCTCGTGCAGAACTGGATCATCGGGCCGGTGCTGATGTTTCTCCTGGCAATCGTCTTCCTCAAGGGTGAGCCTGCCTATATGCGCGGCCTGATCCTGATTGGAATCGCCCGCTGCATCGCTATGGTGCTGGTCTGGAATGAGCTGGCTGAGGGCGATACGGACTATGTTGCTGGACTCGTCGCCATCAATAGCGTCTTTCAGGTGCTCTTCTATAGCCTTTATGCCTGGGTCTTTCTGACTGTCCTCCCGAAGTGGTTTGGCCTGGAGGGAAGCGTCGTTCCTATCGGCATCGGCCAGATCGCAAAAAGCGTCGGCCTCTACCTGGGCCTCCCGTTCGTTGCCGGCTTCATCACCCGGTTCATTCTCATCCGGCTTAAGGGGGAAGAATGGTATCAAACCCGCTTCATCCCGCGCATCAGCCCACTCACCCTCATCGCCCTGTTGTTCACGATTCTGGTCATGTTTTCGCTCAAGGGCGACCTGATCGTACGTCTGCCGCTCGATGTGGTGAAGATCGCCATTCCGCTCGTAATCTACTTCCTCATCATGTTCCTGGTCAGCTTCTGGATGGGCAAGCGATTGGGAGCCAACTACGCTCAGTCGGCAACCCTCTCCTTCACGGCGGCAGGTAACAATTTTGAACTGGCCATCGCCGTCGCGGTAGCTGTCTTCGGCCTGAACTCCGGAGAGGCGTTCGTCGGTGTCGTCGGTCCGCTCATCGAGGTTCCCGCCCTGATCGGTCTGGTCAATGTCGCCTTCTGGATGCGGAGAAGGTACTTCAGTGGGGAGACAACGGGCTTTCAAGTGCGACCGGTTGAAGATTCACTGTAGAAGCGTCGATTTGACGACGCTTCTACAGGGGCTTAGGGTTAGGTCATGAACACCAAATGCACGTCAGCCTGCACTTGTACCTGCTCCGTCTGTATCCAGGGCGGCTGCTGCGGTTGCTGCTAGGGTCTAATCACTTAGAAAGCAATCTGTCGGACACAAAGGCCCGCACATGCTGCGGGCTTTTGTCGTTCTTGGGTATAGCCCAACAACACGGAGCGCGTGAGGGCCGAATCGCATTTCACAAGAGTCTGTTTAGCTATCTTGCGTTTGTTGGGGCTCTCGACGATCGTCAGTTTCATGGTGTTCCTCTATCTGTGAAGATGTGGTGCGGTTAGAGAGCAATTCCCTCCCCGACGTCTTGTGTCCGCTGCTGTTGTTGGTAGCGTTCGGGATCGGTGGCCTTGTCGAGCGCGAGCAGCGGAGAGATGTTGCGGCCGTCAGGGTCGTGGCATTGGCCCTTGGGGTCGATGTGGAGCCAACCTTGGGCTTCCCTGTGCTGGTAGCTCTGGGTTCCGTTTACTTGTTCCTGTTTCCAGTCAAACTGCGGGGCTTCTTTTGGAAAGGTGAGTTGAATTGGAGCTTGGTGCCGATGTTCTTCGGCTCGCGTGTAGGCGGTTTCCATGACTTTCTCCTGAGTGTTCCCGGGGTGTGGTTCAAGAGTTATTGCTGAGGATTTGCTGACGTTGTTTGCGAGGCGTTCGCCCAACTGCGCAGCGTCGTTGGTGTAAATTCTTGCGTCCTGAGAAGCGCGGGAGATCGAGACGTAGGCGAACCGCGTGTTAATGAGCTCGGCATGCGTGGTGGTGTCCATGTTGACAAGGACTCGGCCGGTCGTCAGGCCCTGCGAGCTGTGCGAGGTTACAGCGTAACCGTGGTCGAGGTGGCGCATCTGGGCACTGTCGAACGTGATCTCGCGCGGCTTGTCGCCGTCCATTTTGACGCTCAGCTGGGTGCCTTCAATCTTGGTGATGGTCCCGAGGTCGCGATTCGACACTCCGAGCTCACGATTGATACCAGTGAACTGGACCCGGTCCCCTTGAGCGAACTCGCGCGAGGTTTCTCGGAATGCGCTGATGCCCTGTAGGCGTTTCGGGTCGTAGGTGACGCTGTGTCCGTCAGCCCGATGCACGGTGATCTGATTGTCCTTGTGGTTCACCGCCTGAACAGTGGCGTAGCTGCCGCGCTCGATGCCATGCTCTTTGCTGCCGGTCGTGTATTGGAGGATGTCGCCAATGTTGTACCGGCCTGCCCAGGTGCGGTCGGCTCCGGTCATATCGGAGCGTTGCGTCAGCGTGCTGATGGTGTGGTCGTCTTTAGAAACGCTGCCGCCAGCTTGCAATTCATACCGGATGGCTTCGTTGATCTGCTGACGGCTCTTGTTGTCGGGAGAAACGACCAGCGTGTTTTCAGGCTGAGCGGCGTAATCCTTCGCGATGGCATCGATGCGCTGGGCTGGGTCGACGATCTGAGTGATGCGGTCCTGTTCGCTGAGAAGCCTGATTCCCTGCTCGGTTTCGTTTTTGGAAAGGTGCTCGACTGCTTTCAGGAGCTCAGGGTCCTTCTGGCGCATGATCTTTTCGAGAAGCGAGGTCCGCATCCCGGCAGCCTGCATCTGCTCAAAGGGCTTGCCGGCGTCCACGCCCTGATGCTGACTCGTGTCACCAATAAGCACGACGCGGTCCCGCGGCCCGATCCTCTCGAGAAAGTCACGCATCTGGCGGGTGCTCGCAAGAGAAGACTCATCGACCATGTAAAGGTGCTTCTTCTCGGGATGGTTGGCCTGGTGCTTGGCGAGAAATCCCTGCAATGTGCTGGCGTCGATCTTGGCATCGCGGAGCTGGCCAGCGGCCCGGCTCGTCGGGGCAAAGCCCTCCACGAGGTAGCCGCTCTTTTCTGCGCCCTCGCGGATGGATTCGAGCGTCGTGGTCTTTCCTGTACCGGCGAGGCCCTGCAGTCCGTGGATGCGGTCGTTGGTGGTGAGTATTTCTTTAATAGCATTCTTCTGGGTCGGATTCAGGAACTCGCGCGTGCCAGCCTGTGCGGTGGCCTGTTCCTTGGCCATGATCGGCTGGACGGAATCCCGACCGCGCTGCATTTGCTCAACGATGGCCCGCTCCATCGCGATCGTTTCGCGTGTCGTGAACTGTTGGCCTGTCGCGTGTTTCTGGCCGGGTACGGTTTGGAATTCGCGCTCGGCATGGCGTTGATCGAAGTTCGTGCGTATGTCTCGATAGGTCACGTCGCCCATCCCGCGACGCAAAGCGTCCCGTAGAAGCGTCCGCTGGTCAGTAACAGCCTCGCGCTCGAAGCTGCGGTCGCGAGCGAAGGTGACGGCCTCCTGCGCGCACCTGGGCGCGTCCGTAACCCGGTTGTGCTGAACGCCGCGGCCGCGAGCCTCGGCTACAATCCGGTCGGCCTGCTGACCGTACTCGCCCGCGATCTGGCGGTGCGCCGCAATGACTTCAGCAGGCGTGTGGATTTGTTTTTTATCGCGGCTGTTGTGGGCGGAGATTTCAGCGGCTTCGGGTCCGCTGAATCCTGACCGGGCCAGGGCTTCTTCAATCTGCTGGCGCCGTGGACTGGAAGCGTCAAGATACTCCTGCGTGTAACCGGCAATTTCCGGAGCGCCGCTCTTGCCGGTAGTCAGCTCATAGCCAAGGTTGCGCAGCTGGTAAGTCAATTCCGCCTGGTAGACGGCGGTTGCGAACTGCTGCGTATCGAAGAATCCTCGCTCTTGCAAGGCACGGCTGGTGCCATCGGACCTCTCGGTAATGTTGAAGATGACGGCATGGGTGTGGAGCTGCGGCGCGGCGTAGCCGTCGACCGGCCGGGCGGTATCGTGCTCGAACTTCGCGGCCACGAACTTGCCGGTAGTCTCGGCCGGATTGTTGCCGCCCATGCGAGCCTGGGTGTAGCGTTCGAGCTCTCTAAGAGCGGTTGTGACGGCGTTACGGTGAGCTTCCAGCACGCGGTCGTCGCCTCCGACCAGAGCGGTAAGCGAGACGGATTTAGGCGCTGAAAAGGTAGCATCCCAGCCGGCACGGTGTTCAACCGGCTTCACTGTCTCCCCTGCTGCGTTGGTGTATTCCTGGGTGTTGTTGTTCCGCACCAGCTGCTCGCCCGTGACCGGGTGCTGGCCCTCGGTGAGACGCGCGAAGTGCTGCGCGTCGACGGCTCCAGCGAGCCCAAACCTGGTGGCGAGTTCACCCTGCCACTCACCAAGCGCAGGGTCGCCCTCCTGCCAATAATTCTGCTCGGCAGACGTAAACTCTTTGGCGTGATAGCTCTGCGCCTGGCCTGCATTCAACGGTTTGGAAATGGTCAGCATCGCTAGTCTTCATCAAAGGAGGGATTGGGCGGCAGCGGATCTTCCACCAAGACCTGTACCTCTGGTGGTGGTTCGTCGATAGTCGAATCGTCCTGCTGATCGGTGTCTTCTTCCTGCGTGGGGGGCATGGAGAATTCTTCGTCTGCAGGGGCCTCTTGCCTTTCGTTCTCTGGAAAGTTCAAGGTCTCCATCGCCTCTGTCTCGGGCTTTGCTTCCGCCGTGAGGAGGACCACGTTCTTGCTTCCGAGCTCGTCCGCTTTCACGCGCCGCCGAATGAAAGCCTCTGTTCTCTTTGGCGGGCTGATGTATGGGAAGTTGAAACGAACGACCCGATTGCCGAGCTTCATGTAAGCGATCTTGTCCTCCAGGCCGCTGATTTCAGACTCCATGACCATTGCGTCGATCTGGCGGTCTACGGTGTAGGTCTTATGGGCGTTGGTGCCTCCACTGTGGGTCTCTTTCACCCGCTCGATCTCGATCTTCCCGATCATCTTGGAGATCCATTCGGAGCCGACGTTCTCGGTCGTGCGGAGGAAGATTTTAGTCGCCGGCTGCGAAAGCATCGCGGAGGAAACACGCGGGCCGTACACCTCATCCATCTGGTCTTTACCCTGGAAACCAAGTATCAGCGGGTTCCTGCTTTTGCGGCTTTCAGTCAGCGCGGTATGCAGTTGCGGCAGCCGTTGGAGGCTGGCCAGCTCGTCGATCACGAGGTAAACGGGCTTCTGGTCGGGCGTAGGGGCAGACAGTAATTGCAGGATCAGCCAGTCAAGCCAGAGGCTGATGATGGGCTTTAGGGCGTCACGTTCCGTGGGACGCGACGTGATGAAAAGCCATCCCTGGCGCTCTTTCACCCAGTCCGTAATGACCAGGCGCCGCCCCGCTGCTTCTTCAAGTGTGGGCAGCATCTCGAAAGTGTCGGCGACGAGACCAAGTGAGGCCAGGACGCCGTTTCTCTGGTTCGGCGAGTCTTTCGGGATCATCCGCTCCATCACCGTTCCGGCGACACGGCGGTCGATCTCTTCAGGGTTCGCCATCCACTCGGCAAGCTCTTTGGGCGTGCAGGGTTTCTGCAGGAGCTGGGCAAAAATCTTCTGCGGGGTCTTGGTAAAGAACTCGTCTTTCTGGGTGTCGCTGGGCTGGTAAAGAGACTTGGCAAGTGTCGCTGCTTCAGCTTTGGTGCGCAGCTCTTCGTAGGGTCCCCAGTACGGGCAGCGAGCATCCAGTGGGTTCAGAATTCTGTCGCCGCGGTCGCGGTTGTAGAAGGCCTTGGTGAACTCGCCGGCCGGGTCGTAGACGATCGCCATCTCCCCGCGTTCTTCGATCTGCCGCAATAGCTGCAGAATGAGGGTCGTCTTCCCTGCCCCGGTATCGCCCATAATCATAATGTGCTGAGCTTCCATTCGCTGAGGAATCCGCATGGGTTCCGACATGCCTTCTGTCTGGAATCCGAAGCCGTCACCCTGCATTTGTTCGTTGAACTGCGCCGGGGTAACGGCCACAGGCCCACGGAGCAGACGTCCATATTTCATTTGCTTGCGCCGCTTGATGTCGGCCTTGATCGAGAAGGGCAGCATGGCTAGAAACAGCAGAGCACTTGAGAGCAGCGTCGCCTCGTACTCCTTCCAAAAACTCTGTTCCCCGAAGACCTGGTTGCGCAGAAACAGGTGGAAACCTGTCTCGGAAACAGTGACTTCGGGCCCTCTGTAAAGCGCGATCAGGCCAGCCTTGCGGCCTTGGTCTGAGAGCGTAAGCGGGATCGGCCTGCGACCGGTGGATGGTGTGCTGCCGTTTATCACGTCGGCGTCGGATGCCGGTCTGGCAGGTGCTTTGCCGTCACCCACCATGAAGAATTGGTGTTTGCCGCTCTTCTTGTTCATGAGCGTGGCAAGACCCGATTTGAAGTAGGCCGGAGTGTAAGCCTGCTGTAAAGGAGTCATCGCCTGGAAGTGAACCCAGACGAGAAAGCCTGTCAGGATGAACGCTGCCACAACGGCGCCGTAGGTGTAAATCGGCTGGTGCGGCGGAAAGATAACCCGCTCTGCTCTTCCCCACTCCTGGTCGGCCATGGCTTAGTCCTTCGCTCCGTCAACGATCTCCTGTGCGAGCGGTTTCTTACGGTCGCGTATGGTGGCCGTGAGGACATCGACCTCTTCCTTCGTTTGGGTTTTCCCGTACGCCATAGGCTTGAGGAAGTTCGTGAGCATGAGCCGAAGGCCGACAATCTCCACGAGCTCACGGCTGGGTTTCTGTGTCTGCGAGATGCGTTGTGTCTCTTCCTTCATCAGGGTGCGAAGCAGCTCGCCGGGTGTGACATGGCGGGCCGAAGCCAGCGCTTCGAGCTCCGCGTTCTCCTCCGGGTTGAGCCTTGTCCCGACGCTGTAAATGCGTTTCAACGGGTCGTCGGGTGCGTTGATGATGCCGCGTTGTTCCTGCTCCAAGTCCATGAGATTTGCCCCCTTTTTGGCTGTTCGCATATGCGAACGCGATTTTCTAACTGACTGAATCTAAAGCGTTGGCATATGCCAACGCTGCATGACCCCATCGGGGATGGAGTGTCATATTCTTCGGGTGCGAAGCACCGCTTTTGTCTTGGCTGGAATGATTCGGGATATCAATTAGCTTTGTGCAGGGGAGCCATTGCCGGGTTTTCTGCCTGGGCGTCCCTTTGGGACAGACTCGATGGGCTTGCACCGGAGAGGCTGTATCAGCTTCGGTTCACCCTTGTTCTCTTCTGCAAACTTCTGGAAGTCTTTATCCTTGGCGAAGACGTAATTGAGGGCCTTGTCTACTACTTCATCTGCCCCGCCGTTCACGTACTGGGCATAGCGGTCTACGAGTTCGGCGGTTGACTGTTCAAGTGTGACCGTGGCGGTCACCTTCTTGCTTTGGACCAGTTCAAGCAATGGCGGCATGGGAAGTCTCCTGATGGGGATTGGAATTGAAATCAAAGATGGTGTCGTAGAGGAATACTTTGTGCTCGCGGTCATAGCCGCGAACGGCAATGATTTCGCTCACGCGGCGGCCTTCTGCGAAGCGGCTTACCTGGACTACAACCTGCACACTTTCGGCGATCTCCGCGGCGATATCGTCGCGGTTCGATTGCTGGTGCGAGCGCATAGCCAATTCACCGAATCGGCGTAGCGCTTTCACGGCAGTGCTGGCGTGAATCGTCGCCATGCTGCCGGCGTGTCCGGTGTTGAACGAATCGAGCAATGTACGGGCTTCATCGCCACGGACTTCACCGAGAATGATCCGGTCCGGACGCCAGCGCAGAGCAGCCTTTAGAAGATCGTTGAAATTGACGGTTGCGGCGTGCGATTCGGTCTGGCATTCCGAGCCCAGAAGATTCGGCTTTCCAATGCGCAATTCCTTGGTGTCTTCGATCACAACAATGCGCTCGTGCTCGGGGATGTAATCGGCCAATGCGTTGAGCAGCGTGGTCTTCCCGCTGCCTGTTCCGCCGCTGATGAGCATCGTCTTTCCGTCCTCGATATAGGCGCGGAGCTGGGCTGCGATAGCTTCGGTGAACGCACCAGTCGCGATGAGGTCTGGCATGGTGAAACGCACCGTCGAAAACTTTCGAATCGTGACAGCTGGGAACGGCCGCACAACGGGCGGCAGGACTGCCGCCAGGCGGCTCCCGTCTGGGAGCTGAGCATTTAGCAGCGGGTTCTTGGCGTCCAGCTTGCGGTTCAATTTGTTGGCAATGACTTCCAGGCTGGTGCTCAAACGTTTGGCATCGAAATCGATGTCACAGGGCTCGATCCGGCCGCGGCGCTCAAACCACCACTTGCCGTCCGGATTGCCCATAATCTCCGTGACTGTTTCGTCCAGGAGAAGGTGTTTGATTGGCTGTAGAAAGGAGATGAGGAGTTCTAAATCGTTGTTCATTGGATACGCGCAGCTCCTGCAGGAACTTGTGCAGGCTGAGCAGTAAATGCCTGGTCGGCGCGGTAGCGTACGATCGTCAGTCCAAGGGGGTTGTACTGAAGGGCGTCATTCGCAACGTGGTCGGCGAAAACGTACGTCACGCTGGCCGTCCAGGACTCGCGCTTGATGAAGGCGTGATCGGCGGACGTAGTGAATACCTTGTCGAATTCGATTCGTGCGGAATAGGGCGATTGGCGCAAATCGTCGAGGATGACGTTCTTGATTTCGATATCGACATAGGGCTGCGTCACGTCGCCTTGGAATGTCGCAATCGTCTTGTCCTTCTGCTCCTCACGGATGACGGCTTGCTGGACGTCAGCATTGAGGAAATAGAGCGCCTGCGTCTGATCGCGTTCGATGGTGTAACGATTGCGGCTGAAATAGAGCGAGGCCCAGCGTGAGAGGTAGTATTTGTTCTCCGCTTCCTGAGGCTTGTACTCATAGGCCCGATAGTCGATGGCTTCGGCCCTTCCAACGTCATTGATACGCACGATGAAAGGCTTCGCGCTGGCGAGGGCCTTGATGCTCTTGAACGTCAGCAAACCGAGCATGACACACACGAACCCGAGGACCAGAATGGTGACTTTCAGGTAGGTGTTGGTGACGAGCGGATCGCCATACTGCTCGACGTAGCGTTGCGCCGCGCGTGTGATTTCCGGTGCTTCAGTCTGTTCGGTCGGTTGTATAGTGGCCATGCTTATCCTCTGAGAAGTCCCTGGGTGACAACTGCGGTGACGGTGCCGATACCTGCGTCGTGGCCGCCTGCGCTGCCGGAGAAGATGGACACGGTGATAGCGGGGATCTTGAGGATGATGTACACGCTCACGATTGTCAGCAGAAGCAGAATGGGAAACGCCTTGACGGCGTTGATTGGGTCGGAGAATATCTGCGTGACGTTGGTCGCCTGCGACATATACATATGCGCCACGAGCGAGAGCGTGGCGGCGGCAACGACCTTGAAGAACTCGAAACTGAGGAAGGCTTTCAGCCAGCCCCAGAAGAGGAATTCAGTCTTCTCGAAGACCATGAATGGAATGAAGATCGGACCTAGCATTCCGACAATGGTGCCGGCCACGGCGCCATAGGAAAGAATCAGAGCGCAAACTGCGTCGAGAACGATGAGGCAAAGCTGTGCCAGGACGTAGCAAACGGCCACGTAGAGGCCGCTGAAGATGTTGAGCGTAGGCGTCGATGTACCGGAGCCAGCGAGGGCATTGTCGATCGATGCGAGCATCTGGTCGTTGGCGTCGGTGCCGATGATCTGCTGTAGGTTGTCTGTGCCCTGAATAACAAAACTTTTGAGCGAAAAGCCAAGTCCGGGAATGCTGCTGTCATAAAACTTGACCATCGAATAGGCGAAGGTGATCAGCAGAAAGAAGTTGAGGAACTTTGCCATGTTGAAGCCCGGTCCACCCTGAGCTGCGGAGAGGGCTTCCTGCACACCGAACCACACCATCATGATCGTTGCCAGAGCGAGGATGATGTGCAGCCCGATTGTGTCGATTCCGGGCGAAGAAGTAGCGGCCAGCGTGTCGCACTGGCCGCTAATGTAATTGAACAGTTTCTGCCCCACGGTGGACCTCGTCTTCGGGTTAGTGGCTGGTGTAGCCGGTGGTCTTCAAGGGAGCCGTGGACACGTTTTGGTTGTAGGTGTCGGAATAGCCGTTGGCCGCCTGCATAGCCGACTTCATACCGTCCTGCGTGGCTTTCTGCGAGACGATCTGTTGCATGGCCTGCGCCTGCATCATTTCGTTGGTTTCCTGCTGGGTGCGGAGCTGAATGAGCATCGCCTGGTTGATCCGCTGCAGGGTAGCTTCCTGCGTCTGCTGCGCGGGATCGGTGGAGTGGCTGGCGGCCTCCAGTTTCTGAATGTCCTGCTCCCTCTGTTGCGAGTTTGCACGGACAGTTCCGAGAGTCTGGAGGCTGGTTGTGTTGGCAGCGTCGCCCAGGTCAACGGTCGCGCCGGTGGCGGCGAGACCCTGTTGGCCATTGGCGTTGAGGTTTCCGTAGCCGGAGATCTGTCCGGTGCGGGGAACGCTGGCAACCTGGTTGGCAGCCGCCGCGCCGTTGCCGGTTGTGGCTGCGTTGATGAAGGGTTGTGAGTTCCCGTAGGTGTTTGCCGAGGGACTGATCTGCACCCACTGCTGCGTTCCCGAATTGCTGTACTGGGTGAAGGCGCTTTGCGGAGCCGTCGCCATTTGCTTCATCTGGTTGTATTGCTGGACGCTCATGTTGTAGGCCTGAACGCCCTGCTGGAGCTGCTTGGCGACGTTGCCGGCCTGCGTGGGGTCGAAGACTACGCCGCTACCGAATTGCGCAGCGGCGGGCAAAGCCGCGGACGCTGTAAGGACTACCGTAAGCATGATGCGCTTCATGGGAATCTCCTTCCGGTTACTGGTTCGCTAAGTCACGTTGTGCTGCCTGTATCCGCTCGTTGAGCTCCTTGGCGCGCTTCTTGTCTTCAGCGCACTTCGGAGGGTCGGGTGGCGGAGAAAGGGTCGTCCATGCTGGACAGTCGGCCAGTTCCAGGTTCTGAACTGCGGCGTACTGTTGCTGAAGTTCCTGAAGCTTCGCCGCCTTGTTCTTGCAACCCGTGACGCTCAGGGCAAAAGCGGCAAGGGCTATGAGGATCGTCTTTTGCATGGCAAGTCCCTTGTGTCTTGGTACGTTGGGCGTATCGCGCAGGCGCGGTCGTGCTGTTAAAACGACTGAGCGATACGGTGGTTGTCGTATGCAGGAACCAGCACGTCCTGCGTGAAATACACCTTCACCCGATGGCCCTCACGAATGGTGATCGTTGGGGGTATCTGGAGAAACTGGTCAAGAACGGTCGTCGCGGAACTGGAGACACTGCCTGCGGCTCCAGTAGTGAAACCCTGTGAGCCGCTGGTGCTGATTGTGCCGCCACCCTGCTCGATCTGGGCGGCACCGGCAATGACGCCGAGCGCAATCGAAGTGCCGAAAATCTGCAGGTAGTGGTTGTTGACCTTGTCTTTGAGGGCCGTTTCGCCAATCTGGTTGAGCCCGGTGAACTGGTCAAGGTCGACGCTGAACCCGTCCGGCATGATGAGACGATGGAAGACGACGGCAATCCGGCGTTGTTGGCCTACGCCGCTGGCACCGATCTTGCGCGCCTCGCCGAGCACAACTGTGCCTTCCGGTATGAGGACGTGTTGATGGTCATGCGAGTACACCGGATTGGAGACGAGTACCTTCACCGGACCGACGGCGTCGCCATCCAGCCGGTTCATGAGGATCGTGTCGAGCGTCAGGCCTTCGTAAATGACGTAGGGCTGACCGACAGCCGCGTTGAGGTTCACTTCGGCAGGCCTTTTGTACGAGGTCGCAGGAATCTGATCGCGGCTGGCTGCGACGGGCGTAGCGGCTGGAGCGGTCGCGGCGGTAGGAGCAGTTCCCTGCTGGGGAACGCTTTGTTGAGGCTGCGATGGGTTTTGTTGTTCCTGGCTGCGAGTAAAGACCAGATTGGAGGCGAAGCGTGCATTGTCAATCCGCTTGCGCTCATCGGCTGCAAGCTGCGCCGCCGCTACCTGGGCAGGATCGGGAGCGGTCGGCTGTTGAGGAGCTGCTTCGGGCTGGTTCGATGCGACTCCCCGTATGGGCTTGCCGTCCGGACCGTATCCCTGGATGACACCCTGCTGAGCGGGATTCTGCGAAGCAAGCGACTGTGCGAGCGCGGCGTCCTGCGCTTCTTTCTGCTTCTCCTGGGCGAGCTCGTTGCGCATCTCGGCGACGTTGCTGGCGGTCTGGTCCTGCACCAGGGGTTGCGGCGGCGTATCTTTTGCAGGTTGTTTTCCGCCGGCCGGTTTGGTGTGTCCGCTGACGAAGGTCGCGATCAATAGGAGAACGACTGCTCCGCCGTAGAGGTATGGCTTGAGGTTTTTGGGCAAAACGCCGCTTGGCTGTTTGGTACGGTCGCGAATGACGGGTTCTGGAAGTTCTGTTGGCTCGGCCACTGGTCATCCCTTCCTTTTGGAAAATTCCATCTTCTTCTTGCCCAGCTCGACGTAACCGTTGTCCATCACCTTGGGGATGATGTAGGTGCCGTCCCGGAGGTCATAGTTGATGAGGTTGGGCTTGCCGTCGCGCATCTCGTACACGGAGAACTTCTCCGGTGCCGTTGTCTTGATGTAGGTGAACTTGTCATCGTGGTAGATCGTCTGGATGTTGAATGGGCCTTTGTTCGCCTCGAAGGAGTAATCGAATCGAAGTTGGGTTTGATAGGCGCTCTTGTACTCGTCGACCGTTGACTCGACGTGCTGCTGCAGATTCGCAAGCTGGCCTTGGACCTGCTGGAGCTGGGCTGCCGGGACATACTGCGGTGAGCCCTGCGAGGCGACGATATTCGAAGCGTCGACCGGCACGACTATCACTTTGAGGTCGGGCTGCAGCCCGCTCTCGGTCACATCCGAAAGGGTGAAGCTGTAGATGTTGCCTTTGTCGGTGATGAGGTTCAGGTTCGTGCTGATTCCCTCTCGCGCCGGATGCACGAAACAGAAGCTGCCGACGATATCGACGATCCAGAAGTCTTTGTCGCCAGTCGCGGCCTCCATGATCTTTTCGCTCGGCGGCACCTGAATGAGCGTCGTATATTTCAGCTTGGCTTTGATTGGAACAATGTCCTGGGAGTGGTACTGAACGGTTCGCGAGGTGATGGGGGTCGTTTGAGCCGTCAGGCTCAAGGGTGCAAGCGGGATGGCAAGCAGCAGGGCGAGTGTCTTCACAGCGGAACTCCTTAGCGACGTGGTTGGAAGGGATGGGAGAGAGCCAGTTCGCGGACGCCCTGGACGATGCCGTACTTGGCGAAGGCTTCGCGCTTCACGAGGTTGTCGCGGGCGTTGTTGGTTGCAATCCAGTAGGAAACCGAGTCCACATTCAGGCGGGCCTTTTTAGAAGAATGTGCTTTGCGGATAAGCATTTCGCCGGGTGGAACGAGGTCGGCGATGATCGAAAGTTCGGTGTCGTTGAGGTGGAACGCCTCGCGGTACACCTCCCGGTTCATGTCGGGATTGGCGAGGAAGATCTTCGTCGGGCAGCTCTCGGCGACGATGGCGAGCATCCCGGACTCCTCAAGCTCCTTGATGCTTTGGGTCGCAAGAATCATGGCGGCGTTGTGCTTACGCCAGGTCTTCTGCGCCTGCACGATGTAATCGCGGATGGTCTGGTTCTTGATGAAGAGCCAGGCCTCGTCGAGCAGGAACGTCTTGAACGTCGCAAGGTTTGCGTGGTTTGTAATCTCGTTGCTGGCGCGGTGCAGAACGTAGAAGAGCAGCGGCTCGAGAACCTCGGGCGCATCGCCCCAACCGGCGAAGTTGAACGTCTGAAAAGGGGCGAAGCTGAGCGTGTCGTCGGTGTTGTCGAAGAGGAATCCGTACTGGCCGTTGTTGGTCCAGCGGTGGAGTCGTTCTTTGAGTTCCCCGATGATCTCAGCGAACGTGGAGAGCGTCCGCTGTTCCGGCGAGACGAGGTACATCCGCTCGATCGCCTCGTAGAGCTTGCGTTCTTCCTTGAAGTCGAGCCGGTAGTGCTGGTCGTTGCCTTCGATGAGGACCTTGAAGAAGGAATAAAGGAACTGCGTGTTCTCCTTCGACTCCGGTAGGGAGAACGGGTTGATGCGGAAGTCGCGTGACTCCTGGCCGACGTTCAGGTACGTCCCGCCAAAGATCTCGGTGAGCGATTCGAATGATCCGCCAATGTCGAAGATGTACGTTTGAGGGTGGTACTTTTGAGTGTTCGTCAGCAGGAAGTTGCAGAGGAAGCTCTTGCCGCTGCCGGTCTTGCCGAGGATCAGCGTATGCGCCACTTCCCCGTTGTGCAGGTTGAGAAAGTACGGTGTTGCATTGTCGGTTTCAAGAACCGCGAGGTACTCGCTGTTGAGCTGAGGATTGGTTCGCTCGCCCGGGTCGATGGTGAATAGGAATGAAAGGTCGGCGTAGTTGGAGTTCAACAGCAACACCTTGCGAAGATTGTGGGCGTAGTTGCCTGGAACGCCGGCAAAGAAGGCGTTGAGCTGGTTGTATGTTTCGCTATGCAGTTCTCCTTCAAGGTTGGTGAAGATGCCGGCGAACTCGCCGAGCTCCTGGTCGATGGTCTGCAGACCCTCCGCGTACAGCACAAGAGTGAATGAGAACTGTCCCATCGACTGCCCGTCGCCTAGTTGCTTGATGCACTCGCCCAGGTTCTCAACGTCGGCTTGCTTCGACTCGTCGATGAGCTCGTCGCGCTGGCTGGTCTTGCGTTCGTCTCGGACTTGCGAAATGAAGCCGCTCTTGGTCATGTTGAAGTGCTTGCGGCGGCTGTTGACCTCATTGCGAGCTTTGCCTAACGGCATGGGCACCCACTCAGTGACGGCGTAGAAGTTGGCCGGAATCTTGAGTAGCTGGTCGAGCACAAGTGGTTTGGTCTCGGCGATGGATTCCTTCATTGTGAGGACCCGCACGAAGTGGTCGCCCACCCGGAGATGGTCCCGCTCTGCCTCGATGTTGGAATTGACGATCTGGTAGTCGAGGTACTGGCTGGCCTTGGGCTTGCCGGCGATCCGCCAGGCATCGAAGTTCACCAGACGGCGGAAGAAACTGAACTGCTGGTCCATGCCGAGCACACGAATTGGGGTTAGGTCAGCCAATTGTCGGTTGAAAAGTTCTACGCGCTGCTCCAGCTTGAAGCGGTCCCGCTCAATTTCAGTCCTCACAAGCGTTCGCATTTGTTCGCCGACGAACTGAGCCTTTAGGTCGGCTATGCCGCGGCGGGGGTCTGCCGGGATACGCGCAAGCGCTGTAAAGAGGCCGGTCTTTGACCGCACCCCTTCGAGGATCACCACGTAGAAGATTTCGATCTGGTACAACCGGTCGCGCTTGGCCTCGAAGAATTGGCGCCGCTGGTCAATGGCGGCATCGATCAGCTCGTCGTCGTAGTGCGCGAAAGGGATGTTGGGCCGGTTCGACTTGAAGAGGTACTGGTAGACATGGAAGCCTTCGGAGAAGGACTTCATGGCCGACTCCAACCGCTTCACGGCGTACTGCTGCTCGGAGTTGTCGAGCGATTCATAGTCCACGCCCGGCACGGACATCACCAGCCCGATATCGCCGCTTTTGGTTAGAAACGTGGTCTCGGACCAGAATCCGTAGAGGTTGATATGAGCGTTAAGCGAATCGGAGTCTTTCCAGGGCTTGATGAGTTTGGCCAGGTTGAGCATGTCAATGGATCTCTACTTTGGGAATGGCCTGTTTTGCCGCGTCGTAGCGGGTCTTGTACTTGGAAAGTCGTCCGAACGAAATGCTGAGGTAGGCAGGGTCTGTACGTGTGACCCAGCGGCCGAAGATGACACCACCGGCAAACACGAGCATTGCGGCGACGAAGGAGCTGAAAAGGTTGAACATCACGACAGCTGAAACGCCGATTGCGATGAACAGCTTGCGTTCAATGCCCATGTAGGTCAATGGGCGGTGGAGGCTCTTGTACACGCGGTTTCTGCGGCGGTCTTCTGCCTTAGGGGCCGGGGGCACCGGCCTAGCTGCCCCAGAGCCAGGACAGGATGTTGACCGCGAGAGTGGCGATCCCAATGCCAATGGCGACGCCGGCAAGGTTCTTCTTCGCACCTGGCTCGCCGGTTGCGAAACCGATGCCGCCGAGCACAATCGCGATGATGCTGGCGACCTTGGCGATCGTGCCTGTAAACAGCGTTTGCAGGTTGTTGAATCCCGTATCGAAGGGAGAAGCGTGGGCCTGGATCGGAAGTGCAATCGTAAGGGCCGCGAGCAAGAGGCCGTAGCTTACGGCGGGCTTTCGCAATGCAGAGCGAAGTCTGGCGATCAGAGTGTGTGTGGTGCGGGGCCGTGGGCGGCGCATGAAACCTCCCTTTGCGACTAAGGCGTTGGAGTCGATGCGGGGGTTCAGTCATCGCTGGAGTTCTGCCTTGTCGGTTTTCAGATAGTACACAAGGTTTTAGAAGTATGCAAAATTGGTATATAGAAAAAACTATACCCCATGTCACAGATGGGGAGCTTTTGGAGATATCAGGCACGGGCCGGTGTCCTGAATGTCAAAATGGAATGAGCAGATTTGTGAGTTTCTAAGGGTCAATCAATGCGTTGATCCGCTGCTGAATCGACCCCTCCTGAGCGGCTTGGAAAGGCGACAATGCAGTACGATTACGAACGCTTTTTGGTGGAACTCGGCAGCCGTGTGAAGCAGCTCAGAAAAGAGCGCAAATTGTCACATCGCCGGATGGTAACGGATTTTGGATTCCACCTCGGCCAGCTCGCCAAGATCGAGAATGGGGGGGCCGTTTCCGCCCAAACGTTGCTCAAACTTTGTGCAGCATTCGACATGACGCTTGAGGATTTGGTTCATGGCCTTGGACACGATATCCAAGGCTGATATCTTCAGCGCTCTGGTTGTCGACGAAAGCTGCGATTTGGGCTAAAGTGGACCTTCCGCGTACACCGCCTGATCGGTGGGTAAAGGCTTCTTTTTGGGACTCGGATCGCCTTCACCGGAGCCGTTTTACCGGTTTGAAGGGTGTGAGGAACTCCGGTTTCAGAAGCTAAATTGATTGTGGTTTTACACAAGGCAAAATCAGACGATTACCACGCCTCTGGCCCGGCGTGCAGCCTTGGGTATGTCGAGGTGCTCACAAGGGCTCCTAGCGAGTTTCTGGAGCTCTTCTGGGCTGCTTCGATTGCCTCGTGCTACCCCGCTTTCAATCTTTTGTTCTTTATCAGGAAGGTTTTTGCTTTTGCTTGTTCCCCTTTTTACACTTTTCCGTTTCGCTAGACTCTTGCTATTCACCTGTCTTCTCTTGAAACCACATGCTTCTCTTGCTTCCTATTAAGGAGTACTCGGAGGGTCCTGTGGAAATACGCGGAAGGTCCAGAGATCTGTACGCGGAAGGTCCTGGGTTCGTACACGGACAGTCCGAAATTGCGTACTCGGAGGGTCTGCGGGTTTTGCGGGTTTTCACAGGCTTTGGTGGAATTTGAGAATGTCCGGGGTGGCTGGAGTGTACGCGGAAGGTCCAAAGCAGTGCGTTCCGAGGTTGTAGCCGGCCAAACCGGCTTAGTTAGGGCGTACGCGGAGGGTCCACAAGCGTACACGGAGGGTCCGATTCTGTACGCGGAAGGTCTAGGGGGCGCAGAAGTGGCGTATTCCTTCCCTCAGCGGGTTGTTTGTACGCGAAAGGTCCGCATCAGGCACCCTTCCATACTGCGAGAAAGATCAACCCTGTACGCAGAAGGTCCACGTTAGCCACTCAATTTGCAGCGCTTAGCCGTCTGACCCGCTTCTTCGTGGGATCATCGGGCAAAAGTGGCTCAACAGCTCGGTCAACCCAGACGCCTTCCTTGACGACGTCTATGCGAATCTCAGGCCAAAGAATCCGCAGCTGAGTGATGGCCTTCTTTACCTGAACTTTGAACCGCCTAGGGTTGCTGTCGTCTTGCGGAAACTGCTCACGGAGACCGGCCCACGGGATCACCGTTTCGCTCTGTGCGCAGTAGCAGCGATAGACGAAAAACGTGAGGAGATCCTGCAGCTGTGGGCCTCCCTTTTGTCCTTGAAGTTGCATCCAGAGGCGCCGCGGAATGGCTACATGATGCTTCTTGATGTCTTGAAAAAATCTCTCCTCAAGCTGAATGCCGAATGGATTCTCGAGCCCTGGAATTGCCTTCTGCCCGTTCTTTTCGGCTTTGAGTTGGACGGTAAGGTTGCTGGGCAGATTTGACGAAGCGATCATCGGCAGCATGACCGTTTGAGTAGCTCCGTTGGAACGCCGTTCGATCCCGATGACAAGGCCCGTGAGGCGACTGAGGCGGGACGCCAGTTCCTTTACGCGGTCCCCGTTGCGTGCCTTGCCGGTCTCTCGGAGGTAGTCGCTTGCGCTCTTGATTGTGACAAACGCAGTGTCTGAATTGATCGCTTTGTCGAATAGCCAGGCCATCAAGTGGCGGTCATTTCCAAATGCCATATCGATGCCGTTGATGCCGGCGGTGAAGGTGACCCGTAAAGTCGAGCCGTCACTCAGTCGTGCTGAGCGAACTACCTGCCGGTCCTGAGTTGGCCGGTAAGGGAGAGTACAAAGGATGAGGGCCTGGGCCATCTTGATGACCTCATCCCCGAGGATGCCTGTATCACGGTCATCCCGCAGCGAAACGACGCGGTCGATACTGCTTTCGATCGCTGACTGACGCTCTTTGGCGTAGTCGCGTTTCTTTCCTGCTGGAATGAGTTCGCTCATACTTTCGACCTTAGCCACGAAACATACCACCTTCAAACAGTATTAAGCTGCGGAAATGTCATCCTGCTACTTTGCTACTTTCCATCGTTGGCACAAAGCGAATGTACTACTCCTGTTTTCCTGCGGCCGTCCTCACCTTGCATGGCACGGTAGACCTCAATGAGTGCGCCGTCGATCGCCACCTTCCTGCACGCCAGCCTTAGGGCTTCGGAGTCCGAAAGATTGCGGAAGCCCTGCGTCTTCATGAAGTCCTTGATTGTGTCTAGCCGTTCGATGTCATGTTGGTACAGGCTTACGGACAGCTTCGGAGCGCGAGCACCCTTCGGCAGCGTTGGCGGTTTGGCCGGGACGGGCGGGGTTGGCTCCGGAAACTGGTGGACTGTACGAATTGGCTCGGTCGTTGCTTCGATCTTCGGCAAAGAAGTCTTGAGCTTGGAGAGCAGCTGCTGAGAGTTGGAGGACGCCATATTACTCCTTTACCACTTTAGGGATGTCGGAATCTGCTACCTTGCGGAGGCCGCGTGTTGCGTCTTTCGTTCTTTGCTACTTTGCTGCTTTACGCTTCCAACGATCTCCAAGGCAACTTTGAATAGTTCCTCCCGTGCTTCGTTACCAAGAGACTTCCACCCCAGAAGGACGGCGTGTTGATAAGCCTGCCGGCGGCGGAGCGTGTTTTTGAAGGCGGGAAGCCCGATACGCTGGGCTAAATCCTCAAGATCGCGGGCGAGAATGGTCCCTGGCTGGACTTGGTTGAAAAGGACAAACGACCGATCTTTGGCGCCCTCGTTATGTATCAGCTGCGCAGTGTCCCTTGACGTGAACAGGTCTGCCGGGGATGGGGACGTTACAAGAACCACCACGTCGGCACGTCGGATCGCATCTCGCACCTCCACGGTCTCGAGTCGGGGGGCGGTGTCTATAAATAGCGCTCCATATTCGCCGCCTTCTTTGGCAAGCTGAAGGGCGGCTCCGTCCGGTGAACGCTGCATTTCCTCGATCCACCGGGTAGCCGTGTTTTGAGGGTCGGTGTCGAGAAGGGCGACTTGATGACCTGCCTCGACGAGCGCCGCGCCTAAGAGCACCGAGAGCGTCGTTTTACCGCTGCCACCCTTACCATTGCAAAGTGTTATCGTCATTTGTTCCTAGAGTAGCAAAGTAGTAGTGTGCGAAAGCTGTACTTTACCAAACGTTTACTGCAGGAATCTAGGAGGGTACTGGTAGCCCTGAAATAGCGGGTGGACTGGGGCGTCTAGCGCCCTGCAAGTGCCCCTGTCATGCCCCCTGGGGAGTGGAGACGCACAGTCTCTCTTTCCTATTTTGCTACTGTACTACTGCATTCCGTGATCCGGTCTTAGTTGGTGTTCAGCCATGGTGGTGAATAAGTTGTCCGAGTCTATGTCCGTAGGTGCTCGGCGGGGACCGGTGGTCGCGTTCCTCCGCAAAGAGAATCGGCAGTCGGTCGCGCAGCAAGTGCGTCGGCCATGCTCTGCGCGAAGCAGAGCTGCACAATCATTCTTTACTATTTTGCTACTGTACTACTCATCTGGTGACCCAGGCTTAAATTGATGTTCACGCAGGGTCGCAAACAAATTGCGAAGCTCTTGGTCCAAAGGCGCTTGGTCGGGCAGGGGATCGAGGCTTATCCGCACGGAATCCAAGTCATTCTGCATTACCTGGGCCAGCATCAGAAGACCTTCGATCACCTGCTCCGCGTTAGCCCCTCTGACTCGGAGTTCTCCAGGACTGAGGGTCACGCTCACAGGAAGGTCCTTGAGGGTCACGCGCCTGAGGTCTTCCGGCAGGCTGAGGCGAAGCGTACTCGGCCGCGCCACTGGTTCTGCGCACTCGTGCTTCGATCGAAGCGCCTCGTCGACGGAGTCAGCGGCCACCATCTGGTCAAGGAAGGCGAGCAGGGAAGCGCGGTCCACGAAGTGGCTCCCACCCACTGCCTGCACTTCACCGATGGCCTTCATCAGGTTCTGGGCCGAGGCGCGGCTGATTCCGAAGAGCCGCTCGATGTCGTGACGCGACCAGGTCTCGGTCCGGGAGCGGGTGGCGCGCTCGCGGATGGCATGAACGTCTCGGGACCATTTGACCGGTCGGGCCAATGAAAACGCCTCCTGTGTGGCAGTTTCAGCATACCGGGATTACTGGCACACCTGCTAATTACTTCCTGTGAGCTTAAGCATCTTTACCCACGACAATGTCAGTTGTCGAGGGTAGACTGAAAGCATGGAAATTTCGCTCGTTTCGGGGAGTGCCGAGCACCAAACCGGGCAAGCGCCCGACGCCGGGCTGGTGGAAGCGCAGCAGCGGCTCCGGCAGATGGTCCTCGACACTCTCCCAAGCGCGAACTCCCGGCGCAACTACGCTAAGGCTCTCGACGATCTGTTCATTTTCTCAGCTGGCCGCCCGCTAACCCGCGAGCTCCTGATGGCATACCGGGCGTCAATAGAAAGCCTCTCGGCCTCCACCATCAACGTCCGGCTTTCGGCCGTCCGCAAGATGGTCAGCGAAGCCCGCCGCGCAGGGATGCTTAGTGCTGAGGAAGCGGCGCACCTCACTGACGTCCCGAACATCCGGCAGAAGGGAACCCGGTTGGGGAATTGGCTGACCAAAGAGCAGGCCAAAAAGCTCCTTAGCATCCCCGACCGCCAGACCCTCAAAGGCAAGCGGGATTACGTCATCCTGGCTCTGCTTGTCGGCTGCGCCCTGCGCCGGCAGGAGCTCGCCTCGCTCGACGTCGAAACCATCCAGCTGCGGGAAGGTCGCTGGGTGCTGGCCGACCTCGAAGGGAAGGGAGGACGCATCCGGACTGTCGCCGTCCCGGTCTGGGTCAAGCACGGTATCAACGCCTGGCAAGCCGCGGCCGGAATCGAAGACGGGCCGCTACTGCGGTCGATCGCCAAGGGCGGCAAGCTTGGAAAGACGTTGAGTGATTGGGCGGTTTGGTCTGTGGTCGAGCAATCAGCCAAGCAGATCGGCATCGAGCGCTTCGGGGCGCACGACCTCAGGCGTACCTGCGCCAAGCTATGCAGGAAGAACGGTGGGGATCTCGAACAGATCAAGTTCCTGCTGGGGCACTCTTCGATACAAACGACGGAACGGTATCTAGGGTCTGAGCAGGAAATCGCTGTCGCAGTGAATGACAGTCTCGGATTGTGACCTGCTGAGGCGAGTTGAACCGAGAGGCAGGGCTCCTCAAGGCGCCGCTGTAAATGCAGGGAGTCGGGCGCTGTTTCATCAAAGAACAGGGTCTCTTACGTCTTGCGTGTACCCGCGCAATCAGGAATGATGGAAGTGGGTGGTTACGCGCCACCCTGAGGCGTAGAAACCTCAAAAGCACCACGTACGCAATTCGGTACGTGTAGGACCTCTTCGACTTTCGTGTCGGGGAGCCTGTGACGTATGTCCAGGCACCCCGTGCTAAAGGTCATAGGGCCGTATGCTTTTGCGGTTTCTAACTCCCCGACTAAGGTTCAGGGGTTATCTGTGCGGAGGCGTACCGCACGAAATGGGGAATGGGAACATTCCAATTGCATTGATTACCCGCGACCCGCGAACGCAGCGGTGGATGGGGCTCATGCGCAGTCACGAACCGGGCCTGTATCAACATAGTCTTCACGTCGGCAAAGTAGTGACGGACTATACCAGATTCTGCGGCCTTGCTTTTGAGACGGCCTGGCCCATGATTGAAGGCGGCTTGCTGCACGACATTGGCAAGACGCAACTACCACCGGCATTGCTGGTGAAACCAAGAGCCTTGAACGAAGCCGAGCAGCGCATGATGATTCTGCACCCTGCATTCGGTGCTGCCCTTCTTGAAGCCGAAGGCTTCTACACCAAGCCGGTCATCGCGATTGTGAAGAGTCACCACGAGCGGCTGGACGGCTCTGGCTACCCGAACGGCCTCCATCAATCCCGAACTGCGAAGAGTGTCCGGGTGGTAGCAGTCTGTGACGCATTTTGCGCTATGACCGAAAGCCGTCCTTATGAAAACGCCTGGCCGAACGAACGAGCCTTGGAGCGCCTGCGCTCAATGCCGGCACAATATGACGGCGCGGTCGTGGACGAACTGGGCGGGATGCTCGACGCACGGGAGCATGGCTGGCAATCGGCGGAACCGATGGTCGAGGAACCGGTCGACGTGACCTCGAAGGTTAAGCGGCACCGGGGATTGCTGCATCCGCGGAGTGCCTTCTTCAAGGCGACCTATCCTCCGCAATAATGCTGAAGTCGTATCCAAATTCAACCTGCTCGGCGAGCGGCTGGACGAACCGGCCGCACGAAGATTGCTGTGAGAAGCGGGAGGGTGGCGATGTTATCGGGCTGGGACTGCGCCTGAATGACGAGTTTGATGCGGGTGCCTTTCTGCAGCGGCTTGGCGAAGTGGCCCTGCTTGCCGAAGGCAACGACGTTGTAGTGGAAGGTCTGATGCCGGTCGTCGGAGAGGATGGAAACCCCAAACGCGGTGTAGTTGCGGCCGTTCTTCGAGGTGCGGCTGGTGGCTGAGTTGCTGACGGTAGCGAAGAAGGTGATGGTCTTGAGGGTCTGCATGTTGTTTCTCCTTTTTGCCCGGTCACTCGGGACACACAACCCGAAGGGGCGCAAAGGTGCGCTGCTCCCAAGTCGCGGCTAAAGGCCGCGTTGCCAAGGGCAGAAGTTTTCGGAGTGGGGACCCGGCCGGCATCATGGCCGGGGGAGGAGGCCGAAACCC
>CAHJWN010000034.1 GCA_903642265.1 Acidobacteriaceae bacterium | reverse complement strand
AAAGGCAAAAGCTTCAGCTAAACTCCTTGCGCCAAGCTTAGCCATCGCCACGTCCGCGCCCACCTCGACAAAACTACCTAGACATACTCTTCTCCTCCGCAAAGATCGAACCACCCCCACTGCGCGTCTAATACTCAGCGAGCCTAAACCGCCGCTGGAGCCAAAAATGAACACCTTCCGCGCCAACCAGTACTCCCCAACCACCATCGACATCCCCCGCGAAGAGACCGCCTCGCTCCTCTCGAAGGTCCTCGGCATCACCTCGCTCGGCTTCCTCATCACCGCCCTCGGAGTCGCCACGGCCCCGGCCTGGAGCACCCTGCCGGGTCTGATTGCCGTCTTTGTCCTCATCTTCGCCATCAGCGCCGCCCGCCGAGCCAACCCCCTCCTGGCGCTCGGCCTCTTCCTCGCCCTCACCTTCTTCATGGGCTGGGAGATCGCGCCGCTCATCCACCATTACGTCCGCACCGTTGGCCCTGACGTTGTCTTCCGCGCCGCCGCCACCACCGGCCTCGGCATGGCCGCCATGGGATGCGTCGCCTATCTCTTTCAGGTCAACTACCGTCGCATTGCCGGCATCGGCTTCGCCGCGCTGATTCTCCTCGTGCTGGCCGGCATCGCCAGCATGTTCTTCCACTTTCTCTCGCCCGACACTTACTCCTGGCTGACGCTCGGCATCTTCACTCTGCTCACCATCGGCGACTTCGCCCGCATTCGCGCCGGCGGCGATGGCCAATCCGCCGTGACGCTCTCGCTTTCCATCTATCTCGACGCAATCAATATCTTCCTTGCCGTCCTTCAACTCTTCGGCGGAGGCCGCCGCCGCGACTAGCGGATTTGCCCGTCAGAACTGCCAGTGTGTGGCTGGGTCCGCGAGGCCCGCTGGTACACTTTGCCGGTAGATGTTGAAAGGAACAAAGGCTATGGTTGAACTGGCATTTTCGGTGTTGGCGGCAGACTTTGCACATCTTGCGGACGAGATCGCAGCGGCCGAGCGCGGCGGCGGAACGATCGTCCACGTCGATGTGATGGACGGCCACTTCGTGCCGAATATAACGTTCGGACCGCCGGTGGTGAAAGCGATCCGGCGGGTGACGAAGCTGCCGCTCGATTGCCACCTGATGATCGAGAAGCCGGATGACTTCATCCCGGCATTTGCCGAGGCTGGCGCAAACATGATCTCTGTCCACCAGGAGGTCTGCAGGCATCTGCATCGGACGCTGCAGCTGATCGCGGACCATGGGATGCGCCCAGGGGTGGTGCTCAATCCCGCAACGCCGGTCGACATGCTGATTGAAGTCCTGCCGATGGTGCACCATGTTCTAGTGATGAGCGTGAACCCGGGGTTCGGTGGACAGAAGTTTCTGCCGTTTGCGCTCGAAAAGATGATGTACTTGGCGGAGCTGCGGCACGAGATGAACCTGGACTTCCGCATTGAGGTGGATGGCGGCGTGGCTCACGATACGGTGGGGCAGGTCGTAGAAGCAGGAGCGGAGATGCTCGTTGCCGGATCGGCAATCTTTGGAGCTGGCGGAGCTGAGGCAAACGCGAAGAGCTTTCTTGAGGCTGCAAGGGCGGCCGAGGCGAGAGTTGAAGTCGAGGAGTAGACGAAAGATGGAGCGGTCGCTTGTAGAGGGCTCACCCAGTCTCGGGCAGGCACAATAGGCGAGGGAAGTTTAGAATACGAGATATGTTTCCGCGCCACGCGCGCGGGCAGATGGAGTTGATGCATGATGCGTTTCAAGTCTTCTATAGCCCTACCGAGGGCGCTCTCAATGACGCAGGCTTTTTTCCCCAGCCTTCGTGCTGCAGCGCTTGCTGGCGCGGTGGTGGCCGGTCTTCTTTCCAGTTCGATCGTGGCCCGGGCGCAGGATGCAACCCAGGATACGACCCAGGCTCCGGCAGCGACGGCCCCAGCGCAGGTGCCGACCGAGACCATCTCCTCACCGGCAAAGCAGTTGCCGGCAAGTAAGGCCGAGAAGAAGAAGGAGAAGGCCGAGAAGAAGGAAGATGGCAAGAAATCAAACCGCGTTGTGCAGTCGAAAGACACGCGAGCCTCGTTCAAGAAGACGAAGAAGGATAATCCGCTCGCTGGGCAGGATGCGAAGCTGCCGGATAAGCAGCTTTACGATAAGGCTGTCGATGCAACCAAGCACGGGCGGTTCGATCTGGCACGGCTCGACCTGCAGACGCTGCTGAACACCTACCCCGATACGCAGTACCAGATGCGCGCCAAGCTGGCGATTGCCGATTCCTGGTACAAGGAGGGCGGCACTGCGGCGCTCACGCAGGCGGAACAGGAGTACAAGGACTTCATCACGTTCTTCCCGAATGCACCCGAGGCTGCCGAAGCGCAGATGCGGGTAGGTGATATTTACTTCCGCCAGATGGACAAGCCGGATCGCGACTATGCCAAGGCTGTTCACGCCGAGGCGGAATATCGGACGATGCTGCAGCAATTCCCTGACTCGACCTTGGTCCCGGATGCGAAGCAGCGGTTGCGTGAGGTGCAGGAGGTGCTGGCGACTCGCGAAAGCTATATCGCAGCTTTCTATGCAACACATAGCAACTGGCCAGCCACAATCGCTCGCTACCAGACCGTGATCGATACGTATCCGCAGTACAGCCATATGGATGACGCGCTGATTGGTCTTGGCGATGGCTACGAGGCCGAGGCGAAATACGTACGCACGCTGAAGCTGCCGGAAGCAGGCAAGGCACGGCTGGAAAAGATCTACGATGACGAAGCAATCGCGGCGTACACAAAGGTCGTTACGGACCACGCCGCATCGAAGAACGTGGAAGATGCGCGTGACCGTCTAGCGTCGATGAACGTGCCAATGCCAAAACCCACTGCAGAGCAGATTGCCGCAAGTGAGGCACTCGAAAACAGCCGCGCACAGTATCGGATCACTGATCGCGCGAAGCTGCTGGTCTTTCACACGCCGGACGTAGTAACGGCGGCAAAGACAGGCGAGCCCACGTTGGTTGATCCAAAGGCCACGGTGGCTCCGGATGTGACGCGGAAGATCGTGAAAGACTTCCAACTTGCAATGAATCCGAACGCGCCCCGACCGGCAGCAGTCGAAGATACCGCTGCTGCGGCTACAGACGGTTCAGGAAGTCCATCAATCCCGGCTCCTGGTACGGGTACGGCCGGGGTTTCGGCACCGACGCCATCGGCACCGCTGTCGTTGAACGATGTGCCCACGGCGGACGCAAGTGGGGCGTCTTCAGCGGTAATGACGGTAGCCCCGACCGCGAGTGGCGCGTCAGGCGGCGGGTTGGGAGCTTCAGCCGGGATCGAGATTGTTTCGCCATCGACGACCGCTCCTGTGGACGGAATGAAGGCGGTTGGTCCGGACAATACTGCGCCGCTACCAGCGATTGAGAAGGCACCGGCGGCTCCGGATACGGTGAACGACATCGCTCCGGGACAGGCACCACCGGCTGCTGCTGCTCCCGCAAATGGCAAGAAGGGCAAGCCGGAGTTCGATAAGAACGACGAGTCTTCGAGCAAGCACAAAAAGAAAAAGGGTCTCGCCAAGGTCAACCCGTTCTAGGCCCGTGAAGATCAATGCGCGCAAAGCCGGCCCACGTGGTCGGCTTTTGCGCGTTTGGAAGCTGCATTCGTATGCTCATCTTTGGCCTCCTGGAGAGACGGAGTCTTGTAGATGGATCTACTTCGCTGTCAACTTGTGCAGCAGCGCGTCCCAGCGGTCGCCATAGGTGTCCCAGCCGCCCAGTGACCGGACATGCATGAGAGCAGCGTCCGACATGCGGCGCTGCAGGGCAGGGTCGTCGGCGAGTTGCTGCATTCGAGCGGCAAGGGCGTTCGTGTCCCGATCGGGAATAATGAAGCCCTCTGTTTCACTTGCGAATAGATCTTCGGCCCCGGTTGCGACGGTCGCGATAACAGGGCAGCCACAGGCCATCGCTTGACCCTGCACGAGAGCGAGCCCCTCTTCAACGCTGGGGAGTACGAGAGCGTCACTGCTGGCCATCATCCTTGCCAGCTCAGATTGAGCGATGGAGCCGGTGAAGGTGACATCCTTTGTGGGAAGCCGCGCCAGAAGTGGGCGCATGTCCGGCGCAATGCTGCCGACAACAGTGAGGTGCTTGTGCGGATGGTTGAGGAGTGCAAAGGCTTCGAGAAGGTAAGGGATGCCTTTACGTAGGCTCACAGCGCCCGCGAAGAGCAGATTGAAGATGCCGGATGTCGGCCTGGCGTCCATTGGCACAAACTTGTCGAGGCGAACGCCGTACGGAACCACATGGACTCTATCCCCGGAGACTCCCATCTGGATGAAAGAGCGTTTTGCGGTGGCCGATGGTACGGTGATTGCGTCGGCCTGCGCGTAGATAGCTTCTTCGCGTAAGGTGATGTGCGGCTTGGCGATCGGAGGGGGAACAGCCCACCGTTTGTATTCTTCAAGGACGACCGCTTCCTGGAAGCGTTGATGGGTTGAGCCTCGATCGCAGATGAAGATGCCGCCCTCTTTTTGAACACGTGCGCCGGTGACGAGGCCTGCGCCTGAGATGGCAATGAAGGCGTCGCACTTTTCGTCTGCGATCTTTGAGGCGGTGTAGCGGTCGAAGGCGAGTGCGTTCCAGGAAGCGATTTTCGCTGTGATCGAAGCAGGTACACGGCCGGTGCGCGTCATTAGGTACTCCGTCGTATTCAGGATCGGAAAGGTGCGGACGAGATCGTGTGGAAGTCCTTCGCGTTTCAGCCGTGCCCAGGGGAAAGTGGAATAGATGCGTTGCAGATGGTGGCGACGATGGAGCTGGTGGGCGAGCTCGAAGTGATGAAAGACGCCAAAGACTGCCTGGACGACGCGCATGGCTCAGGCCTTCGTTTTCGCAGCTTTAGTGGTGGAAGCATGTGGCTTTGCTTCTGTCTTCTTCAAGTGCTTGACGAGCTCTTGCCAGTCTTCTTCAGTCTGATCGGCGTAGGCTTCAGCGAATTGTGTAATTGCCTCGTCGAAGCGCTCAGAGGCGCCAAGATAGCCGGCGAGCATGGCGCAGTCGCCACCGCGGGCATGTCCTCTGGCCAGCAACTCACCGCACACGGCAGCGTACTCCATCAAGCCCGTGGCCTTGATGGTGGTCATATCGAGCGATCCCTTGTGGTCGTTTAGCTGGCGGACGAGGTAGTCGCGTCCCTCTATCCTGGTCCAGCCGAGGAACGGATCGGATTGGAGCTGCATCGCGCGTTCACCTTCCACCACGCGACGGCCCTGGTGGTAGGTCTTCATGGCGGTCCGGCCGACATACGGCGCGTATGCGGAGAGCGCTTCTTCCTTAATCTGAAGGAAGAGTGGATCTTTGCGGCCGTTGCCTTCCAGGTAGACGCAGTAGTCGCGCAAGCCGACTGAGCCGGTGCCGACGACTTTAAAACAGGTATCGATAACGCGGTACTGGGCGAGGAAACGGCGGCGCTCTGGCTGCAGGCTCTCCTCGTATGGAACGATCGACGCAACCACTTTGCTCACAATGTCGCCATGCAGCCGCTCAAGGACGGGCTTGTCGGTCCTGAAGATGCGCCGGGACTTATTTTCAGGATCGATTTCGGTGAGTGCGCGCAGATTAAGGATAGGCGTACTGCGTTTGGCGGCGAGCAGGATGTCTGAGACAGGGCCGTATTCGCCGAGGCGATGGACCTGGAAGCGTGCGACATCAAGTACGGGCATGGTGGAGAAGAGATGCATCATGCGTCGATAGCGGGCGACGAACGCGGCTACGGCTTCGCGACAATGGCCGTTTGCAACATTCGCTTCCCGGCCGGCGAGGACGAGCGAGGTAGCCATGCGTTTTACGTCCCACTCGAACGGGCCGACGACGGTCTCGTCAAAGTCATTGATGTCAAAGACGAGGCGGCCGTCGGGACCTGCAAATGCGCCAAGATTTCGAACGTGGGCGTCGCCGCACAGCTGGGTGCGGATGCCGGTGTTGGCGACCAGCGAGAGATCATAGGCCATCACGGGAACGGCCCCGCGAAAGTAGCCGAAGGGAGAACAAGCCATGCGCTCATCCTTGAGCTTGATAAGCTGCGGGATGCGGCCCTCGGTGGATCTCTGGAGCAGATGGAGAGGATCTTCTTTCCGGCTCCTGGGCTTCCATACAGCGTGATCTAGGCGCTTGATAAGCTTGCGGCGGGCCTGGCCAAGCTTCATGCGCTCTCGTGCGGAGTGGAACGTCTCATTGCCGGGAATGGGGACATCCGCAGTGAGGAGTGCCGGGGCGTTCGACTTTGGAGTCTTAGCTCTCGGGGTCCTAGCTCTCTGGGTCATAGGTCGTTCCTTTGCCGGCTCCCTTGTTTGGGCGGGACATATTGGTTTCGACACATTTGTCCGAGACACGGACAGGATTGGCGCACTGGCCCACGGCGGCGCGTGTAAAGGCGCGATACAGACGCTGGACATCAACACGCTGGCCGGTGCGAACTTCGCGCTCCACTGCAGAGTGCATGGCAGAGAGAAGTTCAGATCGCAGCTCGTTCAGAATCTTGTCGATGTAAATGTAAGGCAATTGCCCTCCGCGTGTGTCTGTTCTGAACGATACAGGGTGCGCGTGTGTTGTAGGATGTGGCTCTATGCGGCGACTAAATACGGCAGTCGTTGTAAGTGCAATAAGCCGTAAGTAGCCTCGCGCAGCAGAAGGAGGTCGTCGTGCACCATGCGCATGGAATGTTCACCGTAAAGGTAGTGCCGCTCACTCCGGCTCCAGCCGAAGGCCTGGGTCGCTTCTCAATTGACAAGGAGATCCACGGAGATCTTGAGGCGACAAGTAAAGGCGAGATGTTTTCAGGGGGTGACTTCAAGACCGGCGCGGCGGGTTACGTTGCGATCGAAGTCGTTACGGGGATCCTGATGGGAAAAACCGGCACCTTTGCGTTGCAGCATATGGGGACGATGGATGGGAGCGGGCCAAAAATGACCGTAACCGTCGTGCCCGGGTCCGGCACCGGGGAGCTAAAGGGCGTAGCCGGAACGTTCACAATCACCATCGCCGACGGCAAGCATTCCTATCAGCTTGACTACTCGCTGCCGGGATAGTTACGTGTTCAAAGTCCGGGGCCGACCGCGCTCAGTGATTTAGCGCTGGTCAGTCTCCTTAGCAGCAGCTTTACGGGCACCATCAGCCGCACTTTGGGCAGTGCGAGCGTCCCTGGCGACTTTTTCGGCGATACGCTGGGCATCTCTGCCTGCTTTCTCGCCCCTCACTTGAGCGTCTCTGCCAACCTTCTCGGCATTCCTGATGGCGCGCTGCGTCTCGGGAGGCATGCTCTCGGAGGGCATTGGCGGAGCAATCGGGGCCGGGGGCGCAAGCGGGGCAATACTTGCGCGCTTGATCGAAACATCTTCCTGTGTGGTGGTGATCTTAATGTTAGCGGTGCCTTTGCCAACGGTGCCAGTGACAGATTTCCGATTGTTATTTTCGCTCACGGGCAGGGAGAAGTCGTTCTCGATGTCAGCGTCGGAGGTCTGGGCGTCGATGTGAAACGCGGCGCCCTCGGGTAGTGTGAGATTTACTTCGCCGTTGCGATTTTCAACGATGACATTGCCAATGGGCGGAGCGCTTGTCAGGTCGACTTTGCCATTACGGTTCGTAATGTTGATGTCGCCGCTAATTCTGTCGAAGGCGACGTTCCGGTTGCGAGTGGAGAGGATGACGGGACCTACAGCCTGGTCCGCTGAAAGGTCATCGTCAGTAAAGTCCGTGGCACCATCCAGCCGGGCGATCTGGAAGTCGGTGCGGCTGGAGTGGAACTTGAAGTTGCCGCGAACGTGCTCGATGTGAGTGCTGCCGAAAAAGTCACCCTGCATGGTGACAGGTCCATTGATGTCGGTAATGGAGACATCATCGCCGCGGCCCTCGAGATCCAATGGGCCAGCGATAGTGCGCGCGGTAAAGCTGGACTTGCCGTTCTGGATGTGGGTGGTGACCGGACCGGTGACTGAGCTGATCTCGACATCGCCGTGGTTGGCGGTGAGCGTGACAGGCCCGGTGATGTTGGTCAGGTGGATGTCGCCATGATTGGCGATGATGGTCTGGCCAGACGCCGCAGGAACGGTGATGATGAGATCGACGCGGGCGCCCTCGATGGCGGGCAGGCGAAGCTGAAGGTTGTTGTCACTGCCGGTCAGTGAGGGGTTGAGCTGCTGGGCCTTGCTGGCGGCATCGGAGTCGGTGCGGGTATAGATCTCGCTGTGGGCGATGACATGGATTTGGTTGTCATCACTGGTGCCGGAGACGGTGACATCGCCGCGGGGGTTGTCGACCTGGAGAGACCCGCCGGCAGGAAAAGCCTGGGCCATCGTCTGGTCCGACTCATGCTTATCGCCAAGGAACTGGTCAATATCTTCCTGGTCAAGATTCATATTCCTGGCAAACAAGTGTCCTTTGCCGTCGTGGACACCTTCAAAGATGACACCCGCCACAATAAGCAAGACGATAAGTGTAATGATGCCGCCGCCAATGCTGCGGCGGTAGCGCGGCTGCGTATCGTCGCGGTGCAGGAACTGATCGACGCCCCACTCTATGAGTATGACCGTGCCCACACCGATGAGAAGGAAAGGCCAGTAGTCGCCAAACCAGTTCCATAGCCTGTCGGCCGACAGCTTATGCAGCTGTACGAGGAGGAAGATCACACCGATGGCGATTACCAGGATGGGCCCGACGATAGAGCCACGGCGCATTTCCCGATACTGGTCGCGATACGCGTCGCGCTGTGCCCTGAACATCTCACGTTGCGCCCGTGCCTGATCGCGCAGCATGCGGCGCTGGTACTTGTAATCGTATGGGTTTGGGGAGCCGTACGGTGGACCAGGCTGTCTCGGCTGGTCACGAGATCCAGGAGGTGGAGGTGGATAGGGTGGAGGATAGCCAGCCATACTTAGCTCCCTTCCTGGTCATGCGTCACGGCTGGAACGACCGTGGCCGGTGTTGCCGGTGGTGCAGGCTGCGCCGGATATCCGTAGCTGTAGGGTGCGCCGGGAACGTAAGGTGGAACTGATGCCGGTGCTCCGCTGTACACGGCACGTTGGAACACCGTCATGACTCCGCCAAGGATGATGAAGAGTGGCCAGCTGTGGCCCCACTTGAGGGGCGTGAACTCGTCGAGGAAGAAGAGCACACCGACCAGGGCGAGCCAGACCGAACTCTTCAGCGCCCGGAATATGCGAATACGGTAGTTCGGGTTGCCGTCATCGGTAAGACTGTAGCCGTAGCTCGTCATCTTCCGGATGAAGATGAAGATTGCAAAGCCAATGAGCAGGACAGGCAGGAAGAGCCGTCCGGAAAATCCGTTCAGAAAACCAGCGTTGAAGACCAGAAAGATGGCGCCGAGTCCGATAAGCCAGAGTGCTCCCGCAGGGAAGCGGTTGCCCGGATAGGGTACCTGAGAGTCGAGCGGAACGCCCGTTGGTGGAATCGGTGGCATGGGCGGAGCATACTGCTCCCAGGCCGGCGTCTGCGGAACGCCCCAGTTCGGTGGGATCGCGCCCCCAGGATTCACGGACCCATAAGGCGGGTAAGGCTGAGCCGGTCCGGGCGCAACGCCAGGTCCGGGTGGAACGGTGCCGTAGGGAGAGGCGTACGGATCGGTCGGCAAAGTGCCAGGACCGGAAGTGTGCTGCCATGACTTATCAAAGCCAAGCTTCTGGCCGAGTTCGTTCAGTCCGAAGGGATTCGGAAGCGGCAGGCCATCGCGGCGGGCCCGCGCGGTCTGGAAGGCCTCGAACGCCATGTAAAACTCCCACCCAGCAATCAACATACCCAGTAAGCCGTTCGAATTGGCTAGGCTTACAAGTACGACAAAGACGATGAGGTGGACCGCAGCCTTGGCATACTGCTCGTTGTACATTGCGCCAACGCCGGGGATGAAGCCGAGAGCACCGGCAAGTACCGGATTCGGAGCTCCATGCGGGGGCTGCGGCGGTATGACCCCCGAAGCGTAAACGCCGCCAGCGGGATTTGCGTAGCTGTAGCTTCCACCGGCAGCAGTTCCGCTCACGTTGATACCGGCAGTTGGATCGCTATAGCCATAGGCTCCGGCAGCAGATGGGGCGGCACCGGCGAGCTTTGCGGCAAGACATTGCTCGCAGAAGACAGCATCGCCAATCTTGCGGGTGCATTCCTGGCATAGGGGTTTGCCACAATTCTGACAAAAGGCAACATTTTCACGATCAAGATGATTTGCGCAGTTCATACCAGGTCCCCTTCCTGCAGTGTTTCTTTCAACTTATTCAGGCGGTCGTTCGGTTCAATGTTTCTGTTTCTGGATCCTGGAAGGGCCGGGCTGGAGCCAAATCGAGCTAGTTTGAACTGTCCACCGAGTGGATCTCTACGTTCGCTGGTGCCGGATCCAGACTTCGGGGCCTTGCGCGGCTTGATCGGATCGGGAGCCTTCTTCTGGTCCTCCCTGACTGGGTGCGGTGCTGGATCATCGCCTTGATTGTCACCCTGGTTGGTTCGCTTCAGTTCGTTGACCCGAGACTCAAGTTCGTAAACCACGCGGAGATTGTCGTAGTACCGGACTACGCTTGCATTCGCGTGATAGTAGCTGTGCTTCAGGTTTGAAGGCGTGAGATCGCTGGCCTTCAACTCTGTCAGATGAACGCCTGTGAGATTCAGTGTGAGCGTGATGGAGAAGAAGGCCATGGCCGCCGTCATCGCGAGGCGCGGCTGCATCATAGTCTGAGCGATGGACTTGAAATTGAAGCGGCCAGTTGCCCGGGGGCGGAACGGAAGGACATTGGCCAGGATCGCCGGTTCTGGTGCAAGATTGCTCGAGTCATGTGCGGCATTGACGGCAGCAGCGACTGGAATCATGCTTGAAGCTGATTTTCTTGCCGGCTCCGGGAAGCTGCTTAGGCCGTTATTTTGGCCGCTGGTTTGTGCAAGGATCCGCTCCAGCAGTGCGGCGGGGGGCTCCGGCCGGGGATACTTGAGCATCTCGAGGAGAGATGCCCCGCGCGTGGCGTCTGCCAGCATCTGGCTGCACTCGGAACAGGTGGCAATGTGCAGTTCAAAGGCTGTCTTTTGCGTTGCGGTGAAGGTGCCGTCGATGACGTCCATGAGCATCGCCTCGCACTCCGCACAGCTTAGCCCTTGTGCGGAACGAATCGGCTTTACGCTTCCGAATTGGTTGATTTCGGCCATCTAAATCACCTGTCCTTCTATACGTTGTAAGAGCCTTGCCAGTTCCCCGCGGCCACGGCTTATGCGGCTCTTGACGGTGCCTTCGGGAATGCGCAGGACCTGTGCAATTTCTTTGTAATCCATATCCTCAAGGTCGCGCAGAATGACTGCTTCGCGGAGCTCGGGGGAGAGTTGTTTGAGCGCGTCCTGGATAGCGGCTTTGAGTTCGAGACCGGCCACATGCTTTTCCTGGGAGATACCGGTGTCGACGAGACGGTCGCCGAGGGTTGGCCCGTCCTCATCGCTGCCGAGAGAGGCGTCCAACGAGTCGCTGGCGCGGTCAAGGCGCGTACGCCGAAAGTGGTCGACCAGGAGATTGCGTGCAAGCGTAGTCACCCATGTCTGAAAGCTGCCCTTGGTGAGGTCATAGGTGTTCAGGTTCTTGTAAACCTTGATGAACACGTCCTGGGTAAGGTCCTCGGCGTCGATGGCAGAGTTGGTGAAGCGATAGCAAATGCCGTAGATGCGGCGATGCTGGCTGACGACAAGCTGCTGCCAGGCCTGCTGATCTCCGACACTGCACTGCCGGACGAGCTTCAGGGTCGCTTCCTGCTCGGCAAGCTGTTGTGGACTACGCTCCAACGGGGTCTCAACCTTTTGAATCTGAAAGTCTTGCTTTGATTGCAGAAGTGTACCTTGTGGCGAGGCTGGAGCAGCTGGGGATTTCACCAACGCGGCTACAGGAGCTGTCCGGGCAAGCTTTGCGGGGGCTCCAAATCCATTCCGAGGAAGGCGTCCTGAGACGACGGCTGGAGAAAACGGAAGCGACGATGGTACGGTGATGTGCAGAACGCCCATGCAAATGATACGCATGGGCGTTCGTGACGGTTCAATACAGGTCTTTTCTGTCGGAATGGCCAGAGGAAGCTGGCGGGTGGCTGGCCTTTATTGGGCGGAAGAAGCCGTAATGACGCCGCAGGCAATGCGATTGCCGGCGTTTCCCGTGGGATCCGTCTTCATGTCGTCAGCCTTTTCGTGCACCATGATCGCTGTTCCGCCATTCGCAAGAATGTTGTTCGAGGCGCCTTCGGTCATGGAGAGGTAGTCGACCTTGAAGGTCGCCGTGCCGGTATGGTCTTCGCCGATGCTGATGTTCTGCGGCAGGTCGCCGGCGTGGTGGCCCATCGGGTTTTGGATCCCGTGCTGTTTGCTGTCCGGGTTGAAGTGCGGGCCGGCGCCTTTGAAGTCTGGCGCGTCACAGACGGCCTTGGCATGAATGTGTACGGCGTGTTCGCCAAAGGGAAGGTTCTTGAGTTCAAGCTTGATCGTCAGCTCACCCTTCTTGCTCTCGTGGAAGCTGGCCTTACCGGCGTCCTGGCCGGACGACGTCTTGATTGGAACAACCAGCGCATCCTTCGCCTTGGCGAGTGCAGATGAAGCCGTGAGGCAGGCGGTGAGGCAGAGGGCAGGGGCGAGAAACAGCGTACGCATGAAGAGATCTCCTGTGGCAGAACCCGTCCAGAATAGCGCAAGCTCTCTGATCGGGGACAAACCTGCATGAGCGCTCACGAAATCTTCACAATCTTCAGCTGGTATTTCAATGCTAGTAACGCCGCAGCATGAGGCCGCGCTCTCTGCATCGCGATCGACCTGAGGGAGCTGTCTATTGGTGAACGATTGACGACCGTAGGTACTCTGTTCTTCTCCACCATGGTGCCCGCCGTAGTTTGGAATAGAGATGCGCGGGAGCCAGGTCCATCGCTGTACCCTAATGAACGCCAAACCCTCCGCTAACAACCGGAAGTTCGAGTTGTTCCGAGGTCTCGTCGTCCGCATATGGCAGGAAGCAGCGACGGCACCGCGCTTCATAAAGCCCCCCGGCGCCGACAACAACGAGCTCCTGGCTTGAGCCGAGACGCTGTGAGTGGATGGCAGGCGCGCCGCAAACCATGCAGATTGCGGAAAGCTTGGTGACCTCGTCGGCGACAGCCATCAGCGAGGGTATGGAGCCAAAGGGCTCGCCAGCGAAGGTGGTGTCGAGGCCAGCAACGACAACGCGTTTGCCCAGCAGCACAAGTTGCGAGGTGAGCGGGAGGATCGAGCTGTCGAGCCATTGCGCTTCATCGATGGCGATGAGGTCGACGTTGCAAAGAATAGGCAGGAGCTCCTCGCGGAGATGCGCTACGCTCGCAACCAGAGTCGCATCATAGGTCAGGGCACTGTGGGAAGCAATGGAGTCGCGCTGATAGCGGAGGTCGAGATCCGGCTTGTAGCAGGCGACCCGCTGGCGGCCGATGCGAGCACGTTTGAGGCGGCGAATCAGCTCTTCGCTCTTGCCAGAGAACATAGGGCCGGTGATGACTTCAATGCGGCCTGGTGTAGGTGGAATCATTATGAGAACGGGCCTCTGGAATTTGAACTGCCTCCATCCTAAATGCCGGATGGACGACAGTTCGCCTCGAGACCGTTCAAACCGCTATTTGCCAGATTCTTCTACCGCTTCAGTCTCAACCAGTGGCTGCCAGAGCTCTACGCGGTTGCCGTCCAGATCGAGGATCCAAGCGAAGTGACCGAAGTCGGCGCTCTCGCGTTTGGGGTCGATGGTGACGCCGGCCGCGGTAAGCTTCTCGAGAAGTGCTTCGAGATCGTCGACGCGGTAATTGATCATCGCCGTCTGCGGGCCGGAGGCATTACCCGGGCCGAAGTGCTTGCTGGTCTCTGGAAAGATGGACCAGGCAGTTGTGCCGGTGGTTGCGGGGACTTCGTCGGACCAGAGAAAGGCTGCGCCGCCCCATTCGTTCATTGCTATGCCAAGATGCTCTGCATACCAGGCGGTAAGTGCCTTGGGGTCGGGAGACTTCAGAAAGACTCCGCCGATGCCAGTGACTCGTGCCATAGAAACCTCTGCGGGAATACTAACTCAGAAGGACTAGGCCGGTTCCACAAAAACAGCAGTGCCATAGGCGAGCACCTCGGTGACGCCGTTCATCACTTCGTTGGAGTCATAGCGGGCAGCGATTACGGCATTGGCGCCGCGCTCGCCAGCGTGCTGCATCATCATGACAAAGGCGTCGTTGCGGGTCTTCTCGCAAAGATCGGTGTAGATGGTGATGTTGCCGCCGACGATGGTCTGCAATCCTGCGCCGATAGTGCCGAAGATTGACCGCGAGCGCACCACAATGCCGCGAACTACGCCGAAGTTACGCGTGACCCGGAAGCCGGGAAGCTCAAAGGCAGTGGTGACCATGGATGGATGGAAGGGCGTGGGCGGTAACGTGACAGGCATGGTGGAAGTCTCCGAACTTCGGTGGTGCGAACGCGCGATTGCTGAGGATTCTACGCGGGCGGGAGCAGGGAAGTTCCGCAACTCATCATGCCTGGCCAGAGAGGGTTGTGACCAGCCGAAGCACAAGGCCTGCGTCGATCGTCCGCTGTGCCAGCATCACGCCGCCGGCGAGATCTCCGGCCAGGTTCGCCGTAACAAGAACGGCGGCTGCGTTCAGCACGACGACATCCCGTGCAGGACCGGGTTTGCCGGCAAATAGAGCGTGCAGGATGGCGGCGTTTTCCCTGGCATCGCCACCGCGAAGCATAGCGATCGGCGCGCGTTCAAGATCGAAGTCTTCAGGAGTGATCGAGGACCGCGTGATGCTGCCATCGCGTACCTCCGCAATCAAGCTCGGGCCACTGATTGAGAGCTCGTCCATGCCGCTCAGCTGCAAGGAATCGATAAACCCATGGACGACAAAGGCGTGGCGCGTGCCCAGCAGCAGCATGGTCTCGGCGATAAGGTTGACGCGGTCTGCGGCATAGACGCCCATGATCTGCGAGCGCGCCCCGGCCGGATTGGTTAATGGGCCCAGCAGGTTGAAAGCCGTGCGCACCCCAAGCCCGCGCCGCACCGGCATCACTGCCTTCATTGCTGTGTGCATGGCTGGCGCGTGGAGATAGGCGAATCCAAAGGTGCGGAGAGCTTCGGCGGCTGCTCCAGGTGAGAGATCAACCGGAATACCGAGCGCTTCGAGCACATCGGCAGAGCCGCTCGTCGAAGTGACGGCGCGATTGCCATGCTTGGCCACCTTCGCCCCAGCCGCCGCCGCGACCAGCGCCGCTGCGGTCGAGATGTTGAAGGTGTTGGCTCCGTCGCCGCCTGTGCCGCAGGTATCGGTCAGCTGGCTGCGCTCCGCTTCGTGTAGAGGGAAAGGCATGGCGGCGGCGCGCATCGCGTCAACGAGTCCGGCGAGCTCTTCAGGAGTTTCGCCGCGTGCCGCAAGCGCTCCCAGGGTCGCTGCAATCTGCACGTCGCTTACATGACCAGCGAGAATGAAGTGAAGGAGATCGGCAGCCTCTTCTCGGGTAAGCGCGTCGCGTTGTTCAAGCAGTTTGCGGAGATGGGATGTGACGGACATGGTGGAAGGGTATCAAGACGGAAGCCGAACCTTGAGCGATAAACGCGCAGAGTGTCCGACATTCGTTTGCGGGTGGTTCTGCGGGTCGTCTAGTATGAGGGGCGTGGTCGGCTGGTTCGACTGAGACTTTCGAGGCGGGATTGCGGCTATGAAGATTCACGAGTACCAGGCAAAAGAGATCCTCCGGCGGTATGGCGTTCCGGTCCCCGGTGGCGAGATGGCAACAACGCTCGAACAGGCGGAAACGGCGGCAAAGTCGCTGTTCAGCGCGGGCAATGCTGCCGTGGTCGTAAAAGCTCAGATTCATGCAGGCGGACGCGGCAAGGGCGGTGGCGTCAAGGTCGTCAGGACGCTCGAAGATGCTATTGCACGCTCGAAGGACATCCTCGGCATGCAACTGGTGACTCACCAGACTGGTCCGGCAGGACAGAAGGTCCAACGCCTGCTGATCGAAGAAGGTTCGGCAATCGACCGCGAACTGTACCTCGGCATTGTGCTCGACCGGGCTTCGGCAAAGATTGTCTTTATGGCCTCGCAATCGGGCGGCATGGAGATTGAAGAAGTCGCCCATGCTACCCCGGAGTTGATCTACAAGGAATACATCGATCCCGCCGTCGGCTTCCAGCCGTACCAGGCGCGCAAGCTTGCCTTCAAACTCGGGCTCTTACCTGCGCAGATCAACGATGCGGTGAAGTTCATGACTGGCCTGTACAAGGCTTTCGTCGAAACGGACTCGACACTGATGGAGATCAACCCGTTCATCACTACGAAGGACGGCAAGCTTCTAGCGCTCGACTGCAAGATTAACTTCGATGACAACGCCATGTTCCGCCATAAGGACCTGAAAGAACTGCGCGACCTTGCCGAAGAAGATCCGCTGGAAGTGGAAGCATCCAAGTACGCGCTGAACTACATCAAGCTCGACGGCAACATCGCCTGCATGGTGAACGGCGCAGGCCTTGCGATGGCTACGATGGACATCATCCAATACGCCGGTGGGTCGGCTGCGAACTTTCTAGATGTAGGCGGCGGAGCGAATCAGGAACAGATCGAGAATGCCTTTGGGATCCTGCTAAGCGACAAGAATGTCAAAGCCATCTTCATTAATATTTTTGGCGGAATTCTTCGTGTCGACGTTCTGGCAACCGCAGTAGTAGCCGCCGCTAGAAAACTCAACGTACAAATCCCGATCATCCTTCGACTTGAAGGTACAAACGTTGAAGAAGGCCGGAAGATCCTCGAAGAATCGGGTTTGAAGTTCCTGGTAGGTTCAACGATGAAGGAAGCTGCCGACCTCGCTGTCAGCGCCGCGAAAGGTGGCAAATAATGGCTGTACTTCTTGATAAAAACACGCGGCTGATCGTGCAGGGAATTACCGGGCGCGAAGGCACGTTTCACGCGAAGGGCTGTTCCGAATATTCGAAGCAGTTTGGCTATGACATCGTTGTTGGCGGGGTGACTCCTGGCAAGGGTGGAACCACCCACGAGGGCTGGCCGGTCTTCAATACCGTCGAAGAGGCAGTCAAGGAGACAGGCGCGAATGTAAGCGTGATCTTCGTCCCGCCACCATTCGCTGCCGACGGCATTCTTGAAGCGACCGCTGCTGGTTTGCCACTCGTGATTTGCATTACAGAAGGCATACCCACGCTCGATATGGTGAAGGCCTGGGAGATGGTTCGCCAGTCAAACACTCGCTTGATTGGGCCGAACTGCCCGGGCGTTATTTCGCCGGGTAAGGCAAAGGTAGGCATCATGCCCGGCCGTATTCACAAGGAAGGTTCCGTTGGGATCGTCTCTAAATCGGGCACGCTGACCTATGAAGCTGTCTACCAACTGACGACGCGCGGCATTGGCCAGTCGACGGCGATTGGCATCGGCGGCGATCCGATCATTGGAACCACGCACATCGATGCCTTGAAGCTGTTGAACGAGGATCCCGAGACCGAAGCGATTATCATGATCGGCGAGATCGGCGGCTCGGCTGAAGAGGCTGCCGCGAAGTATATTGCCGAGCATGTCAAGAAGCCGGTGGTCGGATTCATCGCCGGGCAGACGGCTCCTCCAGGACGTCGCATGGGCCATGCCGGCGCGATCATCTCGGGCGGCGAGGGGACTGCCGAAGAGAAGATGAAGGCCATGGCGGCGGCCGGCATTCATGTCGTCAAGTCGCCGGCAGAGATGGGCGAGACCATGGCAGGATTGTTGAAACGCTAGTTCCTCATTGAAGTAGAAAATTGAAGGGCCGGAGAGAAATTGCTCTCCGGCCCTTCGTGTCTAAGCGAGTTTACTTGGTGATGTTGCCAAGTGGATCACTGTACTCAATCGGCGCAATGTTCAGTTCTTTCAACGGTGCCTCGATCTTCGACTTATCGCCAACGGCGAGGATGATGAAGTGCTTTGGATTGATGGTCATTTTGGCCACGCGCTGCACTTCCTCCGGTGTCACCGCCATGTAAGCGGCTGGCAACTTCGCGTAATAGTCGAGTGGCCGGTTGTAGACGAAGATGGAACTCATCGTTCCAGCCGTCGCCGCCGTCGTCTCGAACGCCGCCGGGATGGATTGCGAGAGCGAGTCCTTCGCCATCTTCAACTCCGCCGGGTTCGCTGGCTCTGTGAGAATGCGGTTGAGTTCGAGCAGGAGCTCTTTCGTAGCCGGTGCCGTGACGTCCGTTTTGACAAGCGCGCCCGCCGAGAAGGGGCCGCCCTGCCGATAGGCGCTGAAGGTTGAGCGAGCGCCGTACGTGTAGCCATGCTCCTCGCGGAGATTCATGTTGATGCGGCTGGCAAAGCTGCCACCAAGCGTGTAGTTCATCTCCTGGATGGCTTCGAAGTCAGGGATGGTGCGGGCCACGCCGAGATCGATCGCAGAGAGCGCCGTCTGCGGGGAGCCGGGCTTGTCGACGATCACCAGGCGCGTCGTCGGGGGTGGTGGCGGAGGCGGCAAGGTAACTTCACCGCTGGCGCTGCCGGACCAGTTGCCGAAGTGCTTCTCCGCAAGCTCGCGGGCTTCGGACTCCTTGATGTCGCCGGCAAAGACGAGGGCAGAGTCTGCGGGGCCGTAGTGGCTGGACCAGAAGCCCTTCAATTCATCGCGCGTGATTCCCTCAAGGCTGGCGGTGGTACCACTGGCCGTGTAGCCGTAAGGCTGGTCGCCATAGAGCAGATGCGGGCCGACACGCGCGGCGATTGCCGAAACGCTGTCAGCTTCCTGCTGAATGCCGAGCACGCGCTGCTTGCGAATGCGGTCGATATCGGCATCACGGAAGCCTGGGTTTTCGACGACATCGGCGAGAAGGTCGAGACCCGCGTCGGCATGGTTGGTCAACACACCAATCGTGGCCGAGGCGCTATCCATTGAAGCTGTGGTGCTGAGCCGCGTTCCGATGCGCTCGGTGGCCTCGGCGAGCTGGGTGGAGGTGTAGCGAAGCGTGCCCTCGCCGAGCATGGCCGCAGTGAAGGAAGCAAGACCAGGCTTGCCTGCGGGGTTGGTCTCGCCACCAGCTCGAGTCACAAGCGTCGCAGCAAGCACCGGCAGATTGGAATCCTGAATGAGGTACACCTTCAGGCCGTTCTTCAGCGTGAACGTAGTCGGAACAGGCAGATGGAAGACGGGTGCCGGACCGGCCACGGGAACAGTCTTGCGGAAGTTCTGGTCACTTTCAAATGCCGGCGTGTACGGGTTGACGAGCTTTACCTCGGCATCCGTGTCAGCAGGTGAGCGTGGCACATCGTTAACCACCTTGCTGCCTGGCACGGTGGAGACGACGACTGCCTGGTTCTTGTTCAGGAACTTCGCTGCGCTGTTCTTTACGCTGGCCGTGGTAACCGCCTCGAACTCGGCAATCTCCTTTGGCAGATATCCAGGGTCGCCCGTGTACTGGTTGTAGCTATTCAGGGTGTCGGCGACGCCGCCAAACCCACCAAGCCGCTGCAGACCTTCAATCTTGCCGGTCAAGTCGATTGCGCGGGCGGAATCGAGTTCGTCCTGAGTAGGACCGGACGTTTGCAGCCTGGCAATCTGCTCCCAGAATGCGGCTTCGAGTTCATCGAGCTTTACATTAGGCTTGGCAGTGATGGAGCAGGAGAAGATGGAGGTCAGCTTCAGGGCACTATCGTCGCACTCAACCGACTGGGCGATTTGCCGCTTATAGACGAGTTCCTGGTCGAGGCGGCTGGCTTTTGCTCCGCCAAGAATGTAGCTGAGCAGCTGAGCATCGACCGAGCCGGGCGTGTATGCAGCGGGCACAAGGAAGCTGATGTCGAGCTGCGAAAGTTTGACCGTATCAGTGACGGTGGCACGCTTCTGTTCCGTGATCGCAGGCGTCACGACGTTGACCGGCTCGACCTTGGGGCCGGCAGGAATGGGTCCAAAGTACTTCGTGAGCAGCGCCTTCAATTGCGCTGGATTGAAGTCGCCGGCGATGGCGATGCTGGCGTTATTGGGGGTGTAGAACTGCTGGTGGAAGTCGCGAATGTCTGCGATACGCGCGGCCTCGATGTCAGCATGCGAGCCGATGACGGACGCGTAATACGGGTGCGACTTGGGGAAGAGAAGATGGAAGCTCTCCTCGTTCGATAGATCGTACGGCGAGCCTTCGCCCTGGCGGCGCTCATTTCGGACGACGTCGCGCTGGTTGGTCAGCTTTACGCGGTCGAGGCCTTCGAGCAGGAAGCCCATGCGGTCGCTTTCAAGCCACATGGCGAGTTCAAGCTGGTTCGAGGGCATGGTTTCGAAGTAGTTGGTGCGGTCAAAGCTCGTAGTGCCGTTTACATCGGTGGCTCCGGCGCCCTGGACGTACTTGATATGTGCCTTCTCGCCGACATGCTCGGAGCCTTCAAACATCATGTGTTCGAAGAGGTGGGCGAAGCCGGTGCGTCCTGCGCGCTCGTTCAGCGGACCAACGTGGTACCAGAGGTCGACTGCAACGAGCGGCAGGCGATGATCCTCATGCGTAATCACCGTAAGGCCATTCGGCAGCGTGAACTTCTCATACTTGATCTCAGGAAGCTTCAGCTTCGCGGGTTTCTCGGCGGCGGGTGCGTTGGTGGCAACTCCGAGCGATAGGAAGATCGCGGCGGCAAGCATTCTCTTGGCGAAAACGGCAGTGTTCATAGGGCTCCGTGAAGTGACGTAGGGGGAACCCTAATTGTAAGGCAGCCAGGAGCAAATCCAAGCGGGCTTGATGGTGAGAGTGTTGATGAAGTCCAGCGGCAGCTCTGCCGCGCTGCGCCGCCTCGTCTGCCATAAGAGCTTGCAGGAACTTGCAGTGACCGATTCAGCGTGTTGAGAGAGGTGTCCACATCGTGCCTCTGTAGCTGCGGTTGGTGCGGCTGCGGCAATGATCTTCTGCGGCGAGAAGGCATTTGTATACTTCAGCCATGCGTAAATGCCTCCTGTCTTTCCTCTCATGCTCCGCTGCGGCTGTGTCGGCTTTGCTTTCGACTCCCATGGAGGCTCAAAGTGGCATGCAGCCTGTGTCCGTAACGTTTTCTGCCGCGCAATCAACGAAGCCGCTCGATGGCCGATTGCTGTTCCTGATCTCGAACGATGCGAGTGACGAGCCGCGCATGCAGATCGACGACACGCCGCGATCGCAGATGGTCTTCGGCATGACGGTCGACGGCGCGAAGCCAGGCGAAAGTATTGTTCTTACCGCAGATGCTGCCGGATATCCGGTACGGCATCTGAAGGACCTTCCCGAGGGTGACTACACCGTTCAGGCCGTGCTGAACATCTATGAGACATTCCATCGCGCAGACGGCCACACTATCAAGCTTGCGCCCGACCGGGGAGAGGGCCAGCACTGGAACATCGCACCGGGCAATCTCTACAGCAAACCCATGAAGGTGCACCTCGGGCCGGGCGCAGCAGCGATCAAGCTCACGCTTGATCAAGTCATTCCGCCAATCGCGCCGATCGCCGACACAAAGTTTATTCGGCACATCAAGATTGAATCGCCCTTGTTAACGAAGTTCTGGGGCAGGCCGGTCTATCTTTCAGCGGTGGTGCTGGTGCCGGAGGGCTTCGACGAGCATCCGCAGGCGCGCTTCCCGCTCATGATCTTTCACGACCACTTCGTGAGCGGCATCGACGACTTCCGCACCACTCCGCCGGATCCCGACCTGAAACCGAACTACTCCGAACGCTTCCACCTGGCGGGATACAACCGCATCCAGCAGCAAGCGGCGTACGACGAGTACAAGCAGTGGATCTCGCCCAAGTTCCCACGCGTCCTGGTGGTCAAAATTCAACACGCCAACCCTTACTACGACGACTCCTACGCCGTGAACTCGGCCAATCTAGGGCCGTACGGCGATGCCATCGAAAAGGAACTGATTCCAGCGATCGAGAAACAATTTCGCGGCATCGGCCAGGGTTGGGCGCGGTTCGTCTACGGCGGATCGACCGGCGGATGGGAGTCGCTCGCCGTTCAGATGTTCAACCCGGACTTCTACAACGGCGCGTTTGCCGCTTGTCCGGATCCGGTCGACTTTCACGCCTACATGACGACCGACCTTTACAAGCAAAAGAACATCTTCTATCTGGAAGGCGCGAACAAGCAGGTGGAGCAGCCGGCGATGCGCGACTATCTTGGCCACACGCTCATCAGCGTGCGCGATAACGTCGCGTATGAAGCCGCGCTTGGCGATCATGGACGTTCCGGCGAGCAGTTCGACATCTGGCAAGCGGTGTATTCACCGGTCGGCGCGGACGGGTACCCGCAACCCATCTTCGATAAGGAGACAGGCGAAATCGACCCGAAAGTCGCAGCCTACTGGAAAGAGCACTACGACCTCAACGCAAAGCTTCAGCGCGACTGGAATACGCTTGGCCCGAAACTCCAAGGCAAGATCCACCTGTATGTCGGCAGCGACGACACATACTTCTTGAACGATGCCGTGTACCTGATGGAAGATTTCCTGAAGACCACGGGTACTCCCGGCGTCGGCGTTCCGTATGAGGGCGAGGTGCTCTACGGCCCACGCGCGGAGCACTGCTGGAACGGCGACCCCACACTGCCGAACGCCTACTCGCGGCTGCACTACAACACGATGTACCTGCCGAAGATCATGGAGCGCATCGCAAAGACGGCCCCTGCGGATGCGGATCTGACCAGCTGGAAGTATTGAGGTCGGATCCACATTCGCGCGAGCAAAGAGTGCTGAAATTTTTCATTCTGCTCATGCTGCCTGTCGTCACCCTGGCAGGTTTCGGTGGGTTTGCGAGCTTCCTGATGATGGGGCTAAATCCGGGCAAGACACTCAGCGCGACGTGGTCTCCCGACGGCACGTACCGTGCCAGGGTCATGGAAGTCTTCGGAACGACGCAAGGCTGTGGCGTCGGAACGAGCTACGTTGTCTTTGTCGAGCGTCGCTGGGGGTTCATCAAGACAGGAGAGGTTGAGCCGTTCTGCTTTGTCGGGTTGCCCTCGCAATTATCAGTGGAGTGGAACGGTTCGACCGCACTCTCCGTTGCCTGCACCGGCTGCGATCCGGAGACCGCCTATGCCTACGATCAGAACTGGGGAAGGTTGCACTTTCGATTCGATCTGCAGCGGCAATAGGCGGCTAAATCTGGCTTCAGAAAAGCGTCTCTTCCTCGTCCACCACGATGCTGCCTTGGCACCCAGCTACGTTCCGCAGAAGGTCGCGGTTACAGTCTCCTCGGCCCGCGCCGGCACAGCATACCGCTCCTTCCCATGCTGTTCGTCGTAGGGATGGGCAAGGACGCTGATCAGGTCTTCGAATGGCTGTAAGTCGTTCCGGTCGCTCGCTGCTTTCAGTGCTGCCTCGACCAGGTGATTGCGCGGAATAAAGAGCGGATTGGCAAGCCGCATCTGCGCAGCGCGTTGATCAGTAGATGCAGGCTCCTTCGCCAGTCTCGCCCGCCACTGCACCGCCCATGCATCGAACGACCTCGGCTCTGTGAAGAGTAGGCGGACTGCTTCATCTCCATCTGTTCCTGCCGCAGCATCGCAGAGCCTTCGGAACGTCAGCGTAAAGTCGGCGTTATTTTCAGCCATGCGCTTCAGCAGATCGTCGGCAAGCGCAGTATCGCCCTTGTCCTGCATCGTGAGGCCAAGCTTTTGTCGCAGGCCTGCGATCCGAGCGGCCTCAAAGTGCACCCCAAAGCCTTCCATCGCTGCGTACGCCGATGCCATTCCTGCGTCATCGCTGCCTTCTTCCTCGACGAGCAGCGGAAGCAATGCTTCGGCAAGCCGTGCGAGATTCCAGTGCATCGCATGCGGCTGATTGCTATACGCGTAGCGGCCCTGACGGTCGATAGAACTGAAGACCTTCTCGGGGTCGTATGCCTCCATGAAGGCGCACGGGCCATAGTCGATGGTCTCGCCCGAGATGGACGTGTTGTCGGTATTCATCACGCCGTGTATAAAGCCGAGCATCAGCCACTGCGCAACCAGCTTGGCCTGGCGTGCGATGACTCCATCGAGAAACGCCCTGTATTTCTTCGTTGATTCAACCGCTTCGGGATAGTGCCTTGCAATCGCGTAGTCGGCGAGCGTGCGGATGGCCTCCGTATCGCCCTGTGCAAGGAAGTACTGGAAGCTGCCGACACGGAGATGGCTCTTCGCAACCCGCGTGAGCACCGCCCCAGGCTGCAGCGTCTCGCGAACGACTGGCTCGCCGGTGGCGACAGCGGCGAGTGCCCGCGTCGTCGGCACGCCCAGGGCAAACATCGCCTCGCTCACAATGTACTCGCGGAGCACGGCCGAAAGCGTCGCCCTGCCATCTCCATTCCGCGAGAAGGGCGTCGGTCCGGAGCCCTTCAGATGAAGGTCGTAGCGAACGCCGTCGCGAGCGACTACCTCGCCGATCAGATTAGCTCGACCGTCGCCAAGGCGCGGCGAGAAGCCTCCGAATTGGTGGCCGGCGTATGCCATCGCCAGCGGCTCCGAGCCATCGGCAACTCGGTTGCCCGAAAATATTGCAGCTCCTTCGGGCGAGTTCAACGCCGCACTGTCCATTCCAAGGAAGTCGGCTAACGCCGTGTTCAGCTTCACAATCTGCGGGCCCTCTACGTGCGTGGGATTCACGCGCGCATAGAACTTGCCGGGTAGCCGGGCGTAGCTGTTGTCAAAGTTCATGCGAATCGTTGCGAGTTCCGTCTCCTGCGTCAGCGCCATCTCTCTATTGTGCGCGATCCGGTGCGCCCACGCTCGGTTTCATCCGGCTGTCGCAGGCGGCAAGGTAAACTTGTGGAGCAGATCAAATCAATGAACGAGCAACTAAAAGAGAAACGGAGCACCATGTCACAACGTACTTTCAGCATCATCAAGCCCGACGCCGTCCGCAAGGGTTACACCGCAGCCATTCTCTCCGAGATCGAGAAGGCCGGTTTCAAGATCGTCGCCATCAAGCGCATCAGCATTTCGAAGGCGCAGGCCGAGGGTTTCTACCACGTGCATTCGGCCCGCCCATTCTTCGGATCGTTGGTGGAGTTCATGGCCGGCGGCCCTATCTTCCCAATGGTGCTCGAAAAGGAAAACGCGATTGCCGATCTGCGCAAGCTCATGGGCGCGACCAACCCGGCGAATGCTGAAGAGGGAACGATCCGCAAGCAGTTCGCAGGATCGATCGAAGAGAACGCCATCCACGGCTCGGATGCAGAAGATACGGCAGCCTTTGAGATTGGGTACTTTTTCGCAGGCTTGGAACTGGCGTAAGGCAACTGTCCGTTCTCCGTCGTCATTAGAGACGACAGTAAAGACGGGGAACGGACAGCCGAGAACGTAAGACAGCTTCTCTACTTTGCGGTAAACATCTTCAAATCGATGGCTTCGCCCATTGCCTTGTAACCCGCATCGTTGGGGTGGAGATGATCGCCGCTATCGGCGAACTTCGCGAATACCGCTGGGTTGGCCGGATCACGCGTCACCATGTCGAAGTCAATCACGCCGTCGAGCGACTGGCTGGACCTGATCCAATCGTTCACGGCGGTGCGGATCGTTTCTCCCGCAGGGGATTGGTAGCCCGCGCCGACGAAAGGCGTCAGCGTCGCGCCGAAGACCTTGATGCCGTGGATGTGCGCGCGCTCGGTCATCTGCTGCAGTCCAGCAATCAGGTCGGCGGCGGTCACGATGTCATGCTGGTTCTTCGGGCCGGTAGCGACGCCGATGTCGTTAATGCTCTCCATGATGATGAGGTACTTTACAGCAGCCAGCGAGAGCACGTCGCGGTCGAAGCGCGCCAGCGCCGACGGGCCCACACCATCATGCAGCACGCGATTGCCGCCAATGCCTTCGTTCAAAATTCCCAGGCCTTCCGTCTTCTTGTCAGCATGCAGGCGGCGCGCGAGCACATCCGGCCAGCGCGAGTTTGTATCGAAGGTGCTGAGCGCGCCATCGGTGATGCTGTCGCCAAAGGTGACCACCGCCGCGCCGCTTGCGCCTGCGAGGACGTCGACCCCCTTGAGGAAGTACCAGGACGTGAAGGTCTTAGGCGCCTCGAGCGTTTTTTGGGAGACTACATTGCCGTCAACCATGTAGTTGGTCTGCGCGGCGAAACCATGCTGCGAGATCGTGCGGATGGGCTGTGCGGGAAGAAAGATGCTGACCGTAAGATCGGCGAGTGCTGGCAACTTTAAATCAGCCGGATCGCTGACGGCCACCGCTCCGGCCGGGATGGTGATGGAGGGCTTGCCGCTGAAGGTAAGTGCGTTTGCCGATCCCAGCGCAATCTCGCTGCTCTTCGGACCGGCGCTCAGGGCCGCATGCGCCGCGCCAACCGTCAGAGGATCGGTGCCGAACTCATTTGAGAGCACAATCCTGACGCGTGAACCGCCGAGCGAGGTATGGACGATCTGGCGAAGCGTCACGTCCTGCGAACCCAACACCGCATCCTTGTTAGGCGAAGCAAAGGGAGCAGTTGCCCAGGTGCCGACCCAATGATCCTGGGGAGCGGCAGCGTCGGCTGGTAAAGCGAAGACGACGGCAAAAGCGAGTGAGAGGCATAGCAGCAGGAGGCGAGTCGTAAGGCGAGGCTTCATTCAGATTTCCCTTCAGGTAACCAACTAGCAGGCAGGCGGATCTATTCTACCCGTAAGGGATGCGGTTCTTCACGATGCTCCGATGCATCACGTATAGTTGCTGTGGTTGCGGCTTCCACATGTGTCGCAGCAAAGCGATTTTGTACAAGCAAAACAACATCCTGCACCAAAAGCCGGAGAACCCTGACGATGAGATTTGCACGCGCTATCCTGTTTCTTATGACAACCTCACTGGCGGCGCATGGCGCAGTCATCAAAACTCCCTTCGGCAAGCTCCCCGACGGCACGGCGGTCGATCTCTACACGTTGAAGAGCCCGTCCGTAGAAGTCGGATTGATTACATATGGCGCGCGGATCGTCTCAATTAAAACAGCAGATAAGACCGGCAAGGTCGCCGATGTTGCGCTTGGCTACAGCACGCTTGAAGGCTATGTCACCGATAATAAGACCTATGTTGGATCGGTCGTTGGACGCTACGGTAACCGCATCGCGCACGGCAAGTTTTCGCTCGATGGCAAGGAGTACAGCGTTCCGCTGAACAATGGACCGAACTCGCTGCATGGCGGAACCACCGGCTTCGATAAGAAGGTCTGGACGGCAAAGGAGGTCCCCGGCGGGGTCGAGTTCACGCTTGTCTCGCCCGATGGCGACATGGGTTATCCCGGCACCCTGACCGTGCATGCGAAGTACACGCTGCACACCGATGCGCTGCGAATCGACTACTCCGCGACGACGGACAAAGATACGGTCATCAACGTGACCAACCACTCCTACTTCAACCTCTCAGGTGAGGGTAGCGGGTTGATCCTTGGTGAGCACATCATGATCGACGCCGACCGCTACACCCCGGTCGACTCCGGCCTGATTCCCACCGGGGAACTTGCTCCGGTCGCGGGCACACCCTTCGATCTGCGCAAGCCGACCCTGATCGGCGCGGCCGACCCGAACTCGAACGACCAGATGAAGCTGGGCGGCGGCTACGACCACAATTGGGTGCTGAATGGCAAGATGGGTGAGCTTCACCTCGCCGCCAGGGTTCACGATCCAGCCACCGGTCGCGTTATGACGGTAACCACAACCGAGCCCGGAGTGCAGTTCTATGCCGGCACCTCGATTCCCGGAACGTTCACGGGCAAGGCTGGTGTGGTCTACGTGAAGAACGCCGGCTTCTGCCTCGAGACGCAGCACTTCCCGGATTCGCCTAACCATCCAAAGTTCCCCACGACGGAACTGAAGCCTGGGCAGACGATGCACAGTACTACGGTATTTACGTTTACGGTCGACAAGTAGCGCAGCAGATGGGTTGGATTGCAGGTCAAAGCGCACAGGCGAGCAATCGCCTGTGCGCTTTTCTTCAGTGCGCGGTTGCGGCGCGATCTAAATGCACGTACCCGCCATCAACAAAGATGTGCTGGCCGGTTGTATGCGCAGACGCTATCGGTGAAAGCAGGAAGACCGCTGTTGAAGCGATCTCCGCAGGCGTGGTCATGCGCTTCTCGAAGGGGATGTTCTCAACGATCGCGGCGAGTTTTGCTGCCGGGTCTTCGAAGGTCGCAAGCCATTCCTGGTATGCGAACGTATCAACCTCCGCCGGCACGATCGCGTTCACGCGGATGCCGTAGGGAAACAGTTCAACCGCCCACTCCCGTGTAAGCGCTAGCTGCGCGCCCTTCGCCGCCGCGTACCCGGATGTCCCGCCCTGCCCTGTGTAGCCCACCTTTGATGCTGTGTTGACAATGCTGCCTCTTGATAGCTTCAGGTGCGGCAGGCAGTAATGCGCCATCGAGTAATAATGCCAGAGATTGCGCTCGACCGATTTGAGAAAGTCGGCAGGATTACCGTCTTCCAGGCCCACCTTATCGTTCACCCCAATGTTATTGACGAGGCCATCGACCCTACCGAAGCGGGACACCGTCTCTTCAACAATGAGGCGACACTTTTCGGGCGAGTCGAGCCACTGGTCTATGAAGTGAAACGCGTGGCCGCGCTGACGCATTACTTCAAGGTTCGCCTGGACAGCTGGCCCGTCGTTGCTGACAATCACGGGCACCGCACCCTCTGCCGCACAGGCATGGGCGATCGCAGCTCCGATGCCGGTACCGCCGGCAGTAATTACGACGATCTTGTCTTGCAGCCCCAAGTTCATCCGTGCAACATCCTTCGCGCCGCCCAGTCGCAGCAATTATTCAAGCTATATGGAGGATGCCTTGAGCATGACTTCTAGTGGCCCGACGTGCTGTTCATCCAATACGAAGTCTCGTTCCAGCGAAGCTCCTTGCGGAACTGCTCGATGGTGGTGTCCTTACCGATGCGAAGCAGCTCGATGCCGGCAATCTCTGCGAAGTCTTCGAGATGTTCGAAGTTCAATGCCTGGCTGTAGCTGGTGTGGTGTGCCCCACCCGCGTAGATCCAGGCAGCAGCGGCGACCTTCAAGCTTGGTTGCGGTAGCCAGACGGCGCGAGCGACAGGCAGCTTCGGCAGTGCTTCAGCTGGTGGAATCACGTTGACTTCGTTGACGATCATGCGAAAGCGATTCCCCATATCGACGAGCGACGCAACGACTGCCGGGCCGCTGGTCGCCGTGAACACGAGGCGGACCGGATCCTCTTTGCCGCCAATGCCAAGCGGATGCACTTCAAGCGACGGCTTCTCCGTCGTGATCGACGGGCAGATCTCCAGCATGTGGGACCCGAGGATGATCGGAGAATCCCCGAAGCTATAGGTGTAGTCCTCCATGAACGACGTGCCGCCTGTAAGGCCCTGCGCCATCACCTTCATGGTGCGGACCAGAGCCGCCGTCTTCCAGTCGCCTTCGCCACCGAAGCCGTAGCCCGAGGCCATAAGCCGCTGAGTCGCGATACCAGGAAGCTGTTTCATGCCGTGGAGATCTTCAAAGTTGTCGGTGAACGCACCGAAGTTGCCTGCCTCGAGAAAGGCACGCATGCCGAGTTCAATCTTGGCCGCAACCTTGATGGAATCTGCACGGTCGTGAACTTCAGCAATGCTGTACGTCTCGCGGTACTCGGCGACGAGCTTGTCCACGTCCGCGTCCGTGACCTGGTTCATTACAGCCACAAGATCGCCGATGCCGTAGGCCGAGACGGAGTAGCCGAGACGCGCCTGTGCAGCCACCTTGTCGCCATCGGTCACCGCGACTTCGCGCATGTTGTCGCTGAAGCGAGCGACTTTCAGGTTTTGCGATTCATTCCAGCCGACGGCGGCGCGCGTCCATGCAGCAAGCTCCGAGATGACATCGGCATCCTGCCAGAAGCCAACGACAACCTTGCGGGCAAGCCGTAGACGCGCAGTGATGAAGCCGAACTCGCGATCGCCATGAGCCGCCTGGTTCAGGTTCATGAAGTCCATGTCAATCGTGTTCCACGGCAGGTGCTGATTGAACTGCGTATGCAGATGCACAAATGGCTTGGTGAGGAGCGAAAGTCCCGCGATCCACATCTTTGCTGGAGAAAAAGTGTGCATCCACAGGATGAGGCCGATGCAATTTTCGGAGTTGTTGGCTTCTTTGCAGAGCGAACGAATGGCGTCTGGGCCAGTCATAACCGGTTTGAAGACAACGTTTACCGGAATGGCCGAATTCTTATCCAGCGACTGTGCGATCACCTGCGAGTGCTCGGCCACTTTGGCGAGGGCTTCCGGGCCATAAAGATGTTGGCTGCCGGTCACGAACCACACTTCCAGGGTGCGGAGATCTTTCATCGTTGTCATAAATCTTCCTTTGGTTCTCTGTGATTCAAAAACGCTGTGCTGGCTCGCTGATTGTTTCACTAAACGGCTTGAAACAGCTACAAGCTATCGGTAGGAAATTCGGGCAAACCGGTCGGCGGTTCGCCCGAATATTGAGATCTAGCAGCTACTTCAGCGACAGCTTCTTTGTGAGGTCGAGCGCCGCTGATGAGCCTCCAACCCGGATGGTGTAACTTCCGGGTAACAGCTTCCAGGAGTTGCTCGCATCGTCGTAAACCGAGAGGTATTTCGGGTCAATAGTGACCGTTGCCGTTCCACTTTCGCCAGCCTTAAGCGGAACGCGGCTCCACCCTACCAGGCGCTTCGGCGGTTCGCCAGCGCCGTCCGGGAGCGAGGCATACACCTGAGCGATCTCAACGCCGTCGCGGCTGCCGGTGTTCTTTACGGAGAAGGTCACAGTCGGACTGCTGCCCTCTGAGACCTTCAGGTCGGAGTAGCTATACGTCGTGTAGGAAAGGCCGAATCCGAATGGAAAAAGGACCGGCTTCTTCTCCGCGTCATACCACTTGTAGCCGACCTTCAGGCCCTCGTCATAATGCACGGCAAAGGTAGGCTTGGCGGTGCCGGAACGCATCACAGCCTCCCGACCTTGCGCTCCCGGAGGCGGTACGACAAAGTCCGGGTGCGGCAGGTCGCGCTCGCTCGCCGGGAATGTCATCGGCAGCTTGGCGCTCGGGTTTACGTCACCGAAAAGGATATTTGCGATCGCGTCTGCTCCCTTGCTGCCGGCGTACCAGGCTTCGAGGATGCCACTCACGCTATCGACCCACGGCATCGTGGCGGCCGTGCCAGTCTCGAGCACCACAATTGTCTTCGGATTTGCCGCAGCCACCGCTGCAATCAGCTTGTCCTGATTGTCCTCAAGAGTGAGCGTGGGCAAGTCCATTCCTTCGCTCGTCCATTGATATGCGAAGACAATGGCCACATCAGACTGTTTTGCAAGCGCTGCGGCCGCTGCAACATCATCACCGGAGGCAAAGCTTGTCTTGATAGCAGGATTTTTGGCAGAAATGGCCTTGAGCGGCGATGTCGGAAACCAGACATGCTCCTGCCAATGCGGAGGCATACGGCCGGGAGGATCAACCTGCGCAGATCCTCCGCCCGAGATCATGCCCATATCCGCATTCTTGCCGATGATGGCGATGGAGTGGACCTTTGAGGCGTCGATTGGAAGGATCGAATCCTTGTTTTTCAGGAGAACGGTGCTCGATTCGGCGATATGCCTCGAAGTCGCCCAGCCGCCTTCAATGTCCGGCACGCTCCTTCTTGCTGGGAAATCGACGATGCCGGCGGCAAACTCACTCCGCAACATCCGGTGCACGTGCAGGTCGAGATCGGCCTGCGAGACCTTGCCCGCCTCGACTGCCTGTTTCAGCGGCTCGCCAAAAAATTCCGCAAGGGGCTCTTCATTGTCAAGCCCGGCTTCGGAAGCTTTCACGGTGCTGTGTGTTCCGCCCCAGTCCGAAAGGACGAATCCCTTGAAGTCCCATGCCTTGCGAAGAACGTCTGTTAGCAGGTACTTGTTCTCGCAGGCGAAATCGCCGTTGACGGCGTTGTAGGAACACATCACGGCAGCAGGGTCGCCCACCTGGATGCCAATCTCAAAGGCAAGCAGATCGCTTTCGCGCATGGCCCGCTTCGAGATGATGGAGTCGACTTCGTTTCGGCCACTCTCCTGGTCGTTGACGGCGTAGTGTTTGATGTCGCCAATTACGTGCTCGGCCTGCTCGCACTTAATGCGATTGCCGACGAGCGTTCCTGCAAGGATTGGATCTTCGCCCATGTACTCGAACGTACGGCCATTGCGCGGATCGCGCGTGACGTTGACGCCGCCACCGAGCGTCATGTTGTAGCCCTGATTCCGCAGCTCGCGGCCGATCAGCGCGCCGTAGTCGCAGGCGGCCTGCGGGTCCCAGCTCGCCGCAGAGGCGAGGTTCGATGGAAGCGCGGTAGAGTAGCGGCCATTTTCGCCGCTGCTCCGAACGCCGTACGCGGCATCGCTCATCTGGATAATTGGAATGCCGAGCCGCGGCACGCCAACCACGAAGCCTGCCCCGCCATTTCCCATGTAGGCGATGGGCGACTTCGGCCCGGGCCAGCCAGGCATGCTGTTGCCATGCAGCAGGGCAATCTTCTCGTCCAGCGTCATCTCTTTGAGCACGAGATCAGCTCGCTGATCAGGTGAAAGGCTCTTATTCTGCCAGGGCTGCGTCTTCTCGTCGGCAGCAGGCTGGCCGTTGTGCATAACGTGCTGGGCTATAGCGCAGGGAGCAGTGAAGAAGGTGACGGCGATGGCGACTCGAAGGAGAGCTTGTTTCATCATGGATATCCAGATCCTGTTTCTAATATGAGGGAGTCGCGACAAGAAAATCCGCGTGATGCCCAGCATCAAAACGCTACCTGCGAAAACGAATTAAGTCACGCGGCGCACCGCTGCCGAACTTTGGCGCGCTTGCTCCGCCTCTGCGGCTCGCGTAGCTTCGTACAGGTATGCGTGAGATATGTCATCGTTGCGGCAGCGAACTTTCGTCGTCCGATCCCGCAGCGCGAGATGGCCGGCCACCGTTCTGCCCGCACTGCGGCGCTCCGCAGCTTTTACTGTCCGATTACACGGAACCGCTCTCAACAGGTGCAGAGGGCGCGATCGCCGGACCGTCCACCGAGATCCTGCCGCCTCCGCGGCCAAACCAGATTGACTGGCGCATGGCAATGCAAATTGCGGCAATCGTGGCCCTGGTAGGCGCGGTGCTCAGTGGCATTGCGGCGAAGCTGCCGAACATCTCATTTTTCAGCACAATCTGGATCGTAAGCGCATCCCTTACAACGCTTGGGATGTATCAACGCCGTCGTCCCCTGGCAACGATGAATGTCGGGGTCGGAGTTAGGATTGGAGCGTTGGTAGGCGCTATCCTGGTCTTCTTTCTGGGCGCGGCATTGTCGATTGGCTTGGTTGTCGCGCGTTACAAGCTGCATAAGATGGCAGACTTTGACGCCGGTACGGCGCAGACAATGAAGGCTCAGATGGACCAGTTATCGGCAAACCATCAGGTTCCTGCGGAGAGCCTCCAAAATTTCAATTCGAACGAGTTCCGCACCGCCATGGTGCTCACAGGATTTGGCATCGCATTTACGGGCGTCTTCGTCATCTCTATCTTCGGCGGAGCCGTCGGCGGGCTGCTGCGAACGCGGCGCTTTGTGCCTAAGCTGTAGGCGGAGCGGCGTTCTCGCCCTGCTATCATTTGACCAATCCTTATGACCGAAACCACTGCGAAACCGAAGCCGAACCTACGCGAAAAAGGCCGGCTCATGTCGGCTTCAGAGATTGAACGGACGCTGGTACGTCTCGCTCACGAGATCGTAGAGAAAAACAATGGCGCGACCAATGTGGGCCTTGTCGGAATCAAGCGCCGTGGCGTTCCACTGGCTCAGCGCCTGGGCGCTCTGATCTCGAAGATTGAGAAGCATCCGGTCGATGTAGGCGTACTGGACATCAGCTTCTACCGCGACGACCTCTCGACGGCTGGCACGCGGCCCACGGTAACGCCAGGGGCGATCGGTTTTGACGTAAACGGACGCGACATCATCCTGATGGACGACGTGCTGTACACCGGACGCACGATTCGCGCCGCACTCGATGCCTTGTTTGACCATGGCCGGCCAAAGAGCGTTCAACTGCTTGTGCTGATTGATCGCGGTCATCGCGAACTGCCGATCGAAGCTACCTTTACCGGGCGCACGGTACCCACTTCCAGCCGCGAGATCATCGAGGTCAAGCTGAACGAGGTCGACGGCAACGAGCAGGTGCTCCTGGTCGAGCTTGTCGATCCCGCATAACGGCGCCACATTCAACGAAACACAAAGCACCACCGCGGTCGCCTCAACAATGCCCTCTTACAACAGCAATGCGTGTCATCCCGGCTCACTTCTCAGCGTTGAACACCTTGCCATTTCTGAGATCAGCGACATCCTCGCCGCTACGGTGCGACTCGAAGCGATGCCCAGGCCGGAGCGAGCAAAGCTCCTGGCGGGCCGGAAAGTGGCCCTGCTCTTTTACGAATCCAGCACCCGGACGAGAACCTCGTTCGAGCTCGCCGCAAAGAGTCTCGGCGCGACCACAACGCTGGTCAGCGACAAGTCTTCGTCGATTGAAAAAGGCGAGTCGTTAAAGGACACCGGTCTGACCCTCAGGGCGCTGGGTGCCGAGGCGATCATCCTGCGGCACAACTACAGCGGTGCTCCAGAGCTGCTGGCCCGGTTCACAGGGTTGCCGGTACTGAACGCCGGGGACGGCATGCACGAGCATCCCTCGCAGGCACTGCTTGACCTGCGCACGATGCTGCTCCGCCTCGCGCTTGATCCTTCTACCGCGCATGCAGCCAGCCTCAGGGGCGTAACCGTTCTTATTGCCGGAGACATCCGCCACAGTCGCGTGGCGCGCTCGAACGCAATGCTGCTTCCCAGGCTGGGCGCACGGGTGATTCTGTGTGGGCCAGAGGCGTTGCTGCCACTTCAGGCGCTTGGTCTCGCGGACGGAATCGAGATCGAACGCGACTTCGAGAAAGCGCTGGCCCAGGCGAACGTCGTGATGATGCTACGAATCCAGAAGGAGAGGCTTGCTGGCTTGTCGCTCGATCTCGCGCGATACATTGACGACTACCAGTTGTCTTCAGAGCGGCTTGCCACCTACGCGTCCAAGGCGCTGGTAATGCATCCCGGACCAATGATTCGCGGCCTTGAGATCGCGGGCGAAGTGGCAGATGGACCGCAATCCGCGATCGAAGACCAGGTGCGCCATGGCCTCGCAATCCGTACCGCTCTTCTGATCAGGGCATTGGAGGTGAAGGCATGAGCGATCTGCTGATTCGAAATGCGCACCTGGTGCCGCTATCGACGCCATCAAATGAGCTGCGAGATCTGCTCGTGCGGGATGGCCGCATTGCCGCCATTGAGCCGCAGGGTGCGTTCGACAGGCTTGAAGTCAAGAACACCATGGATGCGGCAGGCCTGACGCTCGCTCCCGGACTGATTGACGTGCATGTACACCTTCGCGAGCCCGGTCAGACCTATAAAGAAACGATTGCGACAGGTACGCGCGCGGCGGCGGCTGGCGGATTCACCACCGTTGTAGCCATGCCGAACACGTTGCCAGTAAACGATTCAGTCACATCGCTGAACTGGATGCTTGCTCCGGAGCGTGGTGCACAGGTGCATCTGCTGGCGATGCCGGCGGCAACGATCGGCTCAATGGGCGAAACGCTCTCAGATTATGAAGCCATTGCCCGCGCAGGAGCAGTGGGTTTCACGGACGATGGCAAACCGGTGCTCGAGGACCACATCATGCGCGCTGCATTGGTAGCAGCCGCACGCCTGGACCTGCCCATCTCGCAACACGCGGAAGACATCCGCATGACCGGAGGTTGCAGCATGAACGCCGGTCCACTGGCTTTCCGCATGGGCCTGCGCGGCATGACCGTCGAGGCGGAGTCCAGCATTGTCGAGCGTGACATCCGCCTTCTGCGTGAGATCGAAGCTTCAGAGAATTTGCGCCCCCATCTGCACGTCCAGCATGTGTCGACGTCGCGGGCGCTCGCTGCCATCCGCGAAGCAAAACGGCAGGGTCTGCATGTAACGTGCGAAGCTGCGCCGCATCACTTCACGCTGAACGAACACGCGGTCGAGGGCTACAACGCCAACGCCAAGATGAACCCTCCGTTGCGTGCGGAGCAGGACCGTCTGGCAATCATCGAAGGTCTTTTCGATGGCACAGTCGATTGCATCGCCACCGACCACGCGCCCCACGCCGCGCACGAGAAAGAAGTAGAGTTCGAACGCGCACCAAATGGCATCACCGGGCTCGAGACCGCGCTCGGCCTTGCCCTGCGTGTCTTGCATCGCGATCATGGAATGCCACTTGCGCGCGTCATCGCGCTGATGAGCACGCAGCCCGCGACAGTGCTGCAACTGGAAGATCGCGGTGCATTGCAGGTCGGGGCATATGCCGATCTTGTGCTCTTCGATGCGACAGCGGAGTGGGTGTTTCTCGCCGCGAACTCGTTGTCAAAGTCGAAGAACACGCCCTTCGATCACGATGCGATGCTGGGACAGATTCACGCCACGATCTGCGAAGGGCGCATCGTTTATCGTCGATGACGTTCGATTGCTGCAACAACCTTCCGCTATGAACGTCTAAGCAGGGATGCACTCTCTTTCGCAGACTTCGATGTCGCTCGCCGCGACTGCACTCCTTACCCTGCCTGCTGTGTTGCACGCGCAACAGACCACTCACGCGCCCGCAGCTTCAGCCGCAACGACCATCTCCGTCGATACCAAGCTGGTCAATATCCCAGTAGTTGTGCGGGACAACAAGGGTGCTTTGGTGCAGACCTTGAATAAGGCCGACTTCTCGCTCCAGGTGGATGGCAAGCCGCAGGTGATCCGCTACTTTGACCAAGATAAAGACCTGCCGCTCACAGTGGGTCTGCTGGTCGACACCAGCGGCAGCATGTCGAACATGTTGGAGGAGGAGCGCACAGCAAGTTCTGCCTTTCTCGACCAGATGATGTCAGGCAAGCAGGACAAGGCGTTCCTCATTCAGTTTTCACGCAGCGTGGAATTGCTCCAGGACCTGACGGATTCGAAGCCAAAGCTGCAGGCCGGACTCCAGGAACTCGGCACGACCAACCCGAATGACCACTCTACGGGCGCTGATCCGGACGATCGCGACTCGTCCAACTCGTCCGGACACCGCACCCATGGCGGCACGCTGCTCTACGACGCTGCTTTCCTAGCTGCCGACGAGATGATGGCGAAGCAGAATGGCCGCAAGGCGCTTGTCTTGCTGACCGATGGCGAAGACCGTAATTCGCGGGAGCGGATCACCGATGCGATCGAGACGGCGCAGCGGGCCGATACCATCATCTATGCCATCTACTTCAAGGGCGAGCAGCCACACCAGGATTACGGAGGCAACCGGAGCGGTGGGAATCGAGGCAGCATCGGCTTTCCCGGTAGCGGCGGCGGAGGTTATCCTGGCGCCGGCGGCAGACGCGGCGGCAATCCTGGCGGTGACCCTGAATCGCATGTCGATGGCAAGAAGATGCTCGAGCGCATGACCCGCGAGACTGGCGGCCGCATGTTCGAGGCGTCGAAGAAGCAGCCCGTCGCCGATATCTATGCGGAGATTGGCAGGGAACTGCGCAGCCAGTATCGGCTTGGCTACACACCCGACAAGGATGCGGAAGCGGACGGCTATCACAAGATCGACCTCGCCTTCACCAGTCCGGACAAGAAGAAGTTTTTTGTTCAGACCCGTGAAGGCTACTACACCGGCAAGTAGGCTCTGTTCAACGATTGCCAGCCAACCCGCTCTCGCGACGGGGCACCCAACTAGTTCAGAAGGAGACGCGATGAACGACGACACTATAAAGGGAAAGTTGCAACAAATTGGCGGCCATATTGAAGAAGCCGCTGGAGCATTGGTGGGCGACAAGGCTCTGCAGAATGCCGGGGCGGAAGACCAGCTGAAGGGCAAAGCGCAGGAGGCCTGGGGGAATGTAAAAGATGCGGGCAACGACCTGATCGACCGAGCACGCGCGGCCAAGACAGACGCGGAGATCAAGTCCGAGGCAGCTGCGGCGTGGGACCGCGATCATGCCATTGACGTTAAGACCGACTAAGGTCCGCTTCGAAGAACGAAGATAAAGGCCGATCCTAAAGTGATCGGCCTTTTCTTGTCAGCTCGGGAGAATCTCCATCCTCTTGGCAACGCTCACGAATACCTCAAGCGCCTGATCAATCTCCTCGCGAGTGTGTTCGCTGGTCATAATGGTGCGAACGCGTGCCTTACCCTCGGGCACGGTTGGAAAAGCAATGCCTGTAGCCATCACTCCTGCTTCAAACAGGGCCTTTGAAAACTCCATAGTCCGGCGGCCATCGCCGACAATGATCGGCGTGATCGGCGTCTCGCTCTTTGGAGTGGTAACTCCGCCAACGTCAAAGCCCGCGTCGGTCAGTTGTTGCTTGAAGTACCAGGTGTTCTCCCAGAGCCGATCGATGCGTTCGGGTTCGTTCTCAAGAATGTCGAAGGCTGCGATGCAGCTTGCCGCGACGCTCGGCGGGTGTGACGTCGAGAACAGGAACGGCCGTGCGCGGTGGTAGAGATAGTCGATCAGGTCGCGGCTGCCGCACACATACCCGCCAAGTGATCCAATCGATTTAGACAACGTACCCACCTGCACATCAACGCGCCCATGCGCTCCGAAGTGATCGACTGAGCCGCGACCGTTTCGCCCAAGCACACCGCTGGCATGGGCGTCATCGACCATCATGATGGCCCCGTACTTCTCAGCCAGCTCCGCGAGCTCCCCCACGGGCCCGATGTCGCCGTCCATCGAGAATACGCCGTCGGTGATGATGAGCTTGCGCCCCGGCTCGTTCTCGATCTCCTTCAGCAATTCTTCAGCGTGCGCCACATCCTTGTGTCGAAAGACCTTGATCTTCGCCTTCGAAAGCCTTGCGCCATCGATGATGCTTGCGTGATTCAGCTCGTCCGAAAGGATGAAGTCTTCCTTGCCAAGGATGGATGAGACCGTTCCCGCATTCGCGGTAAAGCCGGATTGAAAAACCACACAGGCTTCGACATTCTTGAAGGCGGCGATCTTCTCTTCAAGTTCCATGTGAATGCGCATGGTGCCAGCGATGGTGCGCACGGCACCCGAACCGACACCGTACTTCTGCGTAGCAGCAATCGCAGCCTCGCGTAGCTTGGGATGATTGCAGAGACCCAGGTAATTGTTCGAAGCGAGATTGATAACGCGCTTGCCATCGTAGGTGCAGACCGGTCCCTGCTCGTCATCCAGCACCCGCAGCTTGAAGTAAGTCCCACCCTGCTTTAGCGCGTCCATCTGTGCAGTGAGGTGGGCGAGTTGCTGGCGCTTGGGCGCCGTAGACTCAGACGATGCAATGAGCGGTGCGATGGTGGTGGACATGGTTAAATCCTAATCCTTTTCAGTTCGGACGATTAAAGCTTAGTATCTGCTGCGATCGCCTGGTGCTCAGCAAGTGAGCCATTCTTTGATCATTGATTGTGCGGTTGCCATAATTTCCGTGTCACTGCCAACTCCATCGAGCCAACGGATCTCTTTGTCGCGGCGAAACCATGTGCCCTGGCGCTTGGCATAGTTGCGGTGGCCCTGCTGCGCGCGAGCGACCGCTGCTTCGCGGGTTGACTCGCCACGCAACACGGAAACCGCTTCGGCGTAGCCCAGCGAGGTGAGCGGCCGGCACTCATAGCCATAAACTTCGACCAGGCGCTCCGTCTCTTCGATCAAGCCTCGGTCGAACATAGCCGCCGCACGATGATTGATGCGCTCGTAGAGCCGTTCACGCCCAGGATTTAGTCCAAGCCGCAGGATGCGGTACCCGGCCAGGGCATCGCGGCCTTGCTCCCATTGCTCGGTCAACGGCTGGTCTGCCGCCAGACTCACTTCGATAGCGCGGATCACCTTTGAGACATCGTTGACATGGATCGTCGCAGCAGCGGTGGGATCGAGCTCTGCCAGCATTGCATGTAGATGTCCGGCACCGCGCTCCTTTGCCTGCTTGCGCAAGTCGTCGCGAAGGTCAGGCTGTTGTGGCGGAGCAGGAAACAGCCCGTCGATCAGCGCGCGTAAGTAAAGGCCGGTGCCTCCCGACACGATGGGTAACCGCCCGCGCTCGCAAATGCCTGTCAATGCCTCGCGCGCGCGACGGCTGTAGTCGCCTGCAGTGCAGCTCTCGTCCGGCAGCAAAATGTCGATCATGTGGTGCGGCAGGCGGGCGCGTTCTTCGAAACTTGGCTTGGCGGTGCCAATCTCCATCTCGCGATATACCGCAACTGAGTCGCAGCTGACTATTTCGCCGCCGAAGATTTCGGCCAGGTGGAGCGCCAGCGACGATTTGCCACTGGCGGTCGGACCCACAAGAACGATGAG
>CAHJWN010000033.1 GCA_903642265.1 Acidobacteriaceae bacterium | reverse complement strand
ACATACAGGCAACGACTTGCGTCTTTTTCCGACCACTACAATCACTCAGCGACTGTATGTCCGGTGGCCGACTACGGCATGTGGTTCGTTGAGCTGGCTACTACTCCCGCAAGAAAAGTTAGAATACTCGTACAGCACTCAAAAATCACGCGCGGCCCGAAAGGTCTTCTCTCAGCACATGCAGCAATCAAACCGGAACGTGGTTCACCGATGGTCGCGGCTCTTCATCCCCACCTTGCGAGAGGCTCCCACTGACGCTGAAGTTGCCAGCCACAAACTTCTCCTGCGTGGGGGCTACATTCGCCAGCTTGGAGCGGGAATTTACAGCTATCTCCCGCTTGGCCAGAGGTCGATCAATAAGGTTGTCGCCATAGTTCGCGAAGAAATGGACACCATCGGTCAGGAGTTCCTGCTGCCAACCATTCATCCCAAAGAAATCTGGGAGGCAAGCGGACGTTGGAGCATCATGGGCGACAACATGTTCCGCCTGAAAGACCGCAAGGGCGCGGAACTTTGTCTCGGCATGACCCATGAAGAAGTGATGACAGATATCGCTCGCAGCGAGCTGCGAAGCTACAAACAGCTGCCACAAATCTGGTATCAGATCCAGACTAAGTTTCGCGACGAACCCCGTCCCAAGTCGGGCCTGCTCCGCGTTCGCCAGTTTCTTATGAAGGACGCATACTCCTTCGATATTGACGATGCAGGTCTGGATGCCAGCTACGAGAAGCACGATCGCACGTATCGCCGCATCTTTGATCGCTGCGGGCTTGAGTACGTCGCCGTCGAAGCTGATTCCGGTGCCATGGGCGGCTCGCAATCGCAGGAGTTCATGGTCTACACCGAAGCTGGTGAGGACCTCATCGCAAGCTGCCCAAACTGCCACTACGCCGCCAATCTCGAGAAGGCCACCTCGCAGCTGATGACTGTCGAAGAGCTGCCTGGAGAAGGTTTGCCAGAGCTGATCCACACGCCCGGTCAGCGCACCATTGAGGAGGTTGGCGCATTCCTGAGTGCACTGCCGCATTCACAGATAAAGACCATGGCTTACATGCTGGATCTACCAGCATCTGAGCACGCTAAATCTGGAAAATCCCGCGCCATCGTCGCTTTTCTGCGTGGCGATCACCAGCTCAATGAAGCCAAGTTGGCCGCACTCGCCGGCGCGGGCGACCTCCGGCCCATGACTCCCGAGGAGATCGTCTCCACCTTTAACGCACCACCCGGGTACCTGGGTCCAATCGGAGTTGCCGCCGCTCCGCATCCCAGGAAGCCGGGCACACTCGTCATCCTGGACAAATCCCTCGAAGGGCGTTCCAATCTCATCGCCGGGGCGAACAAGGCCGAGTACCACCTGCTGCGTGTGACACCTACGCGCGATTTCAAGCCGACCCTCACTGCCGATATCCGCTCAATCAATGAAGGGGAAGGCTGCCCGATTTGTGGAACTCCGCTCAAGCTCGGCAAAGCCATGGAGATCGGCCATATCTTCAAGCTGGGCCGCAGATACACCGAATCCATGCACGCCAGCGTCCTGAACAAGGACGGCAAAGAAAGCACGCCTATTATGGGCTCCTACGGCATCGGTATCGAACGTATTCTTACCGCAGCAATCGAAACCTCTGCCAAGAGTTTCGCATCGTCACCTGATGCGCGTCCCGCGGCTGAAACCTACGCGTTACCGCCTTCCATCGCACCCTACGAAGTCGTCGTCACGATTACGAATGTCAAAGATTCGGATCTGCTCGCGGCTGGCGAAATGATTGCCGCCAACCTGGCAGCCGGTGGATTCGATGTTCTGCTTGATGATCGCGACGAGCGTGCCGGGGTCAAATTCAAGGACTCTGAGATGATTGGCGTCCCTTTTCGTATCAACGTTGGCAAGAAGGTCGCTGACGGCATCATTGAACTCGTCGACCGACTCAGCGGCCTCACCCACGAGATCGCAATCATCGACGTCACTGACAGCCTGCAAACTTTGCTCCTAAAAGCTGGACCCGCACTTACGTCTAACTCATAACGTATGCCCGTAAAGATCAAACTCGGCAAGTCCACATCACGTAGCACCTTCGGCGGAAGCCTGCTGCGCGGCCTTCTGCTCATAGTCCTCGTCGGACTGATCATCTTCGGCAGCGTCTTTTCATACTTCTACTTCAAGTATGAAAAAGTAGTCGATGAACGTCTTGCTGCCGGCCCGCTGTTCGCGAACAGTGCGCAAATTTTGTCAGGCTCAAAGGAAGTTCGTCCTGGCCAGAAGCTCACAGCCACATCCATTGCATCCGAGTTGCGAGCTGCAGGCTATAACTCCACCCCTCAGCTCGGCACCTACCAGCTTGCCGGCGATACCATCCAGATCAAGCCGGGGGTCCAATCCTTCCATTCCACCGATGGCGCCACTATCGCCACAACAGATGGCGTTGTCACCTCGATAACTGCCGATAACGGTGCTTCACTTGAGGGCTACAAACTCGAGCCACAACTCATCACCGCTCTCTCCACCGGGAAATCCCGCAGCAAACGGCGCATCGTCGCCTACGCCGACATTCCACCACGTGTGGTCCAGGCCGTCACCGCGATCGAGGATCGACGTTTCTTCGAGCATGGCGGCGTCAACTATCTCCGCCTGATGAAGTGTGCCGCTACAGATCTGTTCAGCGGCCATAAAGCTTGCGGTGGGTCGACACTCACGCAGCAGCTCGCCAAGAACATTTTTCTTTCGCCAGAGAAAAGTTATAAGCGGAAGCTTATTGAGCTTATTATTACCTTCCAACTTGAATCTCGATTCAACAAGCAACAGCTCTTCGAGATGTACGTCAACGAGATGAACCTCGGCCACCAGGGCAGCTTCGAGATCAACGGCGTCGGCGAGGCAGCTGAGACCTTCTTCGGGAAGAACCTGAATCAGCTTGATCTTGCCCAGACAGCCACCCTTGCCGCACTCTTCCAAAACCCCAGCTTCCGTAATCCTTATCGCCACCCTGAACGCGCTGTCGAGCGCCGCAATCTAGTCCTCGACTCGATGGTTGAGACTGGCGCCATCACCGCATCTGAAGCCTCCCGTGCCAAAGCCGAAGCACTCCGCCTTGTACCACCTAATGTCGAGTCCAACGAAGCACCTTACTTCGTTGACCTTGTGCATGACCAACTCGTTCAACGCCTCGGCGAGCAGGACCTCGGCAGCCAAAGCTTACGCATCTACACTTCGCTTGACCCTGATCTCCAACGTGTCGCCACAGAGGCAGTCGAAGCCGGCATGAAAAATGTCGACGAGTTGGTGCGCAAGCTACACCGGAAGTCTGGCGGCCCCGTTAGTTACCCCCAGGTCGCACTTGTCGCCGTCGATCCCCATACCGGACAGATACTCGCCCTTGTTGGCGGTCGTAACTACGGCAACTCTCAGCTGGACCACGCCGTGTCGGAACGTCCAACCGGATCCATCTTTAAGCCTTTCGTTTACGCTACAGCCTTTAATACAACGCTTCAAGGCACTACGCTGGATGATGGCGGCGTCTTTACGCCCATCACACGCCTCAATGACGATCCGCAGGACTTCGGCACCAACGGTCAGTCCTACATACCCAGCAACTTTGAACGCGGCGAGTACCCAGGCATGGTTACAGCTGCCGACGCTCTTGCCCACTCGCTCAACATAGCCACGATTGCACTCGCACAGAAAGTCGGATACGAAAATGTCGCGGCGCTCGCACGATCTGCTGGCATCGTCAACGCTCGCGCGACCCCGTCCGTAGCAATCGGAACATACAACGCAACACCAATCGACATGGCCGGGGCATACACCACATTCGCTAATAATGGCGTCCACTTGGTTCCGTGGGCACTCGCCAGCGTTCGCAACACCAACGGCGACATCGTGGCAGACTTCGCTCCGGAAGCGAAGCAAATCGTCGATCCGCGCGTGGCTTTTTTGACCCAGTCTCTCATGGAAGGTGTCATCGCTCGCGGCACCGCTTCAGTCGTACGCAGCCATGGCTTTACTGCTCCAGCGGCCGGCAAAACCGGCACCTCTCATGACGCATGGTTCGCTGGTTACACATCCAATCTGATCTGCATCATCTGGGTTGGCAATGACGACTACTCCAACATTAATCTGCAGGGCGCACAGGCCGCTGCTCCACTGTGGGCGGAGTTCATGAACCGCGCCACGAAGCTTCCACAATACTCAGATGTCCGGTCATTTTCTGCGCCAGAAGGGATCACCACTGTCCGCGTCGATAAGCAAAGCGGCTTGCCCGCAGACGACACCTGCCCAAACGACTACAGCGCAGCCTTCCTCAGTGGAACCGTCCCGCAAAGCACCTGCAGCCACATGGGCGAGAGCGGGCCGAACTTCCTTCAGCGCATCTTCGGTATGGGCGGTGACCACTCCGAATCCCCAAACCAATCGCCGAACACGGACGGCAACGCCGCTCCCGACCTTCCATCCCCTGAACCACCTAAGAAAAACATCTTCAAGCGCCTGTTTACCGGAGACAAGAAGCCGAAGGCGCCACCGGATCCTGACCCTCCGCAGTAGGGGGCACTTCGTAGTGCGCTAAAGCGCCCGTACTTCACCCTCCTGACTCGTTCAGGAGTACGGAGGCTAACGAGCCAGGAAAGCGCATCCGGTTCGGAGTGAACTTCTCTCGAACGCGCTGCGTAATCCTGCTCATGCGTTCTTTGTGGCTGTTGACCCTTGTGCCTGCCGTGCTGTCTTTACCTGCCCAACAGCAGCCTTTGACGGCAGAAGCAATCATGGCCAAAGTCGCCACTAACCAGGATCATGCCGAGGCTGCGCGTCGCCAATACGTCTACGTTCAGCACGCGAGGGTGGTGTCCCGCAAAGGCCACACTGTCAGGTGCGAGGAGACGACCGAGTCCCGCATAACCCCCGCTGAGAATGGCACCCACGCCGACCTGATCAAGCTCGATGGCAAGCTCCTGCACGCAGGCAAGTACATCATCTACACCCATTTGCCAGACACAAAACACAACGGCAATCAGAGTGAAACAAGCAGTGACTCCATCACAATCGATAGTGAAAACGACATGGATCGCGATCTAGTCGAGAACATGCGTGGCAATCTCACTCGCGACGACAAATCAAAGGACGGCATTGACACCCGCCTCTTTCCTCTCAGCTCGAAAGATCAGTCCGACTATCTTTTCCGCCTAGTGGGCCAGGAGCACCTCAACGATCGCGACGTCTTCCACGTCATCTTCCAGCCCAAAGTAAAGGACGATTTTGGCTGGAAGGGCGACGCCTACATTGACACCGAGTCCTTCCAGCCTGTGATCGTCCGCACCGAGATGTCACGGAAGGTGCCCTTTGCCGTCCGCACGCTCCTGGGGACAAATGTTCCTGGGCTTGGCTTTACCGTGGTCTATGCGCCGCAGCCAGATGGTGTCTGGTTTCCTGTCAGCTTCGGCACAGAGTTCAAGTTGCATGTTCTCTTCTTTTTCAGCCGCGACATCACGATCAATGCGGTCAATCGAGACTTCGAAAAGACCCACTCCGACGCGAGACTCCTACCTACGCAATAGCTTACTTGTGGCTGGGCAACACCGACCAAATTGCCGGATCCTCTTCTCCCAAAACCCACATGCAGATGCCTGATAACCCGCTGCCTTTTGCCAATATGTAGCGGTCGTTGAACGCGCGCTTGTTCGTGTAGAAGAACCACTCCCGCATCTGGTCACGGTAGATATAGAACCACGGTGCGTGATCCTCTTCGTCCCATTGCTCCCTGCCGCCGTACGTGTCCCGCAGGTTCATCGTGGTGGGATACGAGATGTAGTCGGCCGTCGGGTTCGGCTTCTTCTCCGCCTTGTCCAATCCAGGGTCACCCGTGTACCACCGATATCCATAAAGCGAGATGCCCAGCGACAGTTTCTCCTTTGGCACTACCTTCAGAGCGTAGTCCAGGTTCTGTTTCGTCCAGATCCATCCGCCAACTGGCCCTGGAGTCGTCCAGTGCGTGTTCTGGTCGTACGTCATCAGGCACAGCGTGTCTACAGCGTCACTCAGCGCTTTCAGATCATAGCCACCGCGCCACTCCTCAAAGATCCACTTCCCGAACGCCGTCTCGCCAGCGTGTCCAGGAGCATTCGGCACTACATCGATCTGCACGAGGAGGTGCTCTTTGTGCAGCAGGTCGGCAGTTTTCTTCACCATCGCCGACAGCGCGTCGCGGTCCGTCCACATAACGTCTTCAACGTCATAGTTGATGCCGTCGTAGCCATTCTCTTTGCACTCGCGGATGAAGGCCTGGTTCATTGCATCCTGCGCCTTCTCGTCATTCATCAACTGGTGCGCCTTGACGTGATCGAACAGCGCGAAGAGCGGAATGATCGTCAGGTGAGCCGCTTTAGCAGCCTTTAGCACTACAGGCTGAGGCTCGCCTGTGACCAGTCCGGTCGCGTCGATCTGGTACCAGGTCGGCGAGATGATGTCGATCTTGTCTTTGTGCGCCATAAAAGATTCGACCGATGCCAGCCCATTGCCCATCCAGAACTCGGTTCGCGTCTTTACTTCTGCACCGGCTACTTGCGCTACGGCTATTTGCACCGTCGCTACGCCACAGGTCAGCCCCAACACGCATACAGCAATCAAACTTATTCTTCTCATGGAATCTCCTATCGCAGTATCTCGCAAATTGAACCCTCATCGGCGTTTGCAAGATACCTGACGCCTTAGGTCAACACCGAACCATCTTGCACTCAGCTGACTTCTACCGCACCATAACGAGACCAATGCTTATCAATGATCCCGTCACCATCGCCGAACTCGCTGCCCTCTATCCGCTCTACGAAACTGCGCTTGTACATAACGACGTCGACACGCTCAACGCCATGTTCTGGAGTGCACCCAACGTCATGCGCTTTGGGGTCTCAGAGAACCTCTATGGCTCTGCGGAACTGGAAAGCTTTCGCGCCTCTCGCCCATCAGCAGGCATCGCACGCACAGTCAAGCGGCTCGACATCGTCACTTTCGGCAAAGATCATGGCAGCATAACGCTTGAGTTTGAACGCGTCGCTCCGGACGGCCGCCTCATCAAGGGACGACAATCTCAGGTCTGGGTTCGGATGGAAGAAGGCTGGCGCATCGTAGCCGCCCACGTCTCTCTGCTCCCCAGCCTCTAGGTCTTGGAGCAGGTTGCCTATTGTGGCGGTCTCACCGCCTCACCGCTCGCCGGACCTCGGCAAACTGCAGCAGGATGTACTGGTCCGTCATGCCCGCGATGTAGTCCGCAACTATTCTGGGCACACCCTCCGCCTCTGAATCGTTCAGGTATCCTTGCGGCAACTCCTGTGGGTTATTCACCCAGAAATTGAACAAGGCTGTCACGACTTCCTCGGCTTTCTCGTGCTCATTTTCGAGCGCACTACATGTATAAAGTGTGCTGTAGAGATATCGTTTTTCCTGCTGACGTTCGCTCTCTGCCTGCTCTGAGAACACCGCGAGTCGACTGGAATGTCGTCTCACATCCTCAAGCGACCGGGCGCCGATCGCCTCTGCGTTCTTCCGCGTTGTCGTTATCAGGTCATCCGTCAGCGCATGCTGCATCAACTGAAGCGCTTCATTGAACAGGTATCTCTGGTCGATGCCGACATGCTGTTTCGCGACCTCTTCATAGCATCGCCGCAGGATCGCGACATGTTCGCAGACGTGGCCAATCTCCAGAAGTCCCGACTCCACGCCGTCGTCCAAGTCCGCCGTCAGATATGCGATCTCGTCTGCCAGATCAATCAATTGCGCTTCCAGGGGTGGGCGCTCTCCTAGAAAGTAGCTCCGCAGCGCGGGGTGCTCCTCCGGTTTGTAGTCTCGGGAGTGTTTGATAATACCTTCACGTACGCCCAGCGTCAGATTGAGCCCGCGATGCGCCGCATACCGCTGCTCAAAGTGCTCTACTATTCGTAGCGCGTGCAGGTTGTGGTCGAATCTTAGTCCATGCTGCTTCAGGCACTTGTCGAGCGCACGCTCTCCTGCATGCCCAAATGGAGGATGGCCGATATCATGCACCAGTGCCAGCGTCTCCGCCAGGTCCTCATTCAAGCCCAGGGCTGCTGCAACGTCGCGTGCAATCTGCACAACCTCAATGGTGTGCGTCAGCCGGCTGCGGAAATGGTCAGAGGCCCGGCTCGTGAAGACCTGTGTCTTACCCGCAAGTCTTCGAAACGCCCGGGCCTGCACAATCCTGTCGCGGTCCCGCTGAAACGCAGTTCGGTGGGCACGCACCGGAGCCGGATACACCCGCTCACACAGCGACTCAAGCGCCTTCCCTTCAACAGCACACAGGCGCAGATCTCTCTCTTCCATGGGATAAAGTGTATCGGACGCCGCGCCCTGTACATAGCCAGGCTAGTGCTTGCCCTGACCTTCTGTCAGCGTCACCAAACGGTCTACACCTGCAATTGAGAACCTTTCTATTGCTTCGTTTGGCCATCGCACTTCAACGCTTGTCACGCTGTTCTCAGTTCCGAGTCCAAAGTGCAGCCTGAGATCGCTGGAGGAGTTGTAGCTCGAACCACTCCGCACTTCATCCACCCATGCTCTCCTGGATCCATGGACGGTCACCCGCGCTCCGATCGCGCTGGCATTCGAAGTCGTTCCTATAAGGCGTAGTCCCAGCCAATGATTCGGATTGCTTGCTTGATTCACCAGCAGCATCGGCAGGTCAGAAAGATTGTTAACTACCGCCGAAAGCCGGCCATCATTCCAGAAATCTGCGACGGCCAGTCCTCGACCGCTCTGCGGCACCTGCAATCCTGGGCCGCTGATTGCCGATACGTCTCGAAACTTGCCATTTCCCTGGTTGAGGTAGAGGAAGCGTCGCTCCCGGAAAGAAGCGCCAAGCCTGGCTGAATCCACCTCCGGATACACGTGCCCATTCACGACCAGCAAATCCGGATGACCGTCGTTATCGACGTCCGCGAACATCGCACCCCACCCAAGAGCGTCTGCATTAATTCCCAGTCCAGCCGCGTAGGTCACATCCGTATACGTGCCGTCTCCATTGTTTTTGTAAAGAGTTGAAGTATCATCCGAAAAATTCGTCTTGAAGATGTCGATGTTGCCATCACCATCGTAGTCTCCTGCAGTAGAGCCCATCCCAGCCTGTTCTCGACCATCTTCGTTGTAAGCTGCATTTGCATCCGCTGCAACATCCGTGAAGGTTCCATCATGATTATTTCGATAGAGGATTGCCGGAGTTGAGTCGCATGCGATATAGATATCCGGCCAGCCATCCTTGTCGTAATCCAGCGTCGTCACTGAAAAACAATAATGGCCGTTTGTTCGTTCAATACCGCTCGATTTACTTACATCCGCGAACTTGCCCCCACCCAGATTGTGGAACAGCACATTAGGCGCGCTTTCGAGTCCACGCGGTCCACACATCACCGGAGCACCCTTCCACATACATCCTGCGGTTTCACCGGGTTTTGGGGTCTTTGCTAAATCAAAGTGGACGTAATTTGCGACGATGATGTCCAGCTTGCCGTCACGGTCGTAATCGATGAAAGCGCATCCTGTACCCCATTCATGCCCGGTGCCGGCAGTCCCCGACTGCGTCGCAACCTCTTTAAACGTTCCGTTATGCTCATTGTGATACAAGCGGTTCCTGCCATACTGTGTCACGTAGATATCATCAAAGCCGTCGTTGTCGTAATCGCCAACGCACGCACCCTGGCCCCAGCCTGTCGACACTAATCCAGCTTTCGCCGTGACATCTGAAAAGGTGCCATTGCGATTGTTATGAAACAGATGACTGGTAGGCTTGCCACTTTTCGATTGCCCGGCTTGTAACTCCTGGCCATTTACCAGGAAGATATCCGGCCAGCCATCCCGGTCGTAATCGATGATTGCCGCGCCGCTTCCGGTCGCCTCTATGATGTACTGCTTCGTTGTAGCTGAGCCATTCACATTCTTTACAGTCAGACCTGCTTTACCAGCAACGTCAACGAACCAGGCAGGACCGCTATGGCCGGCAAAGGTCGGGTATGGCTTCACCTGACCGGATGCCATAACAGCCGCAAACACGAGCAACGCGACGAAACCAGGCACCTTCACTTGCTGGCTCCATGCCCCATCGGCATGGTCTTGAGCACCTTGCCGCCTTCTTCAACCACATAGAGAGCCCCTGCAGCAAGGTCTTTATGCATGTCCACGTGTCCCGACGGCCACCGAATCTCAACTACGTCAGCCTTCGCAGCTTCATCCAACCCGAAGTGGATGCGAAGATCATTCTGCGAGTAATAACTTCCCCCGCTCCGTACCTCTTCTATTTGCACCAGCGGCTTGCCTTCAACTGGCTGTGTCGTCACACTGATGCGCGCACCAATGCCCGCCCGGTTCGACTTCGTACCTACTGTCCTGATCTTGATCCAATTTCGGGTGGTAGAAGTGTCGCAACGAAGTAGTTGCGGATAACTGTTGACGCAGTTCACCACGACATCCACATCGCCATCGTTATCGAAATCACCGAATGCGCACCCACGTGCCGCCACCGCGTCCGTAATGCCGGAGCCGCCGTTTGCGGTGACATCTTCAAACTGTCCATTCCGCAAGTTTCTATAAAGATATTTATGTTCTGCGTAAGGAGCATCGACGTGCGAGCCGTCGACCTCTGGATACACATGGCCGTTTGATATAAAGACGTCAAGCCAGCCATCGTTATCCATGTCCAGAAAGCCGACTCCCCACCCGAGATATCGCGTATTCAGTCCTAAGCCAGAGAGATAAGTATGGTCTTCAAAGGTTCCGTCCCCCAGGTTCAGGTACAGGGAGTCTGTGTCCCCTGCAAAATTGGTTTTTATAATATCCAATAGACCATCGCGGTTGAAGTCGCCGACTGAAACGCCCATTCCCGCCTGCGGCTTTCCATCTGGCGAATAAGCGATTCCTGCTTCAATCGCAACATCCTTGAACGTCCCGTCTTTCTGGTTTTGATAATAAGTGGCTGCGGTCGAGTCGTTGGCGACATAAATATCCGGCCAGCCATCGTTATCTAGATCTGCTACCTGGACGCTTAGCGCATAGGTGCCGATGGTGTCATACATCCCGGCCTTCTTGGAGACATCCGAAAATGTTCCATCCCCATTGTTGTGGTAAAGCAGGTTCTTTCCACCCTGAAGCCCGGGAGGACCACAGGCGACCTGGATCCCCTTGTAGGCACATCCTGCTGCCTCGGGCAAAGGTGCTGTCTTTATGTCGAAGTCAATGTAATTCGCTACAAATAAATCGAGATAACCGTCACGATCATAATCGAGGAAAGCACATCCGGAACCCCACCGTTGCCGGGATCCAACCTGCCCCAACCCAGCCTTCACAGTCATGTCGGTGAACGTGCCATTGCCGTTGTTACGGAACAACACATTCTGACCGTAATAACTCACAAATAGATCATTCCATCCATCGTTGTCGTAATCTCCGACACAGCAACCCTGTCCCCAGCCGCTTCGTGCAAGCCCGGCTTTCAACGTTACATCGGTGAACGTGCCATCGCGATTGTTCTTGAAAAGATGAGAAACCGGCTCTTGACCCTTGGGAAATCCTTCCAGTCTGGATCCATTCACCAGGAATATATCCAGCCAATCATCATGGTCATAGTCGAAGAATGCTACACCGCAGCCGGTAGTCTCCAGCAGAAAGCGGTTTTTGTGCTCTCCACCATAAATTGTCTTTACGTTGAGGCCGGACTGCTTCGCCACGTCCACAAACGAGATCCCAAGAGGCGTTCCGGCCACATTTGACGCCAGTTTAGGCGCTGCTTTTGGAACGACGTCATACGCCGACCGCGAACCTGTCTGCGCGCCTGTGGCTTTCTCCTTCACTGGCATTGCCAGTCCGAGCACATCTTCGAGCGTCAGCACAATCGCCGTGCGCGAAAGCGACTTGAGAAAGCCGCGCCGCGTCTTGTTGTCGATCCTCATTGGGTCTGCAGTTCTTCCTATCTCATGATTGCATCTGGGCTTCAGCCACAAGCGCTGCGCCGCTGCTGGATGCCAAAGCCATATTGTTTCGCACGCGATTCCAGCGCATCGCGCTGATGAGACATCCTACCAACAGTTGGAACATTGGGCACGTACAGCGCCAGGGTCCGTGAAGGCGATGCGGCCCATCGTTTCGTCGCAGCAGAGCCAAGGCTCGCAGAGCCCGCTTTGCTTTAGTTCCACGAAAAGGTTGGTTGCCCGGTGAGCGGCAGAACGAACGACTTTGTCTCAGGCGACACCACCAACCATCGCGTATCCTACCGCACCGAAAGCTGCACGCGCTTCATCTGCGCCGCGAACTGCGGAGCGTTGTACGCTGACGGATTCTTCACCTGCATGAAGAGAGCGTCGATGGCTGCCCGCGTCTCTGCACTTGGACTGCCCGCCTTGGCTGTTGCGATGTAGAGAGAATCCACGGTCATGGTTGCCTGTTCTGCCGCTCGTTCTCCCTGCCTCGAGATCAGGTCACCCTCCCCCGCAATGCTCTTGATCAGTCGCTGTGTCCTGTCGCGATCATACGAAGCGTTCTGCACTTCGCCCAGCAGCTTATCCGACAGGCTTGCGGCCCGCTTCGCTGAACTGATCACCGCTGCCCGATCCGGACTCATTGTCGTAATCAGGTGAGCCACTTTATCCGTCTCGCCCTGCAACTCGTGGTTCGTCGCAGGATCGACCTCCTCGGCAAACTTTCGGAACGCAACGTACCGCGACACGTTGTAGGGGGCGTCGCCTGGGCGATGCCCGGCATAGCCTTCCTTCTGGCGCCAGCTCTCAGGACCGGTCAACGCGTGGTGGCACGTGATGCAGTCCATCTCACTGAATTCAGGCCAAGGCCCGCTCTCGGCATCGCGAGCCACGCGCAGCATGCTTTCGCGCATCTGCACGGCCTGCCCAACTCCCCAGGCCCGCATGCCAAACAGCGGGTCCGCAGCCTTTTCTACCCAATGCGGGGGTTCGGTCTGCGTGTATGAATCCAGCTCAAATCTCAGGTCTGGATGCCCGGCCGCGATCAATTCATGGTCCACATGCAGCCCTGGGGCTCCCAGATGGCAGGTCAGGCATTTCTCACTGCGGATGGAAAGGTTCTTGCTGTCGACAAGCCCGAGCCGCACCATGTCGGCGTGCTTGGCGGTCGACTGGATGTGAGGCCCGATCCATTGCGAAGCCGCGCCATGGCAGCTCTCGCAGCTCACGCCCTCAGAGACATCAAGAGCAGCCGTGCTGTGTCCCTCCGACGCGCTGATTGCGTGGCACACCAGGCAACGGCGTGCCTTCTCCGCCGGCCCGATCTTCAGGATTGCAGACATCTGCCGTCCCAGGCTTCCCGTCAGCGACGAGTAGGCTCGAGCATGGCTGTCTTCAGTTACCCATGTACTGTATTCATTCTGCAGAACCTTGGTTGTATTTCGAGGTGTCACCGATCCATGGCACGCGCTCGCTGAGCACGATCCTGGCCCTACGAATTTACCCATTGGCTGTGGATCAGCTGCCGATGCCGCAAGTATCGCATGGAGATGGTCCGGCGTCACCGTTTGTGCCTGCGTCGGTGTGACCGTCGCTGCAAACATCCATCCGGCTACGAGCACCGTAACAACGAAGCCGAACTTTTTCAGCGAACGCACTGGCGCTGCCCTCACATGTTTGATTTAGTTGCTGCCGTTATATCCCGGCAATCGCTCCATTGCAACCAGCATTTTCAATATCTTCGCGGCGGAACGGGCATCAGGAACTCTCCACAAAGTTACTAGACTCGCAACCATCTCTCTGCTAGATTGACCCGCAAGCCCCTCATACAGTTTTGTCCTCGCTGAACCACCTGGAGCGTACCTCGGATGAGCACCATGCCTGAAGTCCTGATCAGCATTGAACCAGGACGCAACAAACTTGGCGTATTCGAGGACCTGCGCCATGTTCAGGATCAGATCGGCTTCGTCCCCATCCGGGAGATCGAGCGCATCGCCACTCGCCGCGGTGTTGGCGTGAAAGACGTCCACACGGTCGCAAGCTTTTATCCGCACTTCCGCCTCAAGCCGCCGATCCGCGTCGACGTCCGCGTCTGCGATGACATGAGCTGCCATCTGAACGGCTCCCGCGTTCTTAAGAAGTCACTCGAACTGCAGTACGCCAACGCAGCCGACCTGGTCCAGGTCCGCGATATCTCCTGCGTCGGACGCTGCGATCATGCGCCTGTCGTCAGCATTAACGAGCACTACTTTGAGCAATGCAACTTCCGCGATGTCGTCACCATAATCGATAAGGAAATACTTGCCCCGCGTGAAGAGCGCCATAGTCCGGCGCCGCGTAGTCCAGAAGAGCGTGGTCTCGCGATTCAGTGCGATCCGTATGCCACGGAAGACGAGCACTACAACACCTTTCGCAGCCTCGTCGCAGAGAAGAACTTCGATGAAACACTCCTGAAGCTCAAGACTGGCGAACTCCGTGGCATGGGTGGCGCAGGCTTTCCCGCGCACATTAAATGGGACGGCGCTCGTAAATCCCCCAGCAAGGAAAAGTTCGTCGTCTGCAACGCCGATGAGAGCGAACCCGGCACAATCAAGGATCGATTTATTCTGCAGTACCTTCCGCACATGGTCTTCGAAGGCATGATGGTCTGCGGGGCCATTGTTGGCGCACAGAAAGGCTACTTGTACATCCGCCACGAATACGAACTTCAGACTGAAGTTCTCGTCGAAGAGCTCGCACATATCTACTCCCTCGGGCTTCTCGGAAAGAACATCCTCGGTTCCGGCATCGACTTCGACCTTGAAGTTTTCGTTTCACCGGGCGGCTACATCTGCGGCGAGGAAACCGCACTCATGGAAGCCATCCAGGGAAACCGCTCGGAGCCGCGCAATAAGCCGCCGCGTACTGTCAACTCCGGTGTCTGGGGCAAGCCCACAGCACTGAACAACGTTGAGACCTTCTGCCACGCCATCACCATCCTCGGCAAGGGAGGCGAGTGGTACCACAACGCCGGATTGCCCGGCTCACCCGGAATTAAGTTCGTCGGCGTCACTGGTCACGTCAAACATCCCGGCATCTTCGAGTTGCCAATGGGGACCTCCTACCGCGACCTCATCTACAAGTATGCGGGCGGCCCACCTGATGGCCACGAAGTGATCGGCTTTGCACCCTCCGGCCCGTCCTCCGGCTATCTTCCCGCATCCATGCTCGACACCGAGATGAACTGGGACAAGCTCAAGGCCCTCAATTCTATGGTTGGCTCAGGCGCGGTTGTTGTCGTGGCCGACCACGGCTGCATGCTGGACATGGCGCTCAACTCCATTGCCTTCTATCGCAACGAAAGCTGCGGCAAGTGCTCGCCCTGCCGCATTGGTACGCAGAAGCTCGTTGATCTCCTTAGCAACTGGATAAGCGGCGAGGTGGGCGCAGGCGACATGGACATGCTTCGGGATCTTTCGAATGTTCTCCGCACTGCCTCGCTTTGCGGACTCGGCCAGATCTCCCCTGCCCCAATCCAATCTGTGATCAAACACTTTCCCGAGGTGATGCGGCAGCATCTCGAAGACAAGTACTGCAGCGCCGGGATCTGCTTCCAAAAAGCTTCTGCGTCTCCGAGGCAAGAAATGCAGCGGAGCGCACAGTGAGCGAACACGCAGTAGCTGTCGCGCCGGTACATGGTCCCGGTCACGAGATGATGACCCTGACCATTGACGGTCAGGAGGTCACCGTCCCGCACGGAACTTCGGTGTTTGATGCGGCGCGGATCCTCGGCATCACCATTCCCGTCCTTTGCCATCAGCAGAACCAAACCCCCGTCGGCGTCTGCCGGATCTGCATCTGCGATGTTGGGGAGCGCGCTTTGCAGGCCGCCTGTGTCTTTAAGGTCGAGTCCGGCATGGTCGTCCACACTGACACTGAACCAATCAGGGCTGTACGGAAAACGCTCTATGAGCTCATGCTGACCGACCATCCTTCGCCCTGCATCCGCCAGCAGCAGAGTGGCGACTGTGAGCTTGAAACCCAGGCAGCAAAGGCTGGCATGCTGCCGCCTGACGTTCGCTTCAAGAAACGTGCCGTGCCCGTCATGTCTGAAGACGACACCTCTCCGGCCATTCACGTCGACTACTCGGCCTGCATTCTTTGCGACCGCTGCATTCGTGGCTGCTCGGAAATCCGGCATAACAACGTGATCGCCCGCCAGGGCAAGGGCTACTTCACCACCATCGCCTTCGATGCCAATGAGCCCATGGGCAACTCGTCCTGCGTAACGTGCGGCGAGTGCATGGTGAGCTGCCCCACTGGAGCGCTTACCAATAAGAAGGTGCTCGGACAGAACCTCCTTCAGCAGCTCATCGAAGAGAATGGCCCCACCGTTGAAGCCTTTTCTGTAGAAACCGAAGACCTTCTCGCCCTACCAATCTTCAAGGGCGTCTCAGGCACCTTCCTTGAACTCAATGCAGGCGCAGTGGTGCGCCGCAACTACGCTGCCGGAGAGATCATCGTGCGCGAGGGTGACAACGGCTCAACCGCCTTCTACATCCTCGAAGGCGAAGCCGATGTCTACCTTGGCAGCCCTCGCGCCCACGTCACCACCGCCAGCGAACCTGAGGGATTCTTCAGCAAGATGCGCAGCAAGCTTCTGCCTCTGAAGACGAACAAGCGAGACGAAGAGCGCCTCGAGACGCCCACACACATTCGCATCGACGGCCCTGTCGATCTGCCGTACGACAACCCTCTCGCCACCCTTGGTCAAGGCGATCTCTTCGGCGAGATGACCTGTATGAGCTTCTACCCGCGCTCAGCTACCGTCCGCGCCAAGACCGATTGCGTGATGCTCGAGATGCTGCGTAATGTCCTCGACGTGATGCAGAAGAACAAGACCTTCCGCAGCCAGCTTGAAGCCAACTACCGGGGCCGCGCACTTGGAACCCATCTTCGCAGCGTTCCCATTTTCTCTACCATCAGTGAAGATTTCATTGATGTTCTCCGCGACCGCGTCGAACTCGTTCGCTACGCTCCCGGCCAGGTCATCTGCACCGAGGGCGACATCGCCGACTCTTTCTACCTCGTTCGCATCGGCTTCGTACGCGTCAGCCAGATGCGCCGCGGCGAGGAGATGGTGCTGGCGTACCTTCCGCGAGGGGGATACTTCGGCGAAATGGGTCTGCTCCGCGACGTGCCCCGCACCGCCACTTGCACTGCGCTCGACCACGTCGAAGTCGTCAAGATTTATGCACCTGATTTTTCCGCAATGCTTGACCGCTTCCCCGAAGTCCGCAACCAAATCGAAAATGTCGCACGGCAGCGCGATAAGGAGAACGTATTTCACCGCGAGCGTGCCGTCGAAGCGACCACTGTCGCTGCCCCGCTGCACAGCTTTCTGGCCCAGGGCTTGATGGACGCGCAAAGCCTTCTGATCCTCGATCTTGAGAAATGTACCCGCTGCGACCAGTGCGTGAAGGCATGTGCCGAAGCCCACGACGGTGTCACACGTCTTCTCCGCGATGGCGTTCGCTTTGACAAATATCTCATCGCCACCTCGTGCCGCCAGTGCCGCGATCCACTCTGCATGGTCGGCTGTCCAGTGGGTTCGATTCGCCGCCGCAACTCGCTCGAAGTGATCATAGAAGACTGGTGCGTCGGCTGCGGACTGTGCGCCTCGAACTGCCCTTACGGCAACATCACTGTCCATGAATTTGATCGCGACGGCAAGGATGCTGGCGACCACGGCAAGGTGCGCAAGGCCACCTCCTGTGACCTTTGCCACGACCTTGAAGAGCCCAGCTGCGTCTATGCCTGCCCTCACGACGCCGCCCATCGCGTCAACCCGACGGAGTTCTTCTCAAACCTGCTGGGCCAGGACATCAACACCGGTGTGCCTATTGGCATCAATGCTGCACTCGTCACCTCCTCGGTCGAGGTAAAGAGATAAGCGATGCGGATCGACAGCACTCAGCGCCCGTGGCTTTACTTTTCGATCGCTTTGATCGTCGTTTCAACCGCCGTCTACATTCCGTATGCCCAAATGACCACGGCCGCTGGCAGTACCGCAGTGGGCCTGACCTTCGGCGTCATCGCTCTGGGCTTCATGGTCTTCGCCGCGCTGCTGAGCCTGCGAAAGCGGTACCGCATCCTGCGCATCGGTGCCGCACGCGTATGGATGAAGGCTCACCTGTGGCTCGGCGCTCTTGCGCTACCTATGGTGCTCTTCCATGCCGCCTTTCACGCCCGCGGTCTGCTTGCATTCGTCTTGATGATCCTTACGTTCATCGTCGTCCTGAGCGGCATCTATGGCGCATACCTACAGCACACGCTGCCGACTCGCATGTTCCGCGAAGTCCCGTACGAAACCATCTACGACCAGATCGGCGTTATCCAGGAGCAACTCGTCGCTGAAGCTCACCAGCATGCCATTAATGTCACTCAGATGCTTGCCCCCGCCCGCGGCGCTGGCGCCACTGTCACCATGACGCTTGTTGAAATCCCAGAGTACGGAAATGAAGTTGCCGCCTTCGACACCTTCTTCGAGTCGACGGTAGAGCCCTATCTTCAAGCCAAACGAAAGCAGGCCATTGGAATGGACCTGCGCCACTCGGCGCATGCCGCACGTGCCTTTGAGGACTTTAGAAAAATGTTCCCCGCAAATGCATGGCCGCCCATCACTGCGCTCGAAGACATTTGCAGCGAGAAGCGCCAGCTCGATCACCAGATCCGCCTTCACCACTGGCTTCACGGATGGCTGCTGATTCATCTGCCTATCTCCGCCGCGCTGTTATTGCTTGCCTTCATACATGTTGTAGTAGCCCTTCGCTACTAGCTGGCTCTGGCTAAGTAGCTGTCTCCAGCTTTCTCTCGCGCCCTCATGAAAGGAGGTCACCGCATGGCAATCCGCAGGCGCACCACAAAACTTCTTGCCAAGCGGCATGACCTCAACTACTTCAAAAAGGGTTCACCGATCCGAACATGGCAGTTCCGACTTGCGCTCATCGCCATCATTGCTGCCGTTGGCTGGATAGCGCTCTCGTCGATACACAGCGCACAGGCATTTTCCTCCGGCCCGATCTCTTCCTCACACGCTGTGTTCGGACAGAAATGTGAAGCCTGCCACAAGCCAGCCATCACCGGCGCAGGATTCCTGCCTGTCGGCCTCGGTGTATCGCGCAGCGTTCCCGACTCGGCCTGCGCTTCGTGCCACTCCGTAGGCCTCCATCATGCGAACCAGACCATCGCCAGCAAACAATGCAGCACCTGCCACATTGAACACGTCGGAGCGATGCATCTCGCAAATGCTCCTATCTCAGGCTGCACCCAGTGCCACGCCAACCTTGAAGTCAGGAGCGTTCCCGCCGCCGTTGCCACGCACATCGACAACTTTACTAAGGGTCACCCTGACTTTCGCGCCCTACGCACCGCAACCCCTGAAGTTCGCGAAGCCGCCTTTGGCCTGAAGTTCAATCACGCTGACCACCTTAAGCAAGATCTCACCGGCAAGCCTAATGGCGAAAAAGTTACCCTGCACTGCGAATACTGCCATCAGGTCGAGGACCCCGCCGGACGCGACTCCGCCCACTCTGGCCGGATGGCAAACGTGAACTTCGAACGCTCATGCCAGTCCTGCCACTCACTCGAGTTCAGCGCCAAAGTTAACGAGCAGGCCCCCCACGCTGAAGCCGCCAAGTCTCTCGAGTTCCTCCGCGCTAAGATGCAGGCAATCTCTCCTGGTGACAAGACCGCTCTCGTAAAGGCCGAGACAATCCTCTTTCGCCAAAAGTGCGCTCTCTGCCATACCGTCGGCAACATCGACGCGCTTCCTGCCACCACAATTACGAACCGCATCAACAACTCTGGCGCGACGTTCATCAACGCCTCATTCTCGCCTGCAGAGATGCAGACAGCACTTTCAGAGACACCGACGATCGCGCCGTCCCATGCCCCGGCTCGCTTCTTTACCGCTGCACTCTTCAGCCACTCATCTCACAACACAGTGCAATGCGCGGAATGCCACGCCAGCGCCTTAACGAGCACAAGCGGCAACGATCTTCTCATGCCGAACATTGGCACCTGCCAACGCTGTCATGATGGCCAAAGCCGCCCACAAGGCCCAGCACTCTCAGATGGCCATGCCGAAAGCGGCTGTTCACTTTGCCACGAGTACCACGAGACATTACAGGCCCAACTGAAGACCGGCATCCTGCGAGATGACAAAGCAGCCTTCCGCATCGACCAACTCTCCAGCGCCCACTGAGCCTCACAGCATTTAGCGGAAGCTATCCAAGGAATCTAACGCCCCAAAGACTGGACTGCGGTCGGATCTCTGTGGAACAGCCGGGTAACTCCCTGCCGCAGAAGCCGCCATCCCCACCACATCAGTCCAACCCCCGCTACAGCGAGCACACCGACAGTCGCGACACCTGCAGCGGGATGATGCACCCCGATCCAACTCAGCCCCATTGCACCCGCATCCTCCACCGTACTTAACGCGATGTTCGATACTGGCTCTGGACTTGGTGTCACCGCCAGCCTGGCCGCAGTCTTTGAACCATGCGCAACTGCCGCAAGAGCCGCACCCAGGCAGGTCGCCAAGACATGCGCTCCTGGTGGAAGCTGCGACCCTGCCGCATATGCCATCAGCGCGGCCACCGGGATGCGCACAAACGTATGAAGCGCGTTCCAGATCAAGTCAAATCCCGGCACCTTGTCCGCAAAAACCTCGATCACAAACAAGCAACCGCTTACGCCTAACATCCCACTGTGTGCCAGCAAGTCGAGCCCGACCGGCAATTCAACCCAATGCAACCGCGCCATCAATCCCAACGAAAACGCCGTAGCGTACACGTTTAATCCTGCAGCGAAACTAATCGCAACGACGAATGCAAGAATGTTGGGCTGAGAGAAGCCTGGCATCATCCCCATGTGAAATCGATAGGCTTCTGCATATCCGGATGCAGGCTCTTATGCACCGGGCAGGCATGCGCCGCCTTCTCCAGCTTCGTCCTATTTTGTTCACTCACAATGTGTGGCACATGCACAGTCACTGCGAGCTTCTGAATCATGCGAATCGGCGCATTCGCCATTTCCTTCTCCACGCGCGCTGTAGATCCCGCGATATCGATTTCGAGCGTCCGCGCCATGATTCCCATCACGCTCAGGATGCAGCTACCTAACGCCGTCGCCACCAGATCAGTCGGTGAAAAGCTCTCTCCGCGGCCTTGATTGTCCTTGGGCGCGTCCGTCGTTAACCACGTTCCCGAGGGCACATGCACAGCTTTGCAATGCAAATCGCCTTCATACTCTAACTCAATCGCAACCATAAGATTCCTTCTCACCTGGATAACACCGCTCTGCAAGCATGCTGTTATCCCTTGTATCACTCCTGTCGAGTGTCTGCGACTCGCCTACCGCCTACCTACCAGGACCGGCCCAAGCGCCGGCACCGGAGGCTCGTCTGTTACGGTATAGAGCTCGCCCGCTCGCAGGTACATCCTGCGCATCTCTTCGCCGTTGAACGGCCTTGCACCGCGCCGCCCGAACACGGCAAGCTGGTTGCCATCCTCATCCACCGCACGATCACGATCAATCCCCTTTGAGATTGCTAGCGCCCGCCCCTTCAATGGTTGGGTCGCTATCAACTGCGGCACCGGCAGCGGACTAAAGCCGTAGAAGTTGCGCTGCGTTCCCGGCGAAAACAGCTGCACAATCCTCATCCCGTTCTTCCCGTCCGCCACAAACGCGAACTGGCTCGAGCTCACCATGCCAATCTTCAGATCGGTTGTGTCGTTCAGAGCACCGCCAGCGTTGAACATCATGGCCAACTTCGCATGCTCCGCATGCTCCACATCTACAACTCCGATGCCGTCCTTACCAGCAGACACATACGCATACGTCCGTGCTACATAGACGTTTCGAGCATCAGCAAACGGCACCGTCTCGCCCACGCGATGGATTTTCGCAGGCGTTGTCACGTCGAAGACCTTCAAGCCATCGCGATCGACAACGAACGCGTACCGGAACTGCACGCCCACTCCACGCCCATCATGCACATCGGTCACCTCTGCGATGACCTTCGGATGGAGTGGGTCAGCCAGCTCGACAACGATCATTCCTTTATTCGCCAGAACGTACGCCTTTGTGCCCGCAATTGTGATTCGCTTTGCACCATCAAGTACACCGTTCGGATTGAACGTCAACTCCCGATGCAACACGTTGTTTCGTGGGTTGCCGTCGAGCAATGTTCCAACGCCTTTAGCTCCGTTGCCCACTACGATCAAGCCTTCGTACTTGTCCGTCACGTAAAGGAACGCGTAAAGCGGCGCAATCTTTTGCTCTTCGTTCTCCGCAACCTGCGTCCTGAGAGGATCGAGCGCCAGCGTTGAAGGGGAAGCCACCGAAGTGGCGAACTTCGTTCTTACATAGAACCGCTGGCTCAGCGGCGAAACTGGCGCCGTTTGCAAACGCTCCGAGTCATCCTTTACATCTACGTTTGCCACATCGAAGACGCGGAAACCGCCTTTGCCCATCGCCGCGTACAAGTACTCGCCACGAAGTTGAACGTCCAGGACTTCATTACCTTCGTGGCTCTGTGTGCCCTTGATGATCCTTCCGCCCGCAACAAATTTCTGATAATCCTCCGGGTACGCCAGCTTCTGAAAGTCGCTGCCCGCAATGACAGGCGGCTCCGTGCTCGCCGCTACGGGCACCGCTGAAAAGCCATTCTCGCCACGGCCAACGTAGATGTACTTGCCCATAAAATTGAGGAAGTTTGTGCCTTGCACAAGCAGTTGAGACATCCATGCATTGTTGTCGCCTTTCGCGGAGACATGGCAATCCGTGCAGCCCTTTGTCTCCTTTCCGCGCACCGTATGCGGCACATACGTACTGAACGCTTCGCCGCTGAATCCCGGTGCAGACACCGTCTGCTGCGTCTGGTAGATCCAATTACGGTTTGCGTTCTGCGAGCTCACCACCACCGCACACGCCGACCGTACCGGCGACACTTTATTCCCTGTCACCGTGCCATCGATGCCTAGCATGTACACATCATCGCGAAGCACCTGGAAGTTGTATGCCGTCCAATTGCGCGTCATCTCGCCTTCATTGTGGAGCATTGGCATTCGCTGGTTCGCAGTCATCGAGAGATGGCACCCGAAACAACTCGTCGTCCACGATGAGTGGCAGCTTTGGCATGTCATTCGTTTATCGCTGTGAGCCATCTCTGCGATCGGGTCTGCGGCGCCCCACTTCACGCCGTCCTTCTGCATCGTCTTCGCGTAGCGGCTTTTCTCGCTGTAATGCTCATTGCCCGGCGTAATCGTGTCGAGCGTCTGCACAACCTCCCACTCCGTTCCCTGCTCCACATTTGAACGCTGCCACAATTTGCCCTCGCGCCAATAAAAGCGTGCCTGCCTAAATGGCGTTCGCATGCGCAGCAAGTTTGACGAGACATCGTTCGCGGAGGCCGGCCCACTGGTCGTCAGCAGCGCCTTCTTGTAGATCGTTCCGTGGCAATCCTGGCAGCCAATCTCAACCGCATTGCGCGTTTCGCCATAAAGCTTGCCGTTGCCATGGACGTCCTGGGTAAAGTGGCAGTCGATGCAGTGCATCCCTTTTTCAAGATGGATGTCCGCGAGATGCACAGCCTTGCCCAACGCCTCTGGATCTTCAGACGAGACGATCTTGTCATCTTTGTCGAGTAACTCGCCCGTGCGATCGCGCTTATACACTTTCCTGAAGATCCAACCATGCGAGTGGAAATCTGCAAACTGCGTGTCCTTCAGATCCTTATTGAAAGATGGGGTTCCAACGGTTTTCAGGAAATCTGGGTCACTCCACAAGCCACGCGGCGCACTGCCCTCCGGATTCCTGATCCGCACATCGTGCAGTTCCTGCTCGCTCGGGTTATGCTGCTTGGCCGGATACATCTTCGCTCCATCCGCCTCGTTGTCCCACCATGTCATCCCGTAATACGACACCACCATGTTGGTTCCTGGATGCACATGGCAGACCATGCAACTCGAGGAAGGAATGTCTTTCTGGAAGGTGTGCTGCAGCGGATGCCCACTCTGATCCTGGTTTACGGTGGCATCCGTGCTGCGACTCATTCCGTTGTTACCGAACTTTGCAATAGCCGCGGAGTGCTGCGGGTCTCGATCATTCGCGTACAGCACATGACATCCCGAACAACCGGATCCGCGGTAGTCTCCGGGTTGCTCATTCGTTCCTGGAAAAGACAGCAGTGGATCAAGCAGCCTGGTCTTCTGCAATCCAAGAAACACAGGATCCGTCCTCAGACTTGTGCCCAGTCCACGGTCACTTAGTTTCGTGTCCGGCTTGCCCGGCAGATCTTCGCGATCTGGGTTCCCAATGTCCGGCCTCGGCCCGCCTCCGCGCTCAAACGCCCTCAACAGATTGCCCGGTTGAGAGTCCTCCCACCGCTGCAATGGGTCGAGATAGGGCAGCACGCCCTTTGTCTTTGTCTCTTCAGCTGTAGGCGGCGGGAAGCTCCGCAGCCGCGCCGGCTTGCCATCAAGATCATATGCCTCACCAAAGTGCGGGTTCTTCAGCGGATAGGCTCCATTGTTATAGAGCGCCGCGCCCCACAGCATGGCCCCGTGCGTCATCATGCTGTTCTTTACGTTGCGTGTCTCGGCCGCATGGCAGCCACCGCACGTTTCAGGAGCCACCCGCAGATCACCCGGATCGGCGAACTTCACAAACGCATAGCTCTCCTTGATCCAACGCGTATAGGCGCGCACCGGGTGGTCGCCGCGCTCGGCATCCTCAGGAAACACCGGCTGTACATGCGCCTTCTGCTCGCGCTCGTCATACTGATCTGAGCCTTTCAGCCACCCGTCTCGCGTCACCTCAGAGTTGCCGCCATGGCAGTCTGTGCAGCCCAGCACCACGGTTGGCTCGACATGCATGTTCGGGTGCTCAATCCCGGTATGACAGCTCATACACCCGGCGCTCGCCATGGCAGCGCGTTCAGGCGACTCAGTCCGCGTGGACGGGTGCAGCTTCGAACGCTCGAAGGCTGGAGCAGGCGCAACATCGGGTGTCTTCGTCGACGCTGGGGCGTCCTGTGTAGCTGCCGGAGTACCTATGTTCCCAGGTGCAGCCAGCACCTGCTGCGCGAACACCCATGTCAATGGAAGTTTCACCACCGCCGTTGCGGTCAGCGCAGCGGACGCAACCATCAGCATCAATGACTGGCCTTTGCGGCGCGATGCAAACGAGATGAGCTTCACCAACTTCATTGACACTCCTGCAAACCAGCGACCTGCCCTAAAACTGAAAGCGCACCACACCGAACACCGAGACCAAAGTCTGGCTAGTGTAGATATCCCTCAGACCTCGCAGCGGCACCAGGTCCGTAGCTCCCGCGTGAATAATCACGTTGTCGTTTAGAAAGGGTCGGTAAATAAAGCCAACTCCCGAGTCCACGCCAATCGTACGTCGCAAACCATTCTGTTGCAGCAGGAACTCTAACGGTTCTGTGCGGTCGAACTGCATAAAATTAGTATTAACAACCAGCTTCAAAGTCGGCAGCAAATCGGCGTCAGCTCCAACGTTGTAGAGCAAGATTCCGGGGTTTACGAAGTTCGACTGCCCCTCGTCCTTGCTCGACCTCAGGTCTGGCAAAAAGCTGTCGGGCGCGGTCAAGGCCACGCCGGCGCGGGCCAGCGGAACTCCCTCGCGATTGAAGAAGCTAAACTCTCCGCCGGCAAATGCCACACCATCAACGATCGAGCTGAATCCCCGCGCCGTATTGTCCCGCGGCTTGCCGTCACCTGAAGAGAACAGGAAAGAAGTTCTGAATCGCAGATAGTCCCGGTCCACCGAAAGTTCGACCGCTGCAAGCTGCGCGTTGATACCGGTCTTCTGTGCCGCTATCTGGTTGAACGTATCGTGCCCCAACGTCTCGTAAAATGCATGAGTCACATTCAACTTCCCAAGGTGCCCGTCGCCGGTCCACCCGAAATAGTCAGCATCTACTCGATGCTCCTTAATTGTCCCGATAGGAGCCGGCCGGACGATCACCCCATTGTCGTTGTAGTGCAGGCTGTTGTTGTCGCGTTGAAAGTGATAGCTGAACTGCGCAGTGTAACCCTTCACGAAAAAATCCTGGATAAAGATATTTGCGACCGCCACCTCGCGCCCACGCCGATGAAACGTATTCAAACCGCTGTTCGTGTCTTTCTCCAACAAATCGAATGCCGCGAAGTTGTACTGAAATCGATTGGATTTGAGATTGCCAAATAGCCTTAGCCCTGGCTGCTCATCCGCAAAGATAAATCCGCGGAAATCCGATACGAACGACTGAATGCCGCCACGAAAGTTCAGGAAGTCGTAGTTGGGGCCGAAGTCATGGATCTTCACCTCCCCGAATGCCTCCTGCAAACCAACATGTCCGTCCACTCGTGCTGTCCCATTCGTATCAATCGGGCTTACCACCTGGTTTTCACGTGCACGCAGGTAGTTGATGTTTGCTGCCGGAGTGATCCTGATTCGCCAATCCACCGGCCGAAATGCAGATGTGTCTCCATGAAACAAATCGAAGCTGAACCGGAACGTCTGCGCAAGGAAGAACTGCCCGCCACGTCCGAAGAAGTCTGGCTCAATTGCATCGATAGTTGACTGCCCCGCTGCTGTCGGGAGACGTTTTCCTTCAAGCGCAGTAATGCTGTCAGCCGTGAAGCTAAAGAACGTTTTCCCAATGAGCGGCTTATCCGCCTTCAATCGGTTTTGGTTGAACGGATCATACCAATGGCCTAAAACGAAAGGGGTCTCTTCACCCAGGTCATAACGATGGTAGTTCGGCATAGCCGTATTCCATCGATCTGGTCTTGGCTGAAAGTAAGCTGCATCCGGCAGAATGTTTTCTACTGGCGCAGCTACAAGCGCGCCGTCAGCATCGGGTCTCCGACTGAGTTCCTTGTAGTTCGCCTCCTCCAGCACATTCGCGGGATTTTGGCCAAGCACAGACACAGGTCCCTTCTCTGCCACGGGCACATGCACTTCGATCGAGAGCACCTCGCCAGCATGAATCTCTACACCCTGCCGCTCGACAGCCGCACCGTCTCTCGCCGTCAGCGTCATTTGATACACGCCAGGCGGCACCCGCAGCAGACGGAATATGCCATCTCCCGATGTCAGCACGGGCGCAACCATTCCGGCGCCTGTAAGCTTTACCTCGAATCCCACCAGCGGTCGACCGCCCTGATCCATGAGGATTCCCTGTAGTGCTCCTACCTTTGAGACCACCTGCTGTGGAAGCCGCTGCTGTACCTTGTCCGATCGCTGCATGTCCACTTGAGGTGCCGTTTGCGCAAGCGGTTCCGGAGTCGCTGTCTGCCCCTGCATACTCCGCGTCCGCAACAAGGCAGACATCAGCAGCAGAGCCCACATACGCAGCTTCTTTCCAGACATCATCCTGGCGGGTCGCATCTTTCTCTCGGGAACGGTTCGCACCCAGCCTACCGGCACTATCGGCCGACTGCAATAACAATCCACACCACGCCTGCTACACTCCTGCCTATGCCCGGCGACACCTCTCTTACTGAGCTCCCAATTCACGAAGAGCACAATCTTCATAGTCGACTGGAATTTCTCTTGAAGGTCATCGAGGACACGCAGCATACCATTCGCTTTCTCGATACAAAGGCTGGTTTCTGTGTAACGCTGCTCTCCGGTATGGCAGCTGTCACCCTTCAACACCAGGGCACGCGGCCCGTCATCCATTCCATCCTTTTCGCAATCTTTATGGCCACCGAAGTCTGTTCCATTCTTGTCTGCCTGCGCGTCATCTTCCCCACTGTCCGGCCACATATCGACAGCAAAGCACCCGCCAAGCCCGCCTTCTATGTTGGCCACAACAGGGCCCATCACTGGATTCTTCACACGGTCGCCAACCCGAAACACAACATTCTTTCGGAGTCGAAAAGCACTTATCTCAAAGAGATGGAGCAAGCCACCGACCACCATCTGCTCTCGAGCCTCTGCGACACCGTGCTCACCCTTGCCTACATTCGTCAGATCAAGAGCGATCGCATCCACGCGGCCATGTTCTGCCTGATCGCATCGGTGTTACTCTTCGCCGCAATCATGATCGCCGGCTGAGGGGTGGAAGGTGGGTCACTGTACCTTGGCCAGCTCATCGTCGATGTTCTTTACATATTTCTTCGCGCGGCCGGCCTCGATCGTGTCTGGATTTGCAGCGATTGCCGCCGCGAAGTGCAGCTTCGCCGCTGCCAGCAGACCAAGCTGCTGCTGCTGGTTAAACTCCTCTGAGAACAGCTCGCCCAGCCGGTAGTTCACAGCCACGTCATTTGGTCGGAACGTCAGCGCCTTCTGGCAATGCGCAATGGCCGGCTCGAATTGCTTTTGCATTCTCTCGCAGTTGCACAGCCCAAAGTTCGCGTCACCATGAAGCTCTTTCCATATGTCGGCCTGGGTCGCTCGTGACTTCTTTCCCATCCCAAAGAGCGAACCCAGAATGTAGTAGTTCAACTGCCCTGCCGTCCCGGTATCGAAGTTCGACAACGCAAGATATTGGTTGTACTCCCGTCCTGCATCCGCCGGCATCTTCAGCATACGCAGACACTCCGCCAGCCAGAAGTGCGCCTCCGCATTCTTTGGAGTCAACCGGATCGCGTTCTCCGCTGCCGTCCGGCCCTGCACAAAATCATCTTTCCTCGCGTATGCCTGCGACAGCAGATACCAGGCCCACCCTCTATCCGGCTCTCTGCGGGTCACCACATCCAACTGTCTTACTGCTTCATCGAGATTGCCGCCATCCAGCAGAACCGCCGCATAGCTCGAGCGAGCCTCCTGGTAGTCAGGGTCAAGCTCAACTGCCTGCTTCAACGATGCAATCGCCTTATCGTCCTCAAACAAAGCACTCTGCGCCCGTCCTAGATAAACCAAAGCCGCGCTGAACTTCGGATCGATCTGAAGCGCCGCCTCAAAGTGTTCGACAGACTTTTTGTAATTTTCCGCATACCCCTTGTTATAGAACTCGATCCCTTTATCAAACTCTTCCGTCGCGGCGTGATTTGCCTTCCGCGCAATCAGGATGCGTATGCTCACCGTCGCATCCTGGCCCGGGTAAATCTGCTCTTCGCGCGGCCCGTCCGGCTCATACCCGAGATGCACACCCTTCACGGTATGCAACCCCGGAGAGATACCCGGCAATCGCAGCGCAATGCCCTTGTTCACCACGCCGGCGCTCTTGCCATCCACCCAGACCTCAACTCCGTCCATGTTGCTTTCGATAATCAAGTTGCCATATTGCGGAGCAGGCAGGTTCGCACCCTTTACACGCGAAGCGTTGTAAGCCAGCACCATGTTGCGATCGAAGCTTCCACGCTCACTCGTCGGATTCTGCCTGCCCTCCGTTGCGAGTCTCACGTTTGTGTGAACATACTCGGCGAGCTCGTCGGCGTCGACCACACCGTCGCCATTCGTATCTGCCTCGCCCTCAATGCCCTTAATGACGTAGTACGTAAAGATCCCGTGACCACCGCCCCAGCGGTCGCTTTCAAAGCTTTGCTCGCGATCTCTGCTTGCCGTTAACGAGAACAGCGATTTCTGCAGGTCGAGCAGCGTGTTCGTGACCTGCTGCCGGTCTGCCTCAGGAGTTATCGCCCCCGAGTGACATGCGTCCGTGATCAAAACCTTCCACTTGCCTTTGATCTTGCCGCCCATCACCGAACCCAACGCATCCATGGGATACGCCGTTGTCGAAATATTATGCAGATCCACGTCATACGTCGCCAGCCACCCTTTGCCACCAGAAACGAAGCCGTGGCCCGCAAAGTAGACCAATACGCGGTCGTCGGTGTGCGTCACAGAGGGTAACCACACCTCAAGCTCATGCCGTATGTTTTCAACCGTTGCCCGCTCGTTGATAAGTTTATGTACGTTCTCAGCGGGAAACTGCCCACCCTCAGGGGAGATCAGCGCAGCGTAGATATCCTCCGCATCGCGGTTAGGAAATTCAAGCTGCGCCGACTTCGGAAGGTTCTTGTAAGCCGATATCCCAACCACCAGCGCATAACTTCGAGGAATCGTAACTGCCACTGACTGCTTCGTCTGCACTGGCTTTAGGTCGCGCGAGTCCTGCGTGGAAGGCGCCGCCGCTTGCGGCGTGGTCTGCGCAGCAGGGGCGGACTGTCCCCACGCGACAAGCGAAGTCGCTCCAGACGCCAAGGCAAGGCTGAGGCCAACAAATCTCAAGCGCCTCAACCAGCCGACTCTCGCGTCGAACAATCTCATATCTTTACCCTCAACTAAAACCGGCAGCACTGCAACGGACAAGAATGGACAATGGGAACAAACCAGCTACAAATGCGCCAGCCGGAACGTATACAGCAGCGGCGCTGTACTCTCGCCCTGCACACCCACGGTCCCGTTTGCCATTTTAGTGAACGTGATATCTCGCGAAGCGCTCCCCGCCATCGGAGCTAAGGGAGCAGGCAGTTCCTGTCCATTCGGCACCGTAGCTGGCCCGGCCGAGTCGTCCGTACAATCTCCTCGCGCTCGAAAGATCTCGTCGTTGCATCGCGGCTTCAACGAACTGATTGGCCCCGGCGCGGCAAAGCTTGAAAGCACAGGCGAAGCCAGCGCTGCCGGACTCAACAGAAAATAAAGGACATCAAATCCCGCCGGCCCGTTCACCTCGAACCAACCATTCCCATCCGCTGGCACCAGATACTGCTTCGCCATCTGCACGCGGTTATCGCTGCCCGTCTGCATTGCCGGAAATACGGTAGCAAACTTTCCTGAAGTCCCCTGGTCCATCACGTAAAGATAGCCATCGTAGTGGCTGGTCAGCTTTAGACGAATGATGTCCCCTGGCGCAAAGACATGACCGGCAGCCATCGACTCGACCTTTCCATCGCGCTGCCGCTCAAGCGTGATGTCCACCACCATCGGCACAGTTGCTGCCGCGTAACTCACCGTTGAATTCTGCACAGCTGGCTTTGTCCGAGGCGCAGCAGTCTGTGCCAACCCAGGATAGATAAGTGCAGCTAAGGCGAAGACGACCCTCGTGACCAAGTTGTTCTCCTAAGGTTTCCTTCTACGTGGCCCGGTATTCACAAGCCCTTCGACTATAGCCAGGGATTCTACTAGCAACTACGTACATTCGCGCCTCTTGGTTTGCGGGCATTTACCACCTCACCTGTGTAGGTAATTGCCTGTTGTAACGTTTTGCTGCTAATCGCCACTCTTAATTGCTTGCTCTTCAGGATTGGAACCGGTATCTTGCAGCGGTATCTCCCTTCCAGTTTCAATAGGTTTCAGTCATTCTCCTCAGGAGGAATATGCAAATGAGGGCCTCGCTCCGCTCTGTTCGTACAATCAATCCGGCCACCGTTCTCGCCTTGAGGATTGCTACGCGCCGTATATCCATACTTTCGGCGGTTGCAGTGGCGGTCGTCGCAACGACGGGCTGCGGCAGCGGCATCCTTGGTGGCACACAGCCGCAAACCATTGCGACGCCAATAGCGTCCGCGAAAGGCCCGCAGCTCGGCTATCTTTGGATAGCCTCTGACAAGAGCCTGCGCCCTATACTCGGTGTGCCCGGAGCATCACAGATCGGCCAAAGCGTAGTTCCTGCAGGTGTCTACGTTGCGGCTGCAACTTCTGCCACCGCCAGCACCGCTGTGCTTCAGGACATCGATGGCGCATTCGACGTGATGACTCTTCCATCCGGCTCGCCTGCAAGCCTTGGCATCACACTTCCCGCGGGCGCTGTAATCCGTCTCTCGCCCGCCGCCACCAGTGCCCTCGTGTACTCCCCCGGTGCGAGCTCCGCGTCGGTCATCACCGGTCTGCTCTCAAAGCCTCAAGTGCACGCAATCGCGACTCCTGGAGCAATCGCTGAATCTGCAGTAAGCGATGCAGGCGCGGTCAGCTTTGCCTACACACAAGGCTCCTCATTCGCCATCGGAGTAGCCGCTCTCGACGGCCGCTCGAGTCCAGTAGCAAACGTGAAATCCATTGGGGGGCTCAGCTTTCTGCCTGGTCGCGACGATCTTCTCTTCGCCGATGCCACTGCAAACTCTCTAAGCCTCGTCCGTGCCACCACCACCGCCCCCTCAACCTTTGTCATCCAGACCGCTCAGCTGCTGAAGACTCCGGCAGCGTTAGGCGTGTCCGGCAGCGGACGTTGGGCGCTTATCGCAAATTCCGGCAGACAGTCTCTGGTTCGAGTTGACCTCACCACGCTCACCAGCAGCAGCGTCTCCTGCACCTGCAAACCTACGCTTGCTGCGACGCTTGCTGATGATGGCGCCTTCCGCATCACCGACTCTTCCACTGGCCCTAACTGGCTCGTAGACGCCGCTTCCGCCACACCACGTACACTTTTCATTCCCGCGCTTGCTGTCCAACCAAAGACCTCTTTAGTAGCCTCCGCGATCGTGCCGTAGTCAAGAGGATGTCGATTGATCAGCCTTCAGCATGCTTTCAGATGTCCAGTCATCAACGGTGTCGGCAGTTGTTTCCTCAACATGATGGCTGTCCGGTTAGAACTTGAAGGTTCGATCTTCCCAGTCCCACTCACACATAGCCCAACTTCAGGTCCCCTTACGATGCCTATGACTCTCGACACCAAACCTTCACTCATTGGGTCTGCTCGATCCTTATCTCCTGGCTACACGTTTTGCAATGTGATTGTCCATCCAATCCTAGCTGGCTTTAGGCAGCTTCTCGCCGTCGTCCTTGTGCTTGCGTTGCTTGCAGGACCAGCCGCGCCAGCCTTTGCGCAAGCTGTACCTGCAACGCCCATGATGTTACATATCACCATCCTCGATGGCGAAGACGCACTCAACAACGTCCGCGAACGCACCGCCCGCGAACCCATCGTGCAGGTAGAAGATGAGAACCACAAGCCTGTTGCTGGCGCTCTCATTCTCTTCTCAATTCAGAACGGCGGCACCGGAGCGACCGGCACCTTCAATGGCCTTTCAACACTTTCGGTAACCACAGACTCCGAAGGCAAGGCCATTGCACACGGACTCAAACCGAACGCGACATCCGGCAGCTACACCATAGGCGTTACTGCAACCCTCGGCGCCCTTGTGGCGACCACGATCATCCATCAGAGCAACATCGCGGGTGGCGGAGGCGGCTCTACACCCACCACTCCTGACAGTCCCACTACTCCAGGAACACCTACAACCCCCGCCTCGCCTACAACCCCGGTAACTCCTAGCGACCCAGGCCCCCCTGTAAACCCTGGGACACCCGGCACCCCAACCAATCCACTTTCGCCGACGAATCCCGGATCGCCCGGAACCGAAGGCCCGTCGCCTTCCAGTGGGGGGTCAAGCCCGGTCTCGAAGGTCAGCAGGATTATTCGCCACATGCCGAAGAAAGTTTGGGTCACCGGCACAGTCGTGGTCGTCACCGGTGTCGTTGTCGGAGTCGTCGCCACCCGCGGCAACAGTCCAACGACCATCACTCCTGGCAACGGCACCGTTGGACCATAACCCACAATCACCCACAGCGAATAACAAAGCTGAAGAGCGTTTCGCAATCGCACGGTCATCGATGTACGGTTGCGAGCCAATCCTCAAACAGCGTAGCCTTAGGCCATGGATCTTCCGCGCGCATGAGCAACCGGCAAGCGCTCTCCGTAGCTATCGTCGCCTGCAACGAGGCCGAAAACATTCGTCGCACTCTTGCCAGCGTGACTTGGGCAGACGAGATTGTTCTCGTCGACTCCGGGTCGACTGACGGCACCCTTGAGATAGCACAGGAATACAACGCGGTTATCTTCCACGAACCCTGGCGCGGCTACGGTCCTGGCGTCAACTCCGCGCTTGATCACTGCACCAATCCGTGGATCCTGAACCTAGATGCTGATGAAGTCGTCAGTCCAGCCCTGGCAGCGGCGATAAGGTCGACGCTGGCCTCAGAGCCGGAGTATGGCGGCTACACTGTTCCCCGGTTGAACCTGATCTTCGGCCGATGGATGCGTCACGGTGGTCTCTACCCTGACCGCAAACTTCGGCTTTTCCGCAAAGACTTTGCCCGCTGCGAAGAGAACACAGAGCCCCATGCAACTCCCAAGACAGCGGGCCGAACCGGCCAGGTAGGGGGCGACCTCCTGCACTATCAATACCCAACGCTCGCCCTTTACAAGGAGCACATGCGTCGCTATGCCGATGCCAGCGTCCCATTAATGCTTCGCCGAGGCAAGACCAGCCCTAATCCTCTCGCCTACTTCACCAACACCGTGCTTAATCCCCTCTTCACATTCATCTATAACTACGTCTTTCGCTTAGGTTTTTTGGATGGTCGCGAGGGTCTTCAGTTCCACGTCCATCATTCGATCTACATCCGCTGGAAGTACCTTGCTGCCCATATCGCGGCAAACACCTAACCTTTCCGGCACTGCATACCCAGGCAGTCTTTCCAGCGGCCTTCGTCCTCTACCTTCGCAAAGTGGGGATCGGGATTGTCACCTATTACGGCGCGCCGAATCTCTGTAAAACCCGCCTCTTTTAGCTCAAGCTCTATGTTCTTGTGGTCCCACATCCACAAGTGCGCGCTCCTTCCGAATAAACTCCGGGACAGCTTTTCGAACCTTGCCCCTTGCGAATCTACCCCGAGGTACGAGGCGCGCATAAATTGGCTTGCTGCACCGGCATCGCTTGACTCCAGATAACGTCTCGCCAACCCCTCCAGATCAGGGAGCACGAATCGAAATATGCCTCCTGGTTTCAGGTATAGATAAACATTCCGCAGCGTCTTCCGAAGATCGTCGAGCGCCAAATGCTCAAGCACATGTGAACAATACACAGCGTCTACGCTTTTCTCGCGCAGTGGCAGCCCGCCGATCACGTCTCCGTACTCGACGTTTCGGGGATAGTCCGGGAAGCCTCGCCGCACCAACGACTGACGCAGGAACGGTAATCGCGACTGGAGCCAAAACGCCGGCCCCGCATCGAAATTGCGAAAAGATGTCGGTGCGCACAATCCACAACCGAACTGGACATACAGAAAAGATGACGACGTGTCGTTCAAGCGGCGAAACTCCTCAGGCGACCGGCTGAATGCCTCTTCACTCTATCAGTGAACCCGCTCGGCAAGCAGCTTTACTGCACCGTCACCTGATATTGGAAATCATGCCGCACCGTGTTTGTGCCATCCGATCCCGCCGTCGTGATCGTGAGGACCTGTGTCCCCAGCGATGTCCCCGGTGTAGATGGCGTCGTAACGGGAGGGGGTATTGTGGTCGAGGAAGAAGTGACATTCGTGCCGGTGCACCCGATTACACTTATCGAACCCGCCAAGACAAGCGCCAGCAGCAATCCAGGGAGCCGCCGCTTCGATCGTATGCAGAACAGCAGCATCGCCATCACGGCTCCTTCGGCGAGTCCGCCCAACGGAGAATGCTGCGTCGCTTCAGAAGACTGCCCCGATCGCTTATCGTCCTGCGCCAGCACCGTGCCCACGTTCAGCGTCGTCGTCCCGCTCGCCGTCAAGACAGCGGGAGAAAACGAGCAGATCAACTGAACATTTGGTGGTGGTGTGCAGCCAAAGCTGACCGACCCGCCAAACCCACTCTCGAAGTTAACCACCAGCGACGCGAGTCCCGTCTGCCCCTGCTTTAGAGTCAATGTGGTCGGCACAAACGTCACTGTGTAGCTCGTCAAACCAAGCGTGATCGCAGGCGAAGTCGATCCCATGTAAATTGTGTCGCCCAGGTATACCGCATACACCTTGTGCGCTCCTGTGCTCAGCCCCGTCGCAATCAAGGTCGCAATAGACGTGTTCGCGCCCTGGCTTACCAGCTTTGCCAATCCAAGCAGAGACACTACGCCCTCATACGTATCATAGAAACTGACCGAGCCCGTCGGCGCTGTCGTCGCCAGCGGCCCACCTGCAATGTTTGTAACCGTGGCGGTCAACTCTACCTGAACGCCGCTCAGCGCACTCGACACGTTGGAGCTAACCACGATGGTCGTTGGCAGCGCAGCCACTGTGATTGCAACCGGGGTCGAGATGCTTGTCGTCCAATCCACATCGCCCGAGTAGACGGCATTGATACTTTCTGCAGCTCCCGCCGGCAGCGCCGCCGAGATGGAGGCCGTTACGCCACTCACCGTGCCTGTCCCTAGTAATTGATTATTCGCAAAGAACTGCACCGTTCCAGTGAAGGTGTAAGCCCGGGTATCGTCGCCAGCATTTCTGATGGTCGCTGTGATTGTCACCGGCTGCCCCGCCAGCGGACCCGGCGGAGTCAACGTTAGAGCCGTTGTCGTTCCACCGCGGACCACCGTAAACGGAATTGCCACCGGTCCGGCGCAGCTAAACACGTCTGCCGCCGGACAGCTCACGGTCACCGTATAAACTCCCGGAGGCGGTGCCGGGAACGTGAACACTGCCACCGAACTCGGTGACGTTGTTGAAGCCGCCAGCGTTTGCGTATAGGTCGCTCCGGTCACGCCTGCAATCTTCGCCACCAGAGTTCCGCTTGGTCCCCCTATCGACGTCGCGGCAAAGCTTGCCGTCGCTGTTAGCACGGCATCTGATCCGTAGGGCACCGTCGCCGGGCTGAAACTTCCCGCCAGCGTCGCTACACCTGCAGCGACTGTCACAATCACCGAGGAGGTGCTTGAACTACCTGCAAACGCCGAATCACCAGAGTAGGTCGCCGTCATGGTGTACGTGCCTGCTGGTAGAGAGCTCACCGTCAAGGTTGCCAGGCCACCTGACACCGTTCCCGACCCCAGGACACCCTGCGCCGTCGCGGAGTAGGTCACAGTGCCCGTCTGCGTCGACGCCACACCAACCGAAAAGACGGTCGAATAGAACGTGAGCGTCTGTCCAATGCTGACCGCATAGCTCGAAGCCGTGAGCGAGGTCGATGTCGCCGTCAGACCGGTCGTAGCCTTCGTCGTGGAGCTGCTCGTCCCATAGTTCTGATCGCCTGAGTACATGGCGTTGAAGCTGTTCTTCGCCGCCGTTGCCGTCCCGCTATACGTCGCCACGCCGTTGGTGGTTGCCGCCGTTCCGAGGTAAGTCGTTCCATTCATAAATTGCACGTTGCCAGTTGGCCCACTCGACGCCGTAGTAGCCGAGGGATGCACCCTCGAGATCGTAGTTTTTCCTCGAGTCACAACAGTGCTTCGCGTCATGCTTGCGCTTGACGATCCTGCGACTGATCCAGCCACCGTCGCTGTAAGCGTATAAGCCACACCTACCGCTGGATCCGTCGGAACTCCGGTGATGCTCGTCGTCGTCAAACCCTTGCCAACCGTCATCTGCACGGCAATCGGTGAGTCACATGAGTAGCTCGGGTCAGCATCTGTGCAGGAGATCAGCAGCGTAAATTCTCCTGCTTCGTACACCGGCAGCAACACAGTGCCTGAAGCGGTTCCTGAAGTTCCTGTCACCGCTCCTGTAGCAGAAGCCGTGTTCTTCGTTCCCTGTGGCGAGACCGTTACCGTCCCGCCTGGAGTACCCACACCCGAAGCCGACGTCACCGACACCGCAATTGAGGCGCTGCCGCCCACAGCCGCACCCGGTGCGACCGTCGCCGTGATCATCGAGACCTCAGGCACCACGGTGATCGTAGCCACACCACTCGTCGAACCCGTATAGGTCGCATCCCCACCGTACACGGAGGTCGTTGTATACGTGCCCCCGGCCAGCTGATTCGTCGTGAACGTTGCCACACCCATGGCATTAAGTACCGCCGTCCCCAGCGGTCCCTTCTGCGTACTCGTAAACGTCACAGTTCCTGTCGGTATGCCGCTTCCACCGGTGCTCGTTACCGTTGCTGTCAGGATCAGCGCGCTGCCATGCGCCGGAGCAAAGGTCGAAGACACCAGGAGGCTCGACGTTCCAATTGTTCCCTGGGGAAAGTCATTCGCCAGCACCTTCAAATCCACGACACCAAGCCCGGTCGCATCTTCCCAAGTTCCCGCCATCACGTCGTCAGGCTGTGTATAAAGTCCAGGATCCTTTGCCAATGCATACAGGACCGGCGCAACGTTACCAAGCCGCGTTCCCGCTCGTACTGATACTCCCGCAAGCGTCTGCGCGAGCGCCGCAACATCTGCTGTCACATCCGGTACGGCTCGCCGGTTGTCATAGGGCAGCCCTTGGGCGAATTGCCAAGCAGGCCGCTCCACACTGGATACCTCACAATCCTCATCACGCGCAGCTACAGCACCACTCGCGGTAGGTACGGCTACTAACCGGCCATCATTCTGAGCGCAACGACGACTAAGGGTATTTGCCGTCGGTGCAGTTACCGCTGTTGCTTCCGCCAGGCTCGCCGGAAAACTAGCTGCCCCACATCCATTCGTCGCAAGCACAGTAATGCCTTGCGCTTGCGCCTGCCGCAGGACTGTTGTGTACGCCTCGACATCAGCCGCTGCAAAGTCTGACACGCAAGCCTGGGTTACTACGACTAGTGCAGCCGCCGCGTTATCTTGGACCATCGCTTCGATTGCTTCGAGCGACCCTCCGGTTGAGATCTTGGTACCGCTCGCACCCAGAGCCGTCACCGATATTCGCTCTGGCACAGGCCTGTCATCCAGCCCTGAAATCCCGGAAATAAATGCACCTACTTTTTTCGGAATCGAAGCCGCCTGCGTAGTAGCGAAGTAGCTCGTCATGACGCCATTTGTCGCCGCAGTGCGGTATTGCCGAAGTTCCACTTCAAACGCCGCCGCAACCCGTGAACTGCTGCCAGTCACTCTTATTTGCAACCGCGAAGCAGAAACTTGGGAGACCTCGAGCCCCTGCGACTCTAGCCAGGTCCTCACCTGTTCAATCTCCTCGTCCGTCGGTCCGAACTTCGCTGCAAACTCAGTTGGTGTTACCCATTGCCGATAACTCGGAGATCCCGCCGTCATCTGTCCCGCAAGCAATTGATCGAGTGCAGCGAGGCGCATCGCAACCGGCTTCAACCGCACTGTAAGCGTCAGCATCTGCGATGCCGGTACCGCTCCTGCATCAACGTCCGACCGCCCTGATGCAATCGAAGCAGGCAGAATGAGCCGCTGTGCGGTAAGCATTCCCCCGCCCGTAAGGACCGTGCAAAGAATGACTGATGAGAACCACAGGATGGCGAGCTTCGAACGTGTCCACGTAATCATAGGTAACGGGACGATGGTTACATCACGAACATTGAATGGCAATCGAAAACACCCTCAATGAACGCCGGTCGCCTGCACCATTTGTGTTACAGCGCCACCCTATGATCATGCTCACACGCACCAAGATGCGGGATCGCTTATCACTAGACGGCGTACTTACCGGCCCGTACGATGTGCCCCGCCACCAGCCGTCCAAGCGCAATGGTATCCACCGGATCATGCTTGGCAAGCCTGCGCAAGATTGTTAGCTGCACCCGCAACGTGTCCCCCTCGGCTACCGCAGCGATCACCTTCCTTGCCGAAGCCTCGATGATTTGCATGCCCGAAGCCGCATACATCCGCGCCATCGCGACAGCCACATCTTTGTTAGGCCCACTTCCACTCTTACGCGCTGAGATCTTTTCGGCTCGCAAGATACAGCTCTCCATTACAAACACCTGGATGATCATGTCCGCAATTGCGGCCATCACCTCCTGCTCGTCAGCAATCGCAGCCATATACTTCTGCGTCGCCGAACCCGCCGCAAACAGCGTCAACTTCTTGGCAGATGCAAGCAGGTCGTACTCCTCAGCCAATGGTCCGTCGCGATCTTCTTTGGGAACAGGGCCGGCCATCACCTCATCCATCAGCGTCTTGATCGCCTGCATCAACGGCAGCTTCCCACTCATAGCCGACTTCATCAGCCATCCTGTGATAATGAGGCGATTGATTTCGTTTGTTCCCTCAAATATCCGATTTATTCGAGCATCCCTGTAGGCCCGTTCCGCCGGATATTCTTCGACATATCCATAACCCGCAAAGATCTGCACTACATGATCCACGACCATATCCAGCATCTCCGAAGCCCATACCTTCGAGATGCTGCACTCCACCGCATAGTTCTCGATCTGCTTCTGAATCTCCTTGGTATCGTCTTTGCTCACATCGGCTAACGCGGCGTCGATCAAACCGACCGTTCGATAACACATCGCCTCGCCAGCAAATATGCCTACCGCACACTCAGCAATCTTCTCCTGAATCAAGCCAAACTCCGAGATCGACTTACCGAACGCTTTCCGATCTTTTGCGTACCGAATGCCATGCCCGAATGCCTCTCGCGCTCCGCCAATCGCCGCCGATCCCAGCTTGTACCGCCCCACATTCAACACGTTGAACGCGATGTGATGCCCCTTGCCCACCTCGCCTAGCAGATTTTCAACGGGGATCTTACAATCTGTCAGAATCAGCGGACACGTGGACGACCCGCGTATCCCCAGCTTGTGCTCTTCCTTTCCTACAGCAAATCCAGGCGTCCCACGCTCAATCAGGAATGCCGTCAGCTTCTCCTGTTTCTCTTGGCCGCTGGCGCTACCCGCCTTGTCGCCATCCGGAACCGCGCACTTCGCAAATACTGTGTAGATGTCTGCAAATCCGCCATTTGTGATCCACATCTTCTCGCCATTGATCGTGTAGTGCTTGCCATCTTCGCTCAACACCGCGCGGCTTCGCGGATTCATCGCGTCCGAGCCCGACGTCGACTCCGACAGCGCATACGCTCCCACATACTCCCCCGTTGCCAGCTTCGGCAGATACTTCTTCTTCTGCGCTGGGGTCCCGTACCAGATGATCGGCAGCGTTCCTATCCCCACATGTGCCGAAAATGCCACTGAAAAGCTTCCCTGCTTCGCAATATTGTCTGCCACAATCGCCGAGGTCACCTTGTCCATTTCCAGGCCGCCATACTCTTCAGGAATGTCCACCGAAGTAAGTCCTAGCGCCGACGCCTCTCTGATCAGCCTCCTTGTGACTGCAAAGTCTTTTGCCTCGATGGCATCGCCCATCGGGGCTATCTCGTTGGTCGCGAACTCGGCGGTAGTCTGCGCAATCTGCTTATGCTCGTCGGTAAAGTCCTCAGGAAAGAAGCACTCGTTCGGCTTCGCGTCGGAGATCAGGAAAGCGCCGCCAGCGATTTTCTTCGGGGCGGAAACAGGTGCGGTCATCGTAGCCATGGTGTTACTCCTAAATGAAACTTAAGCCAAACGGTCGTGCTCGAGGGTCATTCGCCGCAATCAACTCGCCCTCTCAAAAATCCCCGCCGCTCCCATCCCTCCACCAACACACATCGTCACAATCCCATACTTCGCATTCC
>CAHJWN010000032.1 GCA_903642265.1 Acidobacteriaceae bacterium | reverse complement strand
ACCTGACTCTACATCGGGTCTGCAGCCCTTCATAGCGCAGCTGCCATAGAGCAAATCTGGTGAAGCCGTCATTCTGAGTGCAGCCAGGATCTCCGCTTCTTGCATCTTTGCCCATTGGAGTGAATCCTTAACCACGATGACGAACCAACCCGGCTAGAATCTCTGCATGGATCTCACCGCAATCCAATCCGCGCTCACCGCCGCCCACCTCGACGGCTGGCTCTTCTACGACCATCACTACCGCGACCCCCTCGCCTATCGCATCCTTGGCCTGCCCGACGACCTTCACGTCACTCGCCGCTGGTACTACTACATCCCCGCCGTTGGAACGCCGAAGAAGCTGGTCCATCGCATCGAGAGCAGCCGTCTCGACAGCCTACCCGGTCCCAAGTCTGAATACTCCTCATGGCAGGAACTCGAAGCCGGCATTGAGTCCCTCCTCACCGGCCAGACGAAAATTGCCATGCAGTACTCCCCGCGCAACGCCATCATGTACGTCGCCCTGGTCGACGCCGGCACCATCGAGCTCCTCCGTGCGCTGGGCAAAGAGATTGTCACTTCCGCCAACTTGATCAGCCAGTTTGAAGCCGTGCTCACCGACGAGCAGATCGAGACCCACTTCGCCGCTGGGGAAAAAATCGACCGCATTCTTGATGCTGGCTTTAGAGAGATTGGCACGCGCGTCAGGTCCGGTGGAACTCACGAGCAAGCCATTGTCGACTTCCTCCAGGAAGGCATGCGCCGCGAAGGCCTCGTCTGGGAACATGGCACCAATGTAAGCTGCGGCCCAAACTCCGCCGACTCCCACTACGAGCCCACACCCGAGCGCTCTTCGCCGATCAGAACCGGCGACTTCATCCTCATCGACATCTGGGCGCGACTCGACCAGCCCAACTCCTGCTATTACGACATCACCTGGACCGGCGTCGTCGGCCGCGAACCCACCGCTCGCGAGCAGAGAATCTTTACCACCGTGCGCGACGCCCGCGATGCCGCCTGCTCTGCCGTAATGTCCGCCTTCGCTGCCGGAAAAGAGATCGCCGGCTGGGAGGCCGACGATGCCTCTCGTGCCGTCGTCCGCAACGCCGGCCTCGCTAACTTCTTCACCCATCGGACAGGTCACAATATCGGTAACATCCTGCACGGCAGCGGCGCGCACCTGGATAACCTCGAAACCCACGACGAGCGATGGCTGTTGCCAAGTACCTGCTTTTCCGTCGAACCTGGCCTGTACTTTCCCGGCGAGTTCGGCATCCGCAGTGAGGTCAACATGATCGCCCGCGTCGGCAAAGCTGAAGTGACCGGCCGCATCCAGCGCGACCTCGTCCGCACCTAGCAGTCATCGGAGGAAATAGTCTTGTCGAGCAGTGATTGCGAGTTGAAGGACCTGCAGCAGCTTTTCCTTTGCCTTATGATGGAACATGCATGACCACAAACACCCACGCCGCGACTCCTGCGAAAGCTCAGATGAGCAACGCCAATAAAGCTCTGCTGAATCAGAAGTCCTCCGTCTCCCCTGCCGTGGCGCTCTTTGCCGGGTGGCTCATCCCTGGTGCTGGCCACCTCCTGTTGAAGAAGCCCATCCGTGCCGCGCTGCTCTTCATCTCTGTCGTCTCGATGTTCACAATCGGCATCGCGCTCGGAGGCAAGGTCTACTCGCCCAGCACCGGCGACCCGCTCGATATCCTCGGCTTCGCCGGCGATCTCGGTACGGGCGGCCTCTACATCCTGGCGCACATGTTAGATCTCGGCCACTCTCCGGTCCTGATCACCATCGCCGACTATGGATCGAAATTTATTGTTGTGGCCGGGCTTCTAAATGTCGTCGCCGCCGTCGACGCCCACTCGCTTGCCAGTGGAAGGAAGCTCTCATGACGCTCACTCATTTCAGCGCGGTCCTTCTCTTCTCGCTTTTCGTGTCTATCGTGTTCGGCATCACCCAGCGCGCTGAACCCAGGATGATGATCCGTTTTGGGGCCTTCTGCTTTGCCTGCTTCGTCGGCGGAACCATCGCGGCGAGCTGGGTCATGTGGGCCATCAAGCACTAGATTCATCGTCGACAAACTGATCGGCTCAAAGTGACTTTCATGCTTCTCCGTGCATCAGAAATCCACGAACGTATCCCCGTGGTTTGAAGAGGCAATGAATGAGCATTACAACGGCGCAAGAACTTTTTCTCGATGAACTCAAAGACATCTACTCTGCCGAAAAGCAGGCCATCCGCGCGTACCCACGCATCACCAAGACCGCCTCTTCTGACGAGCTGAAACAGGCGCTCCAAACGCATCTTGAGCAGACCAAAGGTCAGCTCGAACGTCTTGACCGCATCTTTGAGCTCCTCGAGAAGCGTTCTGGCGGCAAGACCTGCGAAGCCATGAAGGGGCTGCTCGAAGAAGCATCGGAATCGATCGAAGAGATCGAGAAGGGACCCGTCCTTGACGTGGCCATCATCGCCGCCGCACAGCGCATTGAGCATTACGAGATTGCCGCATACGGCACCGTTGCGAAGCTTGCTGAAGCGATGGGCCATTCCGAGGTTCACGACCTGCTCGCGCAGACGCTCCAGGAGGAGAAGGATACAGACCAGATCCTCTCTGGGGTTGCAGAGTCTGTAAATAGCGAAGCTATTGGCGAATCGCAAGACGAAGAGGACGAAGAAACCGAAGACGAGGAAGTGAACGGGGACGACGAAGAGGGCGAAGACGACGCTGAAGAAGCACCTGCAAAGTCGAAGAAAGCAGTAAAGAAGGCTGCTAAGTCGCCCGCCAAATCAAAGTCTAAGAAGTAACGAGAAGGAGGTCGGTATCAGCCGGCCTCCTTTATAGTTGACCCCGCTACAGAGCCTTCATCTCTACTGGCAGAGCGGCGTTAATTGCCGCCCGAACGGCGCTCATTAGTTCATCGCGAGTTTTATAAAACGATGGCTCGATGGCCGTAAGGAATTCAACCTTCGCCACTCCTGGCTGGACCGCAAAGCTTCCCCTGCGCAACATGTGCTGCGTCCCGGAGATGGCGATTGGAATGATTGGTGCGCCTGTCTCCTCTGCAAGAAAGAACGGCCCCTTCTTGAACGCTGAGAGCCGCCCATCCCTGGACCGCGTCCCCTCCGGAAAGACAATCATGTTCAATCCCGACCGTAAGGCGTCGCCCGCTGCCGCAATGCTGGCCTTTGCTGCTTCCACGCTGTTCCCGCGCTCGACAGGCACAAACTTTGCCATCTTCATCGCTTTGCCGAGGAACGGCACGGTAGTCAGGCTCTTCTTAAGCAGGATAGAACTTCGTCCGGGCAGGTACGGCATCATCACCGGGGGATCAAGATTGGACACGTGGTTCGACATGAAGATGCAGCTTCTTCCGACAAGCAGATTCTCCTCACCCAACACCTCGACACGAATGCCACCGGCGACAACACCGACCCGCATGATCCACATTGCCAACCGAAACAGCGGCCCAATGTCCCCAATCAGGATTGAATAAGGAACTCCCAGAACACTTGCAATCGAACCGAGCACGACATACACAGACATCATCTTAAAAGCAGAAAACATGGCTCCTTGAAGATTATCCCAATTCATAAAGGAACCGCGTTTGCCCTTGGTTGGCTACGCTACTTCTTTGCATTCCGCACAGGGAAGCTTTACTAACCCTTTGCTGCATCCTGGCAGACTGCCCGCTGAGTCGCCCTATTTCACGCTCGCTGTCCTAAGCAGTGGATAAAATCGACGTCGCTCTCAGAGCCGCCGGCAGCTTTTCATAGATCCCGCCAAACCCACCGTTCGAAAGAATTGCAACCACATCCCCCGTCTGCAATTGGGGTGCTAGCGCTGTCACAATCGCATCCGCATCCGCGTACACGGCTGCCGGAACACCGCGCGTAGTCAACGCGGCCGCAATTGCGTCAGGATGTAGTCTCTCACCCGCCGGAATACTCTCCGATTTGAACACCTCTGCCAGAATTACATGGTCTGCGAGCACCAGGCTTTCAACCAGCGCCTCTGCAAACACATTCCTTCGTAGCGTATTCGACCTTGGTTCCAGGACTGCCCATAGTTTGCGTCCAGGGTAGGCCCCCCGCAGCGCCCGTAGCGTCTCCCGGATTGCTGTCGGATGGTGTGCGAAATCGTCGATGATTGTTACTCCGTGGACCTCCGCCCGCACTTCAAGCCGTCGCTTTACACTACGAAATGTCGCTAGCGCCCGCACAATCGAAGCGGCCGGAACGCCCTGGCCTGCCGCCAGCGCAGCCGCAGCTGTCGCATTCAGTGCATTGTGCTCACCCGCCATTGGCAGCGTCAGTTCGGCAAAGAACTCACCCGAACGATCAAGCTGCCAGAGGCTTGAAGCACCTTGGTGCCGCATCTTCAAAATGCGCCAATACGAATCCTCAGCAAACCCGTATCGCTCGACCGCGCAGAACGCCTTGCTTACACAGTCCGAGACATTTGCGCTGCCATCAAATGCCACCAGCCGTCCGCGTTGCGGAATCAAGTTAACGAGCCGTTTAAACGCCGTCTTCACCGCTTCAAGATCGTCGTAGATGTCTGCATGATCGAACTCCACGTGCGTAAGGATCGCGGCATCCGGAAAGTAATGCAGGAACTTCGGTCCCTTATCAAAGAACGCCGTATCGTACTCATCGCCTTCGATCAAGAACGGTACCCGCATCTCTTCAGAGACAGGTCGCACCATGAAGCTTGTTCCGAAATTTTCCGCAACGCCGCCAATCAAAAATGAAGGAACAAATCGCGCGTCGCTCTTCGAAGCAACTTCGTAGATCCACGCCAGCATGCTTGTCGTGGTTGTCTTGCCATGCGTGCCCGCCACCACCAGCGACTCTCGCCCTGCCAGAAACTCATCATGCAGCAGCGCCGCCATCGAGCAGAAGGGCACTCGCACATTCAGCACATGCTCGAGCTCTACGTTACCTCGTGAAATCGCGTTTCCCACCACCACAAGGTCTGGCCTGGGCTCCAGATTCTCCACTGCATACGGTTCCGCCACCGCAATCCCAAGCGCTCGAAGCTGATCACTCATCGGCGGATAAGCCGCCGCATCCGACCCCGTTACCTTGTGCCCCAACTGCTGCAACATTCCCGCCAGCGAAGCCATCGCCGTCCCGCAGATGCCAATTAAATGGATGTGCTTCTTTATTGTGTTTTCTCGTCTATTCATGTGCCACAAGCTAACCACGAGTATAAAGCTTAGGTGAGTTAGGTATAGGCATGACGCATCGCAAAACTCAGCCTGCTAGTTACTTGCCAGTTAGGTCACCACGATCGGTACCGCAGACCACTGACATTTTGCCTAGATAAGTCGGTTCAGCTCCATAGAATGCAGACATCTCAGTCCTCCAAGGAACGTAAATGGTCGCACAGAGATTAGCTGCTGGACGAGGCGCCTACGTGCTGGCAATGTGCCTCGCACTGATTCCTGCTGCCGTTAAACTACTCTGCTATCCGAACAACATTGGGTCTGATGACGCGTACATTCATCTTCAGATCGCGACCAACTTCGTTCACGGCCTTGGTTGGGGAATCAATCCGCATCAACCAGTGAATTTGTCTACAAGCCCGGCATTTACGCTCATCCTTGCGACTGCTGAGATCATCACTCATCACGCTGTTCTTCTAGCTCAAGTCCTTTCGGCGACCGCCGTTGTCATCGGATTGCTCCTCATCTTCTTTGTCGTTTACTCAGAAACACAGTCATCAAGCGCAGCCCTGTTTGCGGAGTTTGCCGCAGCATTTAGCGTCAATCTCTGGCGGTGGAACGGCTCGCTGATGGAGGCCACCTTCGGCTTTGCAGCGATCGCAACGATTCTCTATCTATTTCGAAAGAGTGCGCCCGATAAGGCGCTGCGACGTTTCATTGGCGGTGGAGTGCTGGGCTTCGGAGTGCTCTTACGTCCCGAGATCGGGATCGTGGTTGTTCTCGTTCTCTCTGTACAGTGGTTGAGGTCCTCTGCAGTCACACGCGTGCTCGATTCTGCCATCGTTCTTGCGGGCGTCGCCCTGCCGGTAATACCGTGGTGCATCTTCGCAAAACGTAATTTAGGTTCGGTACTCCCGACAACGCTTGCCGCAAAGTCAACCGCACATTTCATCCTTTACAACCCTGCCATATTGAGGCAATTTGCGGAGTCGGTAATCGAGAGCATTCTCTTTCCTACTCTGCTCATCCTGGTCCTAGCTTTTATCACCCGCAGAAAAACTTTTGATCTCATTCCTCGAACCGATTGGCTCGTCTATGTAGTCCCAGCGGGATGGGTGGCGTTACTCGTCGCGTTCTACTATCTTAAGACGCCGCTCCTTCAGTCACCCGGGCGTTATTTGTTGCCACTGCTTCCTGCTGAAGCAATGCTTTTGGGAGCGTTCTGGGCCAACATGGAAGCCCATCTAACGCGCTGGCAAACTCGCACTGCCGCGACCTTCATCGCCCTGCAGGTTGTTTTCGCCTCCACACTCAATTACAAGATCGTCATGCCGCCTCTGCAGCGCTTTGAGGCGAACTACGGCGCCACCATGCGGGCCGTCTCAGAACAATTGGCGGAGCGCACCAGCGCACAGGTCAACCGCCGCATTCTGGTAGAAGACGACATCGGCGTTTTAAGCTATGCAGCAAACGGCCGCTTCGAAATCTACGATGGCGGAGCCTTGGCGACGCCATCATTCCGAAACCAAAGCTTACGACAGCAGATCGCCCAGTCACAACCTGCTTACGTCGTGGAATCGCTATCGCCCGATGCCGGAGGGTTCGAACCAGAGTTTTCAGACCTCTTCCACCAGGTTTGGGAGCGTCGCTTCGATCAATATGGCGTTCGCATCTCGCAGGCCTACTACTACGTCATCATCTTCAAGATGAAGTAACCCTCGAGACCGTTGTCTGTCACCGCCGCGGGGATCGCGTTGTACTAAGCGTTGCCGATCGCACGCTTCCTTGCTCTTGCGATGGTCAATTGTGGTTTCACCTTGTCTGTCATTATTTGAAGGATTTACTTCTACAATCTCGAGCCAGACCTTGCTCCAGAAAGGCCAGTTCTCACTCTAGTAGGTGCTGTCATCCTCAGCGAAGCAAAGGAATCCCCGCAAGACACAAGATCACGCGAACCTTTCAGCCTCGAATCTTTGCCTAACAACTCACCGCAGACTCAAGAAACTCCAGTCTCTCTGTTGTACTCAGTTCCAGCCTCACCCTCACCCCAAGCGGCAACGTCACATTCCCCATGCCTACATGCCCGCTCCTCAATCCAATGGCAACCGGCCCATTAAACTCCCGCAGCGCATGCAAGATCGCTTGCTCCAGTAACTCAAGCTCGCCGGCAGGAACACACTGCGTCATATCTCCCAGCACAATGCCCTTAACGCGATCGAGCTGCCCCGCATAACGGAGGTGTAGCAACTGCCGATCCCACTGATAAGGTTTCGTCCCTACATCCTCCAAGAACAAAATTCCCTCGGGAGCTACCGGGGCATACGTCGTTCCTAGCGCCTCCACAAAGATCGACAAGCACCCGCCATCCAGCACACCTTCCGCCACGCCCTGCTTCAAGACCCGCAGCCCCTCAGCACTGCCGACAGACCACGGCCGATCCGAACCAACTGCATGCTCCCAACTTGCCATGTCCACGCCATCAGCTTTCGAGAAATCAGCCGCACACATCGGCCCATGGAATGTTACGATTCCCGCGAACTTACGCATCCAGATATGCAGCGAAGTGTGGTCACTGTATCCAACAAATACCTTCACATTCGCCCGTATCAGATCCGCGTTCAGATACGGCAGTAGCTCCGCTGACCCCCACCCACCCCGCGTACAAACAATCCCATCAATGCTCGGATCCACAAACGCGGCGTGCAGATCATCGACCCGTTGCTTCATTGTTCCCGCGTAGTAGAGCGGTCCGCGCACCAGGGCATTCGGGCTCAGCACCGGCTCATATCCCATCTCGCGCAGCTGCACCATCCCCGCCGCAACCAGCTCCGGCTTCGATGTACTCGCCGGCGACAGGATCGCCAATCTCGCCCCAGCCTTCAGCGCTTTAGGTTTAATCATTACAGCCCCGCGACCTTCCCTACACAGATGATCTCTGCCGGTCCGGTCAACCGCATCACCTCCGTACTGCTTGGCCAGGTAGTCCGCTGCGCTCCGCCCTGTGCGATGGCAGTCAGCTCACGATCCACACCGCGCAGCGTCATCGCCGCAGCCGATGAAGCACATGTTCCTGTGCCTGAAGAGGTCGTAGCCCCACATCCGCGTTCATAAATCCGAAAGGCTATCTCGCTGCTCGAAAGCACCTTCACAAACTCCACATTTGTTCCATGCGCGAACATCTTGTCCGTACTGATGCGCGCACCAAGTTCCTGCCAACTCAGCCCATGCGCGCTATAGTCTTCCGTCTCCACGAACAGGACAAAATGTGGGTTCCCGACGTTTACCATTGCCCCTTCCACCAGCCCAACTCCAGGCAGTTCGAGCACCCGCGCCATTACCCGCGGCACTCCCATCTCACTCTCAATCACATACACGGGACTGCGATCCTCGAGGACCGTACAGCTCCGTTTACCGCCGTGCGTTCCCAGCGCTACCTGCTTCAACCCTTCACTCTGCGCCAGCCAAGCCGCTACACATCGAGTTCCATTGCCAGAAAGCTCTGCCTCGCTTCCATCCGCGTTGAACAGCCTTAGAAAATAATCGCCACCCGCGCGCCGCTCCAGAAATTCAATCCCGTCCGCGCCAATTGACGTGTTCCGTGCGCACAACTTCCTTGCCAGCTCCGCATGTCTCCTTTGCGCAGCGACCTCTTCCAGGATCAAAAAGTCGTTGCCGCAGGCATGCGCCTTCACAAAATCGATTGTCATTCTTCCTCTTCATCACGAAACGCGATGACCTCATCCGCCGCGTCCGCTGCCCTCAAGTTAGCGAGCACCGACTGATGCATTTTACGGTCTGTATTGACCACAAACGTTATCCGCTCAAGCTCCGCCACGCTGTCCTTATCAAGGACGTTCAACCGTATGCTCATCCGGTCGAGCACACTCAGGATTGCCACATACATCTTCAATTGGTCCGTTCCCCGCACCTCATACAGCATGGGAAAGTGCTTCCATCCCAGCTTCCCTTCCAGCATCCCAATCAGCTGCAATGAAAGCAGCACGATCATCGTCGCCAGTATCGCTTCGAGATACAGTCCTGCCCCGCAGGCCATACCAATTGAGGCCACCGCGAACACGCTTGCCGCACTTGTCAATCCCAGCACTCGGTTCCGCGTATGCAGAATCAGCCCCGCACCCAAAAACCCGATGCCCTGCACAATGTTCGAAGCTACTTGCCCTTTGTTTGGATTGCCATCCCCCGCCAACACCGCCGAAAGCAGTGTGAAGAATGCGCACGCCATGCAGATCAGCATGTTCGTCCGCAGCCCGGAAGCCTTATGCCGCCACTCGCGTTCCACACCAACCACGCCGCCCAACAAACACGCCAGCAGCAGACGTTTTGCCGTCCCACTTGAAAGCACCATCTGCTCGAACGCACTGAAGTGATACTGGCTGGACACGAACATGATCACCGATTCTAATCGCCCTTCCTTTGAATCGGTTTATCAATCCGGGTGCCCCTCTCGCCTCCGAGATGTGGGAAGTTAAAGTTCGCCACCAGCCCTAAGGCTTCCAAACGTCGGACTTGTAAATGCGCGCACACGGCTGGCCGGTCGTACACAGCACCGTCAACTCCGTCAGATTTAGCGGGTGCGCCTTGACCGCGTCATCCACCGGATCACCCGCAATCGCCACGACGTACCCTGCCTTAACAGCGGGATCACTGAGCGCCGCCTTCCAGCTGTCATAGTCGTTCTCGCTCAGCATCTGCTTCAGCGGGATTCCTGATTGCTGTATCGCTCCAATGTGATCAGAGTTATGCATCAATATCGGCACACCCTGTGGGAACGATTCCAGCTGCCGCGCAATCGACGACTCGAACGGCATCCGCGTCGCCGCATTCACTATGCCTTCCTTCAGCACCAGAGGCACAAAGTACATCATTGCTACCGAGTTCAGCGCCGCCACGCCCAGCATAATTCTTGGCAGCAACTTTACCAGCAGTGGCCGTGTCGCCGTCCACGTTCGCTCCAGCCACGCCACCGTGATGAATGTGAACAGCACCAGCCCCGGCAACATCTCCATCCCATACCGCGAGTTGTAAAACGCGTGCGGATACAGCTGCGGAATAAAGATCGGCACCGACCCATACGACACCGAGTACATATAGAACGGAATTGGCATCCACAACAGAATCGCCGCTCTTTGCGCCGATGAAAACTGCGGGACTTGGAAGCCGCGTCGAAGCGTTAGCCACAGCCCCCATGACGCCGCCGCCATCACCGCAAATCCTGTCTCCCAAGCCGCCGCATCCACCTGCGCCGTACGTGTATAAAACAGCAGCGACCAGCCTATGTTGTGCCAGCCGCGGTAGTGCTTTGCTCCCAGGGGCGCCGTCTTCTTCTCAATCGCCGCCGCCGAATACGGTCCACGCATGAAGTCGAGCGGATCGCCCATAAAATGCTGGTTGTACCAGAGCCACAGCAGCGGCCCCGTCACCGTGATCAGGGTGAACAGTACAAACTCCGGCACGATCTTCGCGAACAACCCCCTGGTTCGCATCACCTGCCACGCCAGCACGCACCAGACGGCCGCTCCCGCAATCCACCCGTCGTACCGCGTCATTACCGCGGCGAAGATCACGATCGAGATCACGATCAGCTTTCGGCCAATCGCCTTCATTTGAAGATCTGCGTGCCCCAGGTCTCGCTTCTGAGACCTGGGTCTCTTCTGGTTGACATGAGTTTCCAGTGCCTGAATCGCATCGACACATTCCACCGTTAGAAGTGTCATCCACACCAGAATCGCCAGGAACAGCGGCTCCGTCATTGCCGTTGTAGCCAGATACAGGAGGTTCGGATTCAGCAGGTAGAACGCCGTCGCCACGAACGCCCATCGCGGCACCATCATCCGTCGCGCCAGCCGATAGAACCCTGCCGCTCCAACGACGTAACACAGCAGCGATGGCCATGCGCCCGCAAGCCCAGTCTGCCACCACAGCATCTTCTGCACGAACGGCATGATCAGCAGGTGCGGCAGCGGCAGCCACACCCCGCCAAGCTGCGACAAGCCGGGATTGCGCGAATCGAGTATTCGACGCGCAATCCCAAGATGCGCCACCGCATCGCCATAAAGCAGCACGTATCCGCGCGTGAAGCACACCAGCAGCGCCACAAATCCCAGCACCACCGCGAACAACGCGATCGGCACCGTCTCCTGTCGCGTCGCCGCTGTTATTGCATCCGGATTGAGAATCGCCGATTCAGACGCAGCCGCAATTAAGCCCTGCCGAATGCTTCCACGTCCGCGCCGGACCGAGCTCAATCCCTTGCACCTTCGAGATGAGAGATCTCCCGAAACAGTTCGAAGCGCGTGTTGATCTCCTCGCTCGTCACCGCCTGAAGCCGCTCGGTCCCAAACCGCTCGACTGCGAACGATCCCATCACGCCGCCATAAAACATCGCCGTCCGAAACACCGCTGGCGTCAATTCCGGCTGCGAAGCGATATACCCATAGAATCCGCCGGCAAACGAATCCCCCGCCCCGGTAGGATCGACCACCTCCGCCAGCGGCAGCGCCGGCGCCCTGAACGGCCGGCTCATTGCACCCTCAAACACCCGATCACTGAAGAACCCTGTCGCGCCATACTCGCCGTGCTTCACTACGATTGCTTTCGGCCCCATCGCCATTACGGCGTCTGCCGCCTTCACCATGTTGGTCTCGCCCGCGATCATCCGCGTCTCGCCATCGTTTACCAGCAGCACGTCGAGATCGTGCAGCACCTTCAACAGGTTCTCGCGATGGTCCGCAATCCAGTAGTTCATCGTGTCGCCGCACACCAACTTCACCTTTGGCATCTGCGCCCGTACTCTCGACTGCAACACCGGGTCGATGTTCGCCAGGAACAAGTATTCGCTGTCAAGATACTGTTCCGGAATCTTCGGCTCAAATGCCGCAAACACATTCAAGTCCGTGCCCAGCGTCTTCGCCTCGTTCAAGCTCCCCGAGTACGCGCCTGTCCAATGAAACGAGAGTCCCGGCGCATGCTCGATCCCGTCCGTATCGATCCCACGCTTTCCGAAGATCGCCTCGTGCTCCGCCGTGAAATCCTCACCAACCACGGCAATCACGCGCACATCCGTAAAGTAGCTCGCTGCCAGGGAGAAGTGCGTTGCCGCACCACCGAGGATGTGATCTACCTTGCCACTGGGCGTTTCGATTGAATCGAACGCCACTGAACCAACTACCAAAATCGACATGAGTCTCCAACTTCCGTGCACTTAGTCTGTGGATCCCAGAAGGGATCTGCGTTTGTACTTTGTACCTCTCACCCCAGGTACCACTCTTGCCGTGATCCTGTCCAGGTGAGGGAGCGAAGCGAGGAACCCGTGCGATCCTCGATCGCCACGACCCTCTGAGCCTTTTCAGCGAAGCTGCGGAACCAACCCTTACAAATACTTCCCGATCAACAACGAAAGCCGCTTCTTCACATCTTCCGGAATTAGCTTCTTATTGGTCAAGATCGCATACTTCAAAGCATCCGCACACGCGCACTTCCGTTCAGCTGGCATTGCGGCAATCGCTGCCCTTACCACCTTCGTCCCGTTATCGGCATTCTGGTGCAGCACCGCGACCACCTGGTCGACGGTCACATCATCGTGACCTTCACGCCAGCAATCGTAGTCGGTAACCATCGCCAGGGTCGCATAACAAATCTCCGCTTCGCGGGCCAGCTTCGCCTCCTGGAGGTTGGTCATGCCAATCACATCCGCCCCCCAACTGCGATACAAGTTCGACTCAGCCCGTGTCGAGAACTGCGGCCCTTCCATGCACACGTAAGTCCCGCCGTTCTTGCCGACGACACCGACTTCGGCACATGCCCTCTCGAACACGCTCCGCACCGTCGCACACACCGGGTCGCCAAACGCCACATGGCCCACGATCCCGTCTCCGAAAAACGTTCCCAACCGCGCAAACGTACGGTCGATAAACTGGTCCGGAATGACAAAGTCGGTCGGCTTATGTTCTTCCTTCAGAGACCCCACAGCCGACACTGAGAGTATGCGCTCCACGCCCAGCTTCTTCATCGCAAAGATGTTTGCGCGAAAGTTCAACTCGCTCGGGAGAATGGTGTGCCCACGTCCATGCCGAGCCAGAAATGCAACACTCTTGCCATCCAGCTCACCCAGCACAAACGCGTCCGAGGGCGGACCAAACGGCGTCTCCACGCGCTCTTCATGAACATGCTCAAGCCCTGGCATTGCATACAGCCCGCTGCCGCCGATGATCCCGATCTCTACCTTCTGCAATGCCTTGCTCCTTCGAACCCATCAATGAATATAACTTGCACTCAACGCTGCCTTGACCACGCCACAGTCGCTCATCAAATGCACCAGCGACATGGCTGGACTTCCGGACTCGTCGTTCAGGCGACCGGTTGCAACCTGCAAAGGCCCACTCGACTGCACCTCCGCAATCCTGTCCCTGAGCTTCCTTGCCAGCGCTACATCGAACCCCTCTGCCACGAACACGGCATCGTCATGGATCGACAACAGCACATCGCCCTCGGTCGTCGAATACACCTCTTCGCTATCGCCGATCTCATCCTTCTCACGCCGCTTCAGTCCCGAATACTTGCGCGCCAGCTGCCCCGAGTAAACGTGCATAAACGAACTCGCCGAATCTTCGTTCTCCCACTTCGAGTAATAGATCAGGCCCAGCGAAGCTGTTGACTCCTTCTGCGCTGCCGTCGTCGCACTCTTTCGCTGTCCCGCGTAGTAGATTCCGCCCCTCCAGGCCGGTGACAATGCCGTCGCAATCTGCGGCCCTCCGAACAGTTCTGCCAGTATTCGCACATCGAGCTCGCCCATAACGCCCACATCGTACGGTGCATACTCTGCATCGATCAGCGGATGAATGTCCGGCAGCCGCAACACCGGCACCGGATCGTGCTTCAGATATGCATCCGGATGAATGATCTCAAAGCTCGACGACGGCGGCCTCGCCAGCACCCCTGCAAAGGCGGCGTCCCTGCCCGCTTTCATCACCACGCTGTACTCAAATGCCAGCCCATCGCTGTAGGGAAACAATAACGACTTTTGCAGCAGCAGCGGTGCCCGCGCCATGATCGGCGACCCGCTCGTGTCCGACGTCATCTCCTTCAGCTTGTCGGTCATATTCGGGGCATCAGCCATTGTCTTGCCCGTGTCCTTCAAGCCGTAATCGACGAACACCGCCATCGCCTGGCCTTCCGTGACCGCCTCACGCGCGGTGTCTGCTTCGTCCACCTGGATATGAGCCGTGTCCTCACGCGAGTTCATCGCCACGCCTTTTACTTCCATATCCGACCACTTTGACAGGTCCACCTTCTGGTCCTGTAACGCGTGCGTCAACTCATGCGCCAGCACACCCTTCTGCTGGTCCGGCTCAATCCAGTCCAGCAGGTTGACCGTCTTCGTTTTATCGTCGTAGAAACCCGCAATTTGTTCCGTGAGCAGCGAGATCAAGAACGGCTGCAGATGAAAGTCTTTATCCAGCAAACCAAACTTCTTCAACACCAGTTCCGAACGTTCCAGTCGCTTTGTGCTCTCATCTTCATCGAACTTCTGCCGCAAAAACTTGTTCACTGCTTCGCGCGAGATCAACGTCCGCTTTACGCTGTGCTCGACTGGCAGCTTGGAATCTGTGCTCGCAAACGCCAGAATGTCGTCGACGCTCTTGAACAGCTCTTTCGCCTGCTCTTTCGTAATCCGGGTCTCAGGCTTTGTTTCATCCGCTGACTTTTCTTTCTCTGAGGGCGCAGCTTCAATCAGGCTCGCAGCGTCACTGATCGTTACACGGTCGGTCTTGCTTATGGGTTTGGCCTCGGACGTGCCATATGCGCCGTACACGCCTTGCGGCCTAAGCCGCCGGGGTACGCTTTCCTGTAGCCCCGAACTCTGCGAACTACCTACGCCAACCACCACCACAAGTACTGCGGCCAACCCAATGCCGCACTTCAAACCTGCCATACGCCCCCATCAGTCATCCGGCTAACTCGCTATAATCAGTGTACGCAGAGCAGTTCGCGTACGCCGCTTATGAGCATCATGACCTTGCCTGAAGTAACAGCACCTTCATCCGCTGAACTCCAGCTTACTGCCCTGCTGGAGCATGCCGGCGTCGCACTGCTGCCGGACATCGGCTGGATCCGCGTCACCGGCGAAGACCGCGTCCGCTGGCTCAACGGCATGACGACGAACTCTATCCAGCAGCTCAAATCCGGCGAGAGCAACTACAACTTCTTTCTTTCCGCACAGGGCCGCATCCAGGGCGACGCCGTAGCTCTCGCACTCGAAGACAGCGTCCTGCTCGGCACGGCACGAGCTCGCGTTCCATCCCTGATCGATCTCCTTGATCGCTTTATCATCATGGACAATGTCGAGCTCACCGAGCACCCCAGCTTCGGCATCCTCATTGCGGGCCCTAAAGCCGCGTCGACCCTGGCCGCCGTCGGAATCGCGGTCGAAGATCTGCCACCCCTGAACTTTGCCGCAGTCAACTGGCGCGGCCGCAAAATCTCCGTTCTCCATGCCTACAGCCCGCTTGTCTCCCGGTATGAACTGTGGGCCGAGGATCCCGCAACGGTCGCGCAACTCACCGAGGCCATCACTACTGCAGGCGCGACCTTAGTGGACGCCGATGCTCTCACCCACCTCCGCATCCTGGAAGGCACGCCCCTTTACGGAACTGACATTCGCGACAAAGAACTTCCGCAGGAGACTGCGCCCGGTGGAGACCAGTCTCGCGCCCTGCACTTTGCCAAAGGCTGCTACCTTGGCCAGGAGATCGTCGAGCGCATCCGCTCACGCGGCAACGTTCACCGCACCTTTCAGGCTTTCCAGCTCACAGGTGACCTGCCGGTTTCCGGAACGATTTTGAACTTCGAAGGCAAAGCGGTTGGCGAGCTCACCACACTAGCCACAATCCCGTTCGCGTCTGGCCCCATTCACCTCGCACTCGGATATATCCGTCGCGAAGCTCTCGAACTCTCGAAAACTCGCGAAAGCACCGTCAGCTACCCCGGCGGCACAGCCACACCAATCGCAACGCCCTTCAGCAACATCTAACCGTTGTCTGGTGCCCTCGGCGTACCACGTATAAAGCCTGGGTATTCGATATTTTGTCGATCGACGTAGAAACGTAAATTGCGAAACCAGCGTCGTTGGTGTTCGAAAGTAACAAGCCCGTAGAAAGAGAACAGAATGCCTGAGCAGAACAAGCCCTTCGTTGTCACCGACCGTCGCAAGTTCACCCTCGACGGCGAGCCCCGCCCGGACGCCGATCCCTCACCCGAAAAAGTCCGTCCCACGGTACCGCCCCCATCTGAGGAAATCTTTGGATCGAGCGCCAAGGTCATTCCCCAAAGCTCGGCAGCCGACCGCCACACCTCAATTCACGACGCAGCCGAGGACCAGGCCGACGGGCAAGATTTTGCCGGCGCCGACGACGCTCTCGGCTCGTCCGCATCAGGCATACCGATCGACGAGTACGAGGACCCTAACGCACCCCCGCCCCCGACCGTCGAGCAGATGGAGCAATCCCGAGTCGCCTTTGAAGCTACCGCGGAGCGCCTAGACACCGCAATTCGCGCCGCCAACCCCGGCATGGAGCACCCACCAGCCATGTCCTTCGAGCGCCTTGTTCAGTCTGTTTACATGACCTCCATCATGCAGCTTGGAGGCGGCCAGCCAGAAGGTCAAAAGCCCCAGCTCGACCTTATTGGAGCAAAACAGAGCATCGACATGCTTACCGTGATCGCTGAAAAGACCACCAGCAATCTCACTACTCCTGAGCAAACGCTCATCGACAGCGCTCTCTTTGAACTGCGCCTAGCGTTCCTTGATGTTACTCAGGCCCTGGCCCGCTCCGCTGCCGCCAAGCAACCACTGCCCGGCTTCGGAGGCCCGTCCGGCCCCAGTATCGTCCGCTAAGCCAGCACTGCCTGTTGCACAGCAAAGTCCACACTTGTCGTGATGGGTTCATACTCCAGTTCTTGCCCTTATCCTGAGCGCGGCAAAGGATCCCGCGAAAGCCCACTACACCCCTGTTCTCGATACCTTCGCTGATCTATGGCTACTCTAACCTTCCTCGGTAGCGGCACCTCGATGGGCATCCCCACGCTTGGCTGCGACTGCGCCGTCTGTCGCTCTGCCGTCACACCTGCACCTGTCGGCGATCCGCGAAATCGCCGCACCCGCCCCTCTGTACTCGTCACTTGGGGCAGCAGTTCACAGCCGCACGGCGTCCTCATCGACACCGGCCCGGACTTCCACCACCAGGCCATACGCGAGAACATCCGCCGCATCGATGCCGTCTTCTACACCCACCCCCATGCCGACCACATCCTCGGCCTTGATGACCTCCGCCCTCTCACCTTTCACTTGCCAGAGCCGTTGCCTCTATTTGCAGACGACCTCACCGCCGATGCCGTCGAGCGCGTCTTCGACTACACCTTCAGGCCAGCGACACGCGGCACCACGATCGCCCGCGTTCACCTCCACCGGTTCCAGTCTCCCAATGAAGAAATCGAGCTCTTCGGGGCCACCTTCCGCCGCGTCCCCGTCAACCACGGCAAGCTCTCCATTAGCGGCTATCGCTTCGGCTCCGCCGCCTACCTCACCGATATGAGCTCACTTCCCGAAGACAGCGTCGCCCTGCTCCAGAATCTAGACATTCTCGTCCTCGACGCTCTACGCCACGCACCTCACCCCACCCACTCGAATGTCGAGAACTCGCTCAAGCTCGTCGAGCAGCTGAAACCCAAGCGCGCCTTCTTTACTCATATGAGCCATGATTTGGACCATTCCGCGACGAACGCCATGCTCCCGCCGCATGTTCGCCTGGCCTACGACGGCCTGAAACTCAGCTTCGACCTCACCCCGGAAGTACCCGCATGACCGTGTTCTTCCTGGCCTCTCAGATCAAAGCTCTGCGCCCTGTTCGCGCTACAAATGCGCTGAAGAGGTTTACCACCGACCTAGGCGAGGCCACCGCGTGAAGATCTACCGCGCCCTTTCCGAGCTCCCCGGAGTCTTCGGCCCTACTGTCGCCACCATCGGCAACTTCGACGGCGTCCACCGCGGACACCAATGGGTCATGGCCGAAGTCATCGCCCGAGCGAAGGAACTGTCTGCCACCTCCCTGGCCATCACCCTCGACCCCCATCCCGCCCGTGTTCTTCGCCCGGAAACCTCTACGCTTGCTCTTATCACCCCGCTTGAAGAAAAGCTCGCCCTCCTCGCCGCTACCGGCATCGATGCCACGCTCGTCCTTCCATTCGACCCAGCATTCTCCAAGTGGACCGCACGCGATTTTGCCGTCAGGATCCTCCGCGATGGAGCGCACGTTATCGAAGTCCACGAAGGAGAAGACTTTCGCTTTGGCCACAACGCCCAGGCCGGCATCGACAGCCTGGCACAGCTCGGCATGGAGCTCGGTTTCGCTGTAAAGACTTACTTCCCCCAGAACTTCCGCGGAGCACCCGTTTCTTCCAGCCGGATCCGAGCCCTCATTGGCGCTGGAGAGGTGAGCCACGCCCGCGCTCTCCTCGGCGCTCCGTTCACCATCCTTAGTACACCTGCCCCTGGCCGCGGTTACGGTTCAAAGTACACAGTTCCTACTATTAACCTGGCCCCCTACGCCGAACTCCTCCCAGCTAACGGCGTCTACATCACCACCATGGTCATCAATCAAGAGATCTTCGAGGCCGTCACTAACATAGGCAATCGGCCTACTTTCGGCGCCGACTCCTTTACCGTTGAATCTCACCTGCTCAACTTCCACCCGATTGTGCTCGACGAATCCACCCCAATCCGACTCACCTTCCTGAAACGGCTTCGCCCCGAGATCCGCTGGCCGAATCCCGAAGCCCTTCGCGCCCAGATCGGCCTAGACGTCACCCGCGCCAGACGCTACTTCACCCTTTGCAAGCTCACCCGCTAGCTCTCTGAAAATGAACGCCTTGCTGCACTCGCAGCCATCCTGAACGAAGCGAAGGATCGAGCGAAGGATCGAGCGAAAGCTCACATTGTCCGGCTTTGGACCTTTTGACATCCCGCACGCCTAAACCAAAAGGGTTGTAGGCCCGCCCGACGGGTCCTCACGCCCCCGGCTTTCCTGTTCCATCCTGCTTCGCCGGCCCGACCATCCCCGGTCGCACCGGCAGCGACCCTGTCGGCGACGTCGCCGGTGGGGTGGCCGGAGCTGAAGGAGCATCCTGGGGCATCCCGTCGCCAGGCGCGCTCGACGCAGGAGCAGGGACCGGCACATCCTCATCCTCCGCTCCCGCGCCCGGCTGATCCTCCGGAGAGGAGGGCGCAGCATTTGGCGCAGCCACATCGAGCTGCCGCTTAGGAGCCCCCTGCGTAGCAAACGTTTCGTTCGGCCTTGTAGCAATGGCCGCCCGCATAAAGTCCATCCACATCGGCAATGCCGCCTTTGCTCCGGTTTCTTTCTCACCCAGCGACTGCCGATTGTCGAATCCGATCCATGTTCCGCACGTCACACCCGGGGAGAATCCTACAAACCACGCATCCGTATAGTCGTTCGTCGTTCCCGTCTTCCCGCCCAGCGGATGATGGAGTTGCGACGCCGCGCCACCTGTTCCCTGCGTCACCACCGCCTTCAGCAGCGTCATCATTGTTCTCGCAGTATCGACGGAAATGACCTCCCTGACCTCTGGAGTAATCTCACGCAGCGGCGTTCCATCCGCCTCCGTCACCCGCCGTATGTAGTGCGGCTCGATCCTTATCCCATCGTTTGGAAATACGCTGTAAGCCCCCACCTGCTCAGCCAACGTGATGTCCGCCGACCCGATCGCCACCGGCAGAAACGCCGGGATGTTGCTCGTGATGCCGAAGCGGTGCGCCGTCTCGATCACCTTTGTGATCCCTTCCTTGTGCGCGAGTTTCAGCGCCGGAATATTGCGCGACTCCGCAAACGCACTTAGCAGCGTCATCGCACCCTTGTAGTCGCCCTCGTAATTGTGGGGCGTATACCATCCACCCGGCGTCGGGAACGATGTCGGCACGTCTGTAATGATGTCGAACGGCTTTGCGCCATCCTCCACCGCTGTCGTATAGACATACGGCTTGAACGACGATCCGACCTGTCGCTGCGCCTGCGTCGCCCGGTTGTACTGCGAGATAGCGAAGTCCCTGCCGCCCACCATTGCCAGCACCTCGCCGTTCGAATTATCCATCGCCATCATCGATGCCTGCGCACCGGAATCCTGCTCCAGAAGCGCATGAACGGTCCCGTCCGGCAGCAGCTTGTCCACCTTGACATAGATCAGATCGCCCGTCTTCAGAAAGGTGTCTGCCGAAGGAAACTGCGTCCACCGCCAGTCCGCCTGCTTCAGCACCGCCCGCTTCACGCCGATCTTTACACCGACATGATCGGCCGCAACTTCCTGTACCAGGGCATGAAGATAGCTGCCTTCCACCACTGGCTGCGTCCAATCGGGATGCCGATAAAGGTCCGCATCAAGCCCTGCCAGCACCACATTCTGCAAATCTCCCTGCCACCCCCGACGGCGCTCATATGTTGCCGTGCCGTCCAGCACTGCCTTATTCGCTACTGCCTGCAGGTCGAGATCGATTGTCGTATCCACCCGCAACCCCGCGCCGTGCACCTCCTCGACGCCATATTGTTTCTCTAACTGCCGCCTCACCTCTTCGACAAAGTACGGCGCAATCGAGTTCGCGGGTGCCTCAATCCTCAGCCCCAGCGGAGCCGCCTCAGCCGCCTGCGCCTCAGCCGCCGTAAGCTTCCCGTCATGCTGCATCTCGCTTAGAACAAGGTTGCGCCGCTTCAGCGCCTTCTCGGGATTCCTAATTGGCGAATACGCCTCGGGCCCTTTCGGCAGCGCCGCGAGCAGCGCCGCCTCCGGCAGCGTCAGGTCCTTGACATGCTTGCTAAAGTAAAACTCGCTCCCTGCCTCGAACCCGTACGTTCCATGGCCCAGGTAGATCTGGTTTGCATAAAGAGCAAAGATCTGCTCTTTGGTAAACCGCCGTTCAATCTGCACCGACAGCACTACCTCCTGGAGCTTCCGCCCGTAGGTCTTTTCGGACGAAAGAAAAAGATTCCTCGCCAGCTGCATCGTCAGCGTCGACGCCCCCTGCGCCCGCCCTTTCGAATGCAAATCGCGATACGCCGCACCTACCGCGCGAAGTAGATTCACTCCCCAGTTCTTCTCGAAGCTCTTGTCCTCGATTGAGATAATGGCGTTCCGCAGGTTTGAGGGCAGCTCGGAATACGGCACCACCACCCGCCGCTCCAACGCAAAAGTCCCAAATGCCTTACCGTGGATGTCGTAGAGCGTGCTTGTCGTGCTTGGCCGATACCGCACCAGATCATCCATCTGCGGCAGGTCAACCGAGTACACCAGCATCAGCCCGCACATTGCGCCAAAAACAGCTGATACGCCAAGCAGAAGAAAAAAGGTAATCCTTGCCACCCGATGCTTACTGGGCGGCTCTTCCGAGCCTGAAGGATCAGGCTGGACGTTCCGATCAGCGGTCTCGTTTGACCTTGACCGGTTCGAGGCAACGACAGACTCCGGCGCCATAGTTGCTCCGGTTCCTTCATCGCCAGAATAGTGTTCGAAGCTCTGCACGGCTCTTTCAGGCTAGCACGACGCCATGCGCTGCCGCCTGTCTCTGAACATGTCCGGAGCGAGAGTCGAAGTGTGCCCATTGCGAGGCCGAGTGGTCTGGATCCTAGGCCGTTTTGGCTTTCAGCAGGTCCAACGCCTTCGTCAATTGCTCATCCACAGCTACCACCGGCTTGGCCGGTGCTACAGGTGCTGGTGTCGATCCGACGATTGGCTGCCCTGCAGCATCCTCTGAATCTCCACCAGGCTCTACCGTCGCTGAAGCCACCAGCACTCCCGGCGTCACACCATCATCCTGCAGCTTCTTGCCCGAAGGCGTCTCGTATTTAGCCACCGAAAGGATGAGTGCGGCACCATCCGGCAGCTCGAACGTTTTCTGCTGTGTACCTTCGCCAAACGTCTTTTCGCCCACCAGATCTGCGCGCTTGTTCTCGAGCAGCGCCGCAGCCACCAGCTCCGCTGGCCCCGCCGTTCCATGGTTTACAAGCACAACCGCAGGTGCTGCCGGGACAATCACCTTTGAAGGATCAGCTGTAAACGTAACTTTCGCAACCTGCTGCCCTTCCAAACTGCCGATCGTTCCAGACTTCAGCAAAAAGTTCGCCAGCCGCGTCGCTTCTGCCATGTCGCCCGCCGAGACGTCCCGCAGATCGAGCAGCACCTTCTTGTTCCCGGCGCTCTTCATGCCTTTAAGCTTCGATTCAATCTGCTGCACATGCTCATGATCGAGAATCCCCGGCTTCAAGTACAGAATGCTGAAACCGTCGTACATGGCGTCCTGCACTGCCGGCTGCACTGTGATTGACCGGGTCAGCTCAATCTTCTCTGGTTCCGGTTTCCGCTGCCGCACTACTGAAACGGCAACCTCGGTTCCCGGCTGTCCTTCAAGCATCTTCTGGATCATCGCCAGCGGAATGTCACGGGTGTCGTGTCCATCAATGGCCTCGATGATGTCGCCATCGACCAGGCTCCCCTTCTCCGCCGGGCTGCCCGGCACTACCGACACCACATTGGCGTAGCCGAAGCGCTTCGAGACGTTGATCCCAACCTGCGCCTTCGCGCTCTTCGCCATATCCAACTTGTAGAGCTTGTAATCGTCAGGCGACAGGTAGCTCGAGTCCGCATCAAGCGACTCCAACAACCCGCGCAGTGCTCCATTGGTTACGGACGCGAGATTAGGCTCTTCAACGTAATCGTTCTGAATATGCCCGAGCACCTCGCGGTACACATTGATCTGGCTATACGCACCCTCCTGCGTATCGGAGGCCGCGCTCACCCCGCTCGCATTCACACCCATGAATATCGTCAGGACCAGAACAGCCGAGGCGGCCAGCAGCAGCATCTTTGAAATCTTAGGCATAGGTCGCAGTCTCCAAATCCAGCTTTGCAGACGACCTCGGCCAGTCTGCTGTCCTGTTCACATCTACCGAACTTGCATTGCGGTTAGACGTATTCTAAAGCAATTTCGCTTTCTAGAGCACTTTCGCAGGCGCCCGCAGGAATTGCGCGTTGCTTTCCAGACCAGCCCTGCCTCGCCACCGCCACATCGCATAACCCATCACCACGCAGCTTGCCAGGCTCAGGCACCCGTCCCACAGGTACATTCCGCTGAGCCCGCTTACACCGCGCAGCCCGGTATACGCTCTTCCATCGAGCACGCCCATGTACAGAATGGGCAACACCGTTGCCGAGGTCAGCAAGGTGAACTGCGTCGCCGCCAGCGGATTGCCGCTTCCAATCGTCGACAGGCAAATCGCCACCGCTGCCGTAAAACTTAATGCCTGGACGACGTTTTCCGCCATAAACGCGACGGCAAACGCCGCCGGAGTTCGCGGCAGCAGCAGCAAAGCCAGCGTGAACAGGCTGCCCGTCGTGCCGATCGCAAGGTAAAGCGGCAGGGGTTTGATCCACCGCGCGAAGACCGGCAGCAGCAGGCACACCGTCGCTCCCGCAAACGACAGCACAACTCCGCCCATTCGGCTCACAAACGCGTCCGACGCGTGGAAGTCGCGGGCGACCCCGCCCAATTGATTGGTCAACGCAAATGACCCTGTCGGCGCAATGAAGAGCGCCATGACCCACCAGACCTCTCCACGTTTTAGAAGTTGCCGCAGGTCCTGAAACAGCTCTCCAAAACTCTCGACTGCGGTCCGCCGCCGTGCGCCATCGATACCTTCGACCGGCAGTGGAATCCATGGAAAGACCGCTGCAGGCAACATGACCAGCAGTCCGATCAACACCGCCGCCATCCGTAGCGGAAACACCCGCAGAAACTCGCCCGTCAGCAGCGCAATGGTTCCTCCGCCGATAAAGCTCCCTACCTGCGTCCATGCGCCGAGCCGCACAGCCTCGTGATTGGGCCGGTCCCGATCCTCTTCAGCGACCTGGGGCAGGATCGCGCCCAGCCATCCGCCCAGCGCATTCGAGTTCAGGACAGCCGCAGCATAGGAAATCATCACCGAGACCTCGAGCACCAGTAGATTTGCCTTCAGCGCCACCGCAAGTGCGAGTCCCAACCCTGAGAGCATGGCAAAAAGTGTGGCGTAGAAGCGCCGGCTGAATCTCAGGTCAAGCAGCGGTCCGAATAGAAATACCCAGAATCCCGGCGAAAGGCAGGCCGCACTTACAGCCGCAATCTTCGCCGCTCCAAGACCTTCAGAGGCCAGCATCTGCGGCAATGGCAGCACGATGAATCCGCCCACCAGGCCAAAAGTAGCGTTCGATAGGCCCATCAACCAGACGGGAGCTCTGCGTTTGCTTGGAGGCATGCCCTGAGTCTATGGCAATGCCTATCCATGTCGAAGCACTTGAGACGAAGTTGGTGGCGGTGGGCAGAATCGAACTGCCGACCTACGGGTTATGAGTCCGTCGCTCTAACCATCTGAGCTACACCGCCACGGTGCTGTAGAAGAAGAGAGACCGCATCGCCAGGCCGATATCGCCTCGACAAATCGCATGGAACCAAATCCCATTGCGGCCATCTCTGATGATACTTCAATCCCCCCATCGGGTAAACGACGCTTGCTCCATCGCCGACACGTAGGCATCATAAAAGCATCATCATGCCTCAGACACCGACTGAACCTGCCGCCGCCCCTAATCGAACCGCTCGCGAGATGGCCCAATCGGCGACGCAGGCAGTTGGCGACGCCATGAGTTCCTCTGGCAAGAAAGATCCGGAACCGCGCTGGCCAGCCATCGTGGCGGTCCTGGCCGTAGGCGGCCTTAGGCTTGCATTGCCGGAAGGCCTCTCACTGGGCCCCGCATGGCTTCTGCTGCTTGTAGTCGGAATATTCCTCGTGCCCACGGTAGTGACCCTGCGCAGAAAGCTTCATAAAGTCAACCAGATCTTTGGCTACATCCTCACGTCGGTCATCACGCTCGACATGGCGTGGTCGCTCTACCGGCTCGTCGCCGCGCTTCCATCGCATAAGCAGTCGCCTCTGGATCTCCTCCGCTCTGCCGCCGCTCTATGGCTCACCAACATCCTGGTCTTCGCGTCATGGTACTGGCGACTCGACGGCGGTGGCCCGAACGCTCGCGACCTTCAGGGCGTCCACACCGATGGCGCCTTCCTCTTTCCGCAGATGACGCTCGATCAAAGTGCGCGTGTCGAGATGGGCGAGCAGTGCTGGAGCCCTGGCTTCATTGACTACCTCTTCATCGCGTTCAACACCAGCACCGCCTTTTCGCCCACCGATTGCCCGGTGCTTTCCCGCTGGGCCAAGGTCCTGATGATGATCCAGGCGCTGATCTCATTTGCCACCGTCGTCCTTCTAGCCGCCCGCGCCGTCAACATTTTGTAAATGCAAGCCAGCGACCACAGAATCGGTTCCCCATATCTCGATCTGAGATGTGGTTTGACCACCATAGACTCTCACTGATTCCCTACTAGCCTATGCACACCATTCGCACCCTCGGTGTAATCCCAGCTCGTCTTGCCTCGACCCGGCTGCCGCGCAAAGTTCTCCGCGAGATCGCAGGCAAGCCGATGCTCGCCTGGGTCTACGAAGCCGCCCGTGCCTGCCCGGAACTCGATGACATTGTCGTTGCCACCGATGCCGATGAAATTGTCTGTCTTTGCAAAGAGAACCACTGGCCGGTCGAGCTCACTAGCCCCGCTCTCCCCAGCGGAACAGACCGCGTCCACGCAGTGGCCCAGCTTCGCGATGCCGAGATCTACGTCAACATCCAGGGCGACGAGCCGCTGCTGAACCCCGGCCACATTACCGCGCTGCTTGCCCCGTTTGCACAGTCTCATGTCGATGTAACCACGCTCAGAGTTCTCTGCACTCCTGAAAACATCACGAACCCGAACGCAGTCAAGGTAGTTACCGCACTTGACGGGCGCGCCCTCTACTTCTCACGCGCCACTATCCCCTACGATCGCGATGCGACCGGCATTGCGGACTACTGGAAGCACATCGGCCTCTACGCATATCGCAGAGCCGCACTGAACCGCTTTGCCGCCCTTGCACCCTCGCACCTGGAGCTTACCGAGCGCCTTGAACAACTTCGCCTGCTCGAGAATGGCTTCAACCTCCACGTCGCACCGACGGAACTCGACACTATCGGCGTCGACACACTTGAGGACCTCTGCCACGTTGAGCGAATATTGATCGCCCGAGCTTAGCTCGAATAGCTGCCCTAAGGCCGGTTCGCCATCCTCGCAGGTTGTCTGCGTTCGACTTGCCCTACTAAAGATGAGAATCCCATGCAGAAGGGCAGACCCTTCCTGTGAAGGACAGTTTAGAATTTGTGCATTATGGAGGGCGCCCTGAAGATGCAACGCCGCGAAGCACTTGGAGTTCTTACCGCTGCTGCCGGAACGGCCCTACTGCCGGGATGCTTCGCGGTCGCGGAGCAATCATCCGCCGCCACCCCACTGCCGAAGGAGAGGGTCGCCGGCATCGGCGGCATGTTCTTTCGGGCGCATGATCCCAAGTCGCTCGCCCAGTGGTATCAGGACCACCTCGGTGTCTTTGTAACACCCCAGAGTTCCAGCGACCCAGTCTGGAATCAGCAGGCCGGACCTACAAGCTTTTCTCCATTTCCTGAAAAGTCTCATTACTTTGGCGACGATACCAAGCAGTGGATGATCAACTTCCGCGTGGGGGATCTGGAGAAGATGGCTGCGCAACTAGGAGCAGCAGGCATCGTAGTGAAGGTAGATCCTACGGCCTATCCGTACGGCCGCTTTGCACGCCTTCATGATCCGGAGGGAAACCCAATCGAGCTGTGGCAGCCGCTGAACGCTGTTTCCGTCAAGTAGCACCCGGGGTCGCAAGGCTAGTTCAAACGATTCCGTGTTCCGTGTCTCGTTCTGCGGCGCAGTCTTGTTCCTGTCTGCTCCTGTGTGCCCGCAGCCTCCCCTTTAGTCGTCACCCGAGGCAACGAGGCTCAGCAGTGCCCGCTCCATCTGTTCCCTGGCGTGACGCTTCTGATCAAGTCGCACCAGTTCGCGGATGTACTCGCTTACGCTGTCGTACTCCCTTTCGACAACCTGTTCCTGAACGAACCGCTCCATAGATTCTGAAAGCTCAATCTCCATCTGGAATCTACTCCGCAACCTGCTCATCCAGCATATCGGTCACCCCTTTTGCGTACTTCAAGAAGTGATTTGCAGATAGAAGCACTGTAAAACCAAGCCACAGCTTTGCCGGCTGACGACTCCACTTGCGAATGAGCAGCCATAGAAATTTCCAATAGGCAGCTTTGTAGTTCGAGAGAACACCCTGGTGCCACATCGACGCTCCGAAAACCTTCAGGTTGTAGAGCATTGGCGGCTCTGGCGGCCTCTGCGACCGCGGCTGCCATGATTCAATTGACCGCATCGCACGCCCAAAGTATGCCTCTGGTGTGTACAGGCCGGACAACAAGGTACTAAGTCCACGCAGCAAAACAGGCAGCGGCAACACAGTGCGGAAGTTCGGCGGGCTGAAATTGGTCGTCGCTTCAGAATCCTCGATCAACCGGCCTTCGCGCTTCATACGGTCGAACAACGCGGTGGTTGGCGGGGCCTGCAGAACTCCTGCCATCGCCCAGGTAATCGATGTTTTCTCGATAAATTGCTGCTGCCGTTCGAAGATCGTCTCGTCATCCGAATCGAAGCCGACGATGAACCCTCCCAGCACCCACAACCCGCTTTCTCTAATTTTGTTTACATTCGTTACCAGGTCGCCACGCAGGTTCTGGAACTTGGACGATCCTTTTAGCGCCTCCGCCGACGGCGTTTCGATACCCAGGAACACATACATAAAGTTGGCATCGACCATGGATGACATGAGCTCCGGCTTGTCAGCCAGATCAATCGACGCCTCCGTGTAAAACGCGATGTCCCTGTTATTGCGTTCCTGCCATGCAGTCAGCTCATGAGTCAGCGCCAGAGCCAGCTTCTGGTTCCCGATAAAGTTGTCGTCCACGATGAAAACTTCATTCCGCCATCCCAACGCCCGTAGCGCGTCCAGTTCCGCAATGAGCTTTGCCGGAGGCTTCGCCCTCGGTTTGCGTCCATAGATCGTGATGATGTCGCAAAACTCGCATTGGAATGGGCAGCCGCGCGAGAACTGCACCGACATCGACGTGTACTTTTTCAGCTGCAGCAGGTCGAAGCGTGGGACCGGCGTTATGGACATGTCCGGTTTGTCTACGATCTTATAAAGCGCCTTTGCTGTCCCGCGTTCGAGCGCGACAGCGATCTCCGCGAACGCCTCTTCCGCCTCGCCCACCATCACGTGGTCCGCCTTGTCGAGCAGATACTCCGGCTCGCTGCTCGCCCACGGCCCGCCGATAAACGTCCGTCGGTCGAGCGCCCGCGCCCGTGCCAACACATCGAGTGTGTTGATCTTCTGTGCGTGCATGGAGCTCACCATGACCAGGTCAGCCCAAAGCAGATCCTCATCCGTGAGATCTTCAAACGCCATGTCCAGCAGCCGGATCGTCCATGCCGACGGGCACAACGCGGCCACTGTAATCAGGCCAAGCGGCGGCATCACCGATTTTTCTGGCGTCATCTCCAGCACGCCCTCGAAGCCCCAAAAGGATGGCGGAAAGCGTGGCCAGACCATCAGGGCTTTCAGTTGCGGCCCAAGCGGGGGAAAGCTTGCAGTATCCTGAGGTGCGGAAACAGTGATTTGTTGAAAAGGGTCGGCGGTCAGAACAGGAGCAAAGGCGGCCATCAAAACTCTCCAAAGGTAGGAGCGTTCACCGGACTTGCGTCAGCCGGGCTGGAAACAAATGAGGCTGTGGATAGGCCATGGATGATCGTGCGAGCCGTGAGGAATCTGCGAATGTTGCCGAGGTCGTGTGATGAAGCTATCACAGAGTGTTTTACAAAGCCTACACACGATTGTTCCTCGGCGGCCCGACTTTCAGACAGCCATCAGTTCGAGTTCAAGCCCATCGCCCACTGTCAGCGCGCTGACCGCTGTAAGCGAAGGCACAATCCACGTACACGCCCTGAGGTCATCAGCTTCATGCGTCCCGAGCACACCAAGAACGCGGCAGCCCGCAGCTACCCCGGCGCCCACGCCTGCCGGAGCGTCTTCGAACACGATGCAATCTGCCGGATCGAAGCCGAGTAGCTTTGCGCCGGTCATGTACGGCTCCGGATGTGGTTTGCCGTGTACGACGTCGTCCCCTGCGATGATGCGAGCAGGAATCGGCAGCCCTGCCGCCTTCAGCCTTCCAAGCATCAGCCGTCGGGTTGCGGAGGTGACGATCGACCATCGCTCCGGTGGCAAGGAAGTCAGCAACTCGCGTGCGCCGGGAAGTACCTTTAGATCTTCCGTGTCGACAATCTCGAGATCTTCGATCACGCGAAGCCCCTCGTAGACGCCAGCCTCATCGAGATCGGGGCGGAGCTGTCGAATGATGTCAATCGCGCGGGTACCGTGCGGGATTTCGTAGCTCTCCCAGCCCGGAATGTTGTACATCTCTGCCCACTGCCGCCAACAGCGAATGACGGATCCAATGGAGCTGATCAGCACGCCGTCCATATCAAACAGCAGACCCTTCGTCTGGACCTTCACGGAACGACCAACCAGGGACTCTTCACCAGAAACCGGAGCGCTCAAGCCTTTGCTCCCGCGAGCACGAACGCCTTTGCCGCGGCCAGCACCTGTGCCACCGACTCAACCGAGCAGCTCTCACAATAGACACGCAGCAGGGGCTCCGTGCCCGAGGCACGCAACAGCAGCCATGTCTCAGCGGCATTCTTCCTGCCGGAGCACGCCGGGTTCTCCAGGAAGAACTTGATGCCGTCGAGCGTCTCCATGCGAAGCACCTTCATGCCTGCGATATCGCTCACGCCAGCCTTCGCTCGCGCGATTGCGGACTGCTTCAGCTCTTCGGTGATGTGCATGTCGATGCGGTCGTACTGATGCTCGCCGAACTCCTCCTGCAGTGCCGCAACAAGTTCGCCGAGGGTCTTATTCTCGTCCGCCATAACGTTGGCAAGCAGCAGTGAATTCAACAAGCCGTCACGCTCCGGCAAATGCTTGCTGATGCCCACGCCGCCCGACTCTTCACCGCCAATCAGAATGTCTTTCTCGAGCATGAGGTCACAGACATACTTGAAGCCGATGCCGTGCTCATGCAGCGTTCGCCCGTACTTCGCAGAGATCCGGTCGAGCATCTTCGTCGTGTTGAAGGCCCGCGTGACATCGCCTGGCCAGCCTTTCCGGTCAAGCAGCCACTTCAGCAGGATCGAAAAAATCTTGTGTGCGTCGACAACGTTGCCGTGTTCATCGACCGCGCCAATGCGGTCGGCATCGCCATCCGTGATGAACCCTGCGGCACACTTCTCCGCGACCACGGCGAGCTGCGAAGCTTTGATATGCGGCAATATTGGTTCAGGATTAATGCCAGGAAATGACGGGTTGATCTCGCTGCGGATCTCGACAAACGGGATGTCAGCCCTGGTGAAGATGCCGGCTATGACGCCGCGGCCTGCGCCGTACATGCAGTCGATCAGAAACTTCTGTCCTGACGCTTTGATCGCTGCGAGATCGACGAAGTTCGTGATCGCCGCAATGTAGTCCGGGTTGAAGTCAACTTCTTCAATCCTCGCGGGAGTTGCTGCCTTAGTCAGAGGTTGATCGAGATACCCTTCTATGGCCGAGATGATCGATGGCTTGCCCGACCCGCCGTAGCTGGCCTTATACTTCACGCCGTTCCACTCAGCGGGATTGTGGCTGGAGGTGATCATGACTCCACCTGCCGCGCCGCGTTCACGCACGGCATAAGAAAGAGCCGGTGTAGGTGTAATGCCATTGGCAAGCTGAACCGGAATGCCTGCGCCGGCAAGTACCTCGGCCACTACCTTCGCGAAAGACTTCGAACCGAAGCGAGTGTCGTAACCAATGCAGACACCCTTGGTGGCGTCCTCCTGCTTTAGAACGTAATGCGCAATCGCAGACGAGGCGACTCGCACATTCTCAAACGTAAAATCATCAGCGATAATGCCGCGCCAGCCGTCCGTACCAAACTTGACTACACCCATTCAGAGTTCCTTTTCAAAGTTCGTACAGCGGGTTTACATCAGCTCTTCGCGGCCGCCTTCATAGATGGCCCGAACAATCTTGCTGACATCCTGCGAGCGGTCGCGAGTAGTAATAAGCAGGGCATCATCGGTTTCGACAACTACAAGGTCATCGACGCCAAGCAGTGCCACCATCTTGCCTGGAGCATAGACGTAGTTGCCAGTGGATTGAATGGTCACCAGGCCAGTCGTCGCACCGTCGATCACGTTATCTGCTTCAGCCTCGCCAAGGTGCTCGTGTAGAGAGGCCCACGAGCCCAGATCGTTCCAGCCAAAGTCTGCCGGCAAGCAATAGATCTCCGACTTCTGCTCGCCCTTGATAGAACGGCGTTCGAGCACAGCGTAGTCAATCGAGATGTTTTCACACTTTGGGTATTCTTCGGCGAAGACCTTCTCGAAGTCAGCCGTGCCATGTGCCACAGCAATCTTCTCAAGCATAGGAGCCATATCCGGAGCATGCTCCCGGATGGCGTTCGCCAGTGTGCGCGCGCTCCAAAGAAAAATACCGCCGTTCCATGCGAAGTTTCCTGCGGCAAGAAAGTTTTCTGCCGTGTGGCGGTCGGGCTTTTCGCGGAAGCGCTTCACGCGGAACACCTTCACCGGACTCGTACCATCAGCCGACGCTGCTTCAGCGACCAGTGCGCCTTGCTCAACGTAGCCATAGCCCGTCTCAGGACGCGTTGGCGGAACACCGAGGACAACAATGGCCTCGCCCCCTGCGGCAATGTCGATGCCCACACGAAGCACCTCTGCGAAACGGGGCATGTCTTTCACGACATGGTCCGAAGGGAAGATGCCGATGACGGTATTTGGCTCGCGCGTTTCGAGCAGGAACGCGGCCAATGCGCACGCCGGTGCTGTGTTGCGCGCCGCTGGTTCGCTCAAGATGTGCAGCGGATCGACAGAGGGCATCTGACCCGAAATTGTTTTATCGAGCAAGCTGTTCGTCACCACCCAGACATCTTTCGCATCGGCCAGCGGAAGCAGCCGGGTCAATGTCTGCTGGATCATGGTCTGGTCGCCATCGAGCGCGAGCACCTGCTTCGCGCGAGCACGGCGGCTGCGTGGCCAGAAGCGAGTTCCGCTGCCGCCTGCAAGGATTACTGGAGCAAAACGTGGCATTACTGTCTTCGTTTGATCGGACATAATCCTCTTAGAGAAACAGCTAACCCGGGTTGGTGGCGATACCCCTTAAGCACTAGCCCGGCATTAATCAAGGCTGGCGAAGTACTCACGCATCCGTTTCACGCCTTCGTCGATCACGTCGCTTGATACGGCATACGACAGGCGAATGTGCTCGCTGGTGCCGAAGGCCTCGCCCGGAACCACAACTACATGGGCTTCGCTCAGCAGTTTAGCGGCGAGATCGCCAGGAGTCGTTACGCCGCCCTTGCCGAGAAACTTGCTCACGTTGGGATACACATAGAACGCACCTTCAGGCACGGTACAGGTAAGCCCTGGGATTGTCTTGAAGCCCGCAAGCACCTGGTCACGCAGCTTGATGTAGTCAGCGCGCATCTCACCGACGCACTCCTGAGACCCATGCACCGCCGCAATCGACGCTCGCTGGACCATGCTGGCGGCATTCGATGTGCTCTGCGATTGCAGCTTGCTCATTGCGCCGATGATCTGCTTCGGTCCGAGCGCGAAGCCGGCGCGCCAGCCGGTCATTGCGTAGGTTTTTGAGAGTGAGCCAAGGATCACCATGTGCTCTTTGCAGTCCGTGAAAGACCCGCCGCTGACGATCTCGCCAGTGAAGTTCAGGTAGACGTAGCATTCATCGAGTAGCACGTAGATCTCATGCTTATGGGCCAGACGTACGATGGCTTCAAGATCAGCAGGCGAAACGACTGCGCCCGATGGGTTCGAAGGCGTATTCAGGATGATCGCCTTGGTGCGCGGCGTGATTGCCGCTTCGATCATCTTTGCCGTGATGCGGAAGTTCTCGTCCTCGCGGCTCTCGACTGGGACCACGATGCCCCCCGCGTATTGAATGATGTCCTTAAACGACACCCAGTAAGGCACAGGAAGGATGACCTCGTCGCCGTGATCGACCAGCACCTGGATGGCGTTGAAGAGCGCCAACTTTCCGCCAGTCGTGAATACGCACTCTTCGGGCGTGTAATTCGATCCGAAGTCGCAGGCGTGGCGATCAACGATGGCCTTGCGCACCTCGGGAATTCCGGCGACGGCAGTGTAGCGGGTGAAGTTCTTTTCGATCGCATCGATGGCCGCGTCCTTGATGTGGCGCGGCGTAGCGAAGTGCGGCTCGCCTGCGCCAAAATCTGAGAGGCTTACGCCTTCCGCTTTCAACTTCAGGGCGGCTGCCGTGATGGCCATTGTGGCCGAAACTTCAATCCGATTAATCCGGTCCGTCAAAACCTTCACTGCTGACGCTGTGCTCATGCCTACAGTCTTTCAGATTTGGCGAGCAAGATAAAGCTGATGGTTGCCTAAGCTGCTCAAGGACAGAGCGCAACCTCTATTGGCGCGTCAGGACACCTGTTCCATGGGTCGTGTTACAGGGCCCGGTAAGCTGCCAATCTGTCACGGTCAACGTGCTCGCGTCTACGGATGAAGTTCCGGCAACCGCGGTGTTGTTGCCCTGGTTCGGGTCAGTGTAATCAAAACTGAAGCTTTCGCCTGTCACCAATGCATTGGTAATGCTAATCAAACCGGTGTAGCAGGTGTTGTCGGTCAATGTAGAACTGCCACTAAGCGGGAAATTGCCATTTGCGTCTGGAGTCAAGGACTGCGAAAGCTGAACATTGAAGTTGAGTGTGTGGCCGTTGAAATCTGTGAATATGCCGGAATAATCGCCGACGAGTGGGCTGTAGGACTGCGCAATGGCCTGGACCGCCGCCGAAAAGGCACAGGTTCCACCCGTTACGTTATAGGAAGCACCGCTTAGGGTCTTGCCATCCGCAGAGAGGGTGCCCGTGATGGTCAAAGTGCCACCAGCGAGCTTCCCGCTTAGCGTGATCAGGTTATCCGCACCGGCCAACCCATTGAGCTCGACGACCGTGGTCGGAGCAATGCACGCCGAGATCGAATTGGAATGCACCGTGCCAGTCACCGCAGCGTTCGACCCCGTCAGCTGCCCGGAGAGTGCCGGAAGCAGCGCCGCCCTGGGGTCAGTGCTGCTAAGCTGCCAGTTACCCGTGATTGCTGAAGCATTCGAATACACGGCTGGGAAGATACCGCTTCCACAGCCGGTAAGCACAAGACAAGTTCCAAGAAGGGACATCGCGCCTAGACCGGCGGCACGGTAATAACGGGTAAGGTGCATAGATACTCCAAAGGTGGCGCGAGTCACGCTTCTCAAGACTTGCAGCCAAACAATTACTTGGGAATGGCACGATTGGGTTACTTTCGTGGCTGTCGGTAACGGTACTCCCTTTTGAGGCTGTCATCTAGAGTGACGCTTACGGAGTACCCAGGTCGTCATACACCGATAATCCTGAACTATGGTCGTCTTGAGGGGATCAACCATTACAGCGTCCAGGCGATCCGTACAATCAAGCAGCATCCGCTCATCAACCATATACCACTCCGAACCGTCGCCTATGGAGTAGATGTTGCCGCCGACACGTTTGAAGTCCATGCCAATACGAGAGCCGAGCCGCATAAACAGCATGCCGCCGGGACGCAAGACGCGCCAAAGCTCCGCCAGCATTGCCTGAAAATGGGCTTCAGATCGGGCAAAGTGCAGTACAGAATTGCAGATCACGACGTCGGCGAAGTCTGTGGGAAATGCCATCTGCTCGATCTGACCCACCTGGAAGTTTTCCGACGATAAGCCTGGTGCGAGCAGCGCGGCGAGCTGCTGCACATGACTGACACCCTCCGGATCCGCATCGAGTGCAAAGACTTCGCAACCCTCGCGCAGCAGATGCACAAGATTCCGACCGTAGCCACACCCAGCATCAAGGATTCGCATCCCCGGACCGATGTTGCCGCGAAGGATCTGATCGAAGACGTAGATATCGATCTGACCAAACTGCTCTTGAATGTTCAATCTTGGTTGTCCGATTTCTGGAGATTCACTCTCCCGGATTCACTCGTTATTCGGAGTCACCGTCTTCGCTTTCAGCCTCTCCACGACCAGTGGAGGCACCAACGCGGTCACGTCCCCACCAAGCCGAAAGACGCCTTTAATCAGCCGGGAACTGACGTAAGTGTATTTCTCGGCCGGCATCATGAATAGGGTTTCAAGCTCGGGATCAAGCTTACGATTCATCATCGCCATTTGAAACTCGTACTCGTAATCGCTGATAGCGCGAATACCGCGGAGGACTGCCTTGGCCCCCTGCTGCCGGGCAAAATCGACAAGCAGTCCATTGAATGTGGTCACCGATACATTGTCAAAGCCCTGTATTGCCTCGCGAATCATCTCTTCACGTTCTGGAACCGTAAATAGCGGCGTCCCTTTTTCGCTATTCCGCAAGATTGCGACAACCAACTCGTCCACAATCTTCGCTCCACGTGCGATCAGATCGAGGTGCCCATTTGTAAGTGGATCGAAGGTGCCGGGATAGATCGCCTTGACGGTATGCATGACTCCAGAAGCATATCCCAGATGTGTCTCGTCCTCTGAGGCAGAGAGTAATGCTTCAGTAACCGAAATCGAACAAGCTTGGTATCAGGCCGAGTTACGCGAGTGATCGCACATACTAAGGAATAAGGCTGCGCCACCAACGAGCGAGGTTAGGATCAGTTTGGCTCCCAACCCTTGCAAAAATCTATTAGGACGTAATCGACAATGGCCAGCCTTGCAGAACACTTCTCTTTTCCCCGAGTCGAACCCGCTACCAGCGATCCAGTTTCGACTGCAGCCCATCTTCCGGTTGGACTTTTCTGCGTCAGCCTCTCCCTGTTTATCTTCAGCTGTTCAATCTTTGCTTGTCGCCGTGTACTGGAGTCTCGTCAGTAACGGCTTCTTAGCGTCAATAGCAATTGCTGGCCACCCGCAACTTCGCTGAGTACGCAGGCCGTAGACGCGATCAACCTGATCGCGTCTATTTTTTTGACTTAATGACCTCTGCTGCTACTGCTGCTCCGTTCGCTGGCGCATCCGGGACATCCAGCGGCGGCAAAGCCGCGCCAATATTCAGTTTCTTGCGGACTTCGGCATCAATTCGGCCAAAGACTTCCCTGTTTTCCTTGAGGAAGTTACGCACATTTTCTCGACCCTGCCCGATGCGCTCACCTTGATAGCTGTACCAGGCCCCACTTTTGTCGACGATGTTGTGGAGCACCGCAAGGTCAAGCCCATCACCTTCACGCGAGATACCCTCACCATAAAGAATGTCGAACTCGGCATCGCGGAACGGTGCGGCTACCTTGTTCTTAACAATCTTCACCTTGGTGCGCGAGCCAACGACAACATCGCCTTCCTTCACTGCCCCAATCCGGCGTATATCGATGCGCATCGATGAATAGAACTTCAACGCACGGCCTCCGGTGGTGGTCTCCGGATTCCCAAACATCACGCCAATCTTGTCGCGGATCTGGTTGATGAAGATCAAACAGGTGCGCGACTTCGAGACCGTGCCTGTGAGCTTGCGCAAAGCCTGGCTCATCAACCGGGCCTGTAGACCCATGTGGGAATCGCCCATCTCGCCGTCAAGTTCAGCTTTGGGCACGAGTGCCGCAACCGAGTCGACTACCAGAACGTCAATCGCGTTCGAGCGAACCAGCGCTTCGACGATCTCCAGCGCCTGCTCGCCATAATCCGGTTGCGAGATCAGCAGGTTGTCGATATCTACGCCTAGTTTCTTCGCGTAGGCCGGGTCAAGCGCATGCTCCGCGTCGACGAATGCCGCCAAGCCGCCAGCCTTCTGCGCTTCTGCCACGATCTGCAAGGTGATCGTCGTCTTACCTGAAGATTCAGGGCCGAAGATCTCGATCACGCGGCCGCGTGGCACGCCACCTACGCCAAGCGCCGCATCGAAGGAGATCGATCCAGTCGAGATGACTGAGATCGGCACAATCGCTTCCTTCGAGCCCAGGCGCATCACGGAACCCTTGCCAAACTGCTTTTCCAGTTGCGAAAGGGCTGTCTCAATTGCTTTGCTACGGTCGTCTGCCACGCTGAACTCTCCCACTCTAAACGTCATCGGATTCTAGCACCGAAATGGGAAAAAGCAAAGAAAAGGCGAATATGGCAGCAGAAAGCACTCTTGATACAGAGATTATTATGTTTGTCTGATCTTAGCCGATAGATGGATGAGAAGGAACTAAGAATTACAAAAGGCGGGTCCCGTATGAGTCTCCAGATCTCTTCCATCGGCACAACTCCCGTTTTGCCCACGGTGAATGAGTCCACGTCGACCTCGCAACAGGTGGCGGCGCGGATTGCGGCGCCGCCACCACCACCCCCGCCCCCTCCTCCCCCGCCGCCTAAGGATGTGGTGACGCTTACCAGTTCGATCAAGCAGCTGCAATCACAAGGCGAAGGCCCCAACCAGATTGCACAGGAGCTTGGCTTACCGCTGCAAACAGTCTCGATTGACCTGGGAACTTCGTTCATCCAAGCTACCCTCGCGGCAGCCCCTGACATTCCGAACGCAACTTCCGTCGTCGGCTAGTCCTGAGAAGCAACTACCGGCGACACGGAGAGCTAGCGTCGCAGCAGGTCCACAGGCTCATTCACGTCTTCAATCCGGAAGTAGGAGGCCAGTGAAGGATGCCGCTCGGCCACCGTCCGATACATCTCCCACGCGACTCGGCGATAGCTGAAGTGTCCGGCAGGGCCGGCCCGTAGCTCAGAGATGTACACCGCCTCCGCAAAGTCCATCTTGAACATCGATCGGCAGCGTGTACCCAGCGGCAGGCAGTATTGAGCTGACTGGTCCGCTTCCGGCTCGCCGCTTGCCTTAAGGGTTCGGTATGCCTGGAGCGCGGTGTCCATCGCACCCTTATACAGCTCTTCAAGATCCGCTTCAGCCAACGTGGGCTGCCCTGGACAGGCTGGCGTCTCGTAGCCGTGCAGATCGGTGTAGCTCTGCAGCAACTGCACACAGCGTCGGTGGCGGTGCATATCGCGGAAGCCCCCAATGTCCATAAGGATGTCGAACCGGAAGCCCTGTCCGGCGCTGAAGGGGCGCGGCAGTTCATCATGCTGGCCACGGTGTGCCAAACCGAGCGCAACCAGCTCATCCCTGCGAACCTCGCTAAGAGCAGCGATCTCATTGCGGAGCTGTCGATACGAATAGTAGCAGTGCGGATAGAGCAGCGAGGTAGCGAGTTCAACCTCAAGGGGGCCGTCATCATCGAGCAGATCGACGACCGGGGCGGGCGCAATCACCTGCCCCACCATCAATTCGTCTGCGGCCTGTGCCAGTTCGACACGGCTTGTTTGAACGTAAGCGGAGGCCGTTGCGTACTTGACCAGCGTTGGAGCGGTCTTCACAGGGCGAAGCAACTGCTCGGCAATACGATCCGCCATGGAAGGGTCGGCCGCACGAACTTCTTCGATCAGCACTTTGGAGGCTGCGTCCTGCACGTTCCATGCCGGCTCCGTGGCGGCCTTTCGCAGTCGTTCGCCAAGATCGCGAATCTCCGCAAACTCGCTGGTCAGCAGCCGCGAGACCTGCATCTCAAGCGTTCGTGCGTTCACGATCTGGCCAAGCGAGGTGTTGGTCGCGAGCGGCAACAGGTACCGCGCGACATCGAATGCTCGCGCCTTCAGGGTACGCTCGTACGCATCAAGCTTCATCGCTTCCGGCTTGGGAACGGCGGATCTAAGGGCTTCACCCATCCTTGCACCAACTTGCTGGTACGCCGTGAACATTGCCTTGATCGCATTCGTAAAGATGGGCGTGGCGCCTCCCAGCCGTGGGGTATACCAGCCCGACTTGCGGAAGTCCTGGTACCGTGTCGAACGCTCCTGGCCGTCCCAGCGCGGCTCATCAACCAGCGCGATGGCTGCCAGTAAACTTAGCTTCTCAATCGCCAGCGGGAGGTGCGCGAGATCAGCGATGGAACGATGCCCGTACTGAAAGTAGAAGGTATTCAGAAACTGCTCGGCACGCTGCGAGCTGATCTCAGCCAGCGACTCGCGCAGCGTCAATGAAGAGCGAGAGTACTTCGCCATTGCGTAGGCCAGTACTTCGGGATCTGCGCCGTGGATTGCGTAAACGTCTGTTTCGTACGCGATCGCATCTGGCGCATCTGCTACCGGTTGGGAAGGTGGAATCGCATCGTCTGGCATGGTCAAACTCAGGATACGTTATCCACTGCCGCTCGCAATCACAGCATCTGACAGGTATGACTACGGCAAGCGCGGCAGCGATCGAATACGACACAGCAAGCGTTCTAGCTACGCAGTCGCACCGCTCGTTTCCGATCCCGGATCGGCCATGGACGATGACCCAGCGGTGGAACGATCTGCTTTTTGCTCATTGGCCTATTTCAGCCGATCGGATACGGGCTTTGATACCTGCGAGCCTTGAACTTGATACGTTCGACGGCTTTGCCTGGGCAGGTGTCGTGCCGTTCTGGATGGACCGGCTTCGGGCGCGCCTTCCGGGAACCGTAGCTGCAACCATTCCATTTGCCAGAGGCTTCCCCGAGTTGAACCTCCGTACATATGTCCGTTCGAAGATCACTGGTCGTGCTGGCGTCTTCTTTTTTTCACTCGACGCTGCCAGCCCGCTTGCGGTCGCCGGTGCACGTTCGCTCTTCCATCTGCCCTACTTTCTTGCAAACATGGTTCGGGAGACGGCCAGCGATGGAACCGTTCGTTACAAGAGCCGACGTTTGCTGACAACGGTGCCAGCAAACCTTCAGGCCAATTATCGCGGAAACGGACGGGCTCCAGACGCTCAACCAAGCCTGCCCGGCACCCTCGAGCATTTCCTTACCGAACGGTATTGCCTCTACACGACCTCCGGCCGCCGTGTGCTGGTCGGGAACATTCACCATAGGCCATGGCCGCTCGAACGGGCTGAGGCGGAGTTTCGCACCAACACCCTGGCCCATGCACATGGAATATCGTTGCCAGACCGGCCGCCGATCCTGCATTTCTCGAAAGCGCTGGATGTCTATATCTGGTCCTTGAGGGCTGAGGGCTGACCATCACCGGGCCGTGCCCTCCGTATAATCCATTTGCAGCTTTGAATGGAGATCATGAGTAAACTGGCAGGCCGTATCGCGCTCGTAACCGGGGCATCGCAAGGGATAGGCAGGGCATGTGCCCTGAGACTCGCAAGTGATGGAGCCTGCGTTGCACTTGCAGCTCGCAACCAGGAAAAACTTGCTGGGGTGGTTGCAGAGATCACAGCTGCTGGCGGGACCGCCCATGCCTTCGAACTTGACCTGGGCAGCGAAGATTCGATCAAGAATTGCGCCAAGTCTGTGACTGCAAAGTTCGGCAAGGTAGAGATCCTTATCAACAATGGCGGAATTACCCGCGACATCCTTGCCATGCGCATGAAGCGCAAGGACTGGGATGACGTAATCTCGACCAACCTAACGGGTGCGTTCCTGATGACGCAGGCGGTGATGATGTCCATGGTCAAGGCCCGTTGGGGACGAATAATCAACATCACCTCCGTTGTCGGGGAGGCGGGACAGGCGGGGCAGGCAAACTACGCCGCCTCGAAAGCCGGCCTGATCGGCATGACCAAATCACTTGCCCGCGAGCTTGCCAGCCGGACGATTACAGTCAACGCGGTGGCTCCGGGCTACATTGAAACCGCAATGACTGCTGTGCTGACGGAGGACCAGCGTACTGCAATGACCCAGTTCATCCCGCTGCAACGCGCCGGGACGGACCACGATGTTGCCGCAGCCGTGGCCTTTCTCGCATCCGAGGACGCGGCGTACATCACAGGGCACACGCTCGACGTAAATGGTGGAATGTACATGGGTTAGCAGCGTTTGCACCACATGCTGTGCATGTTTACTAGATAGCTATTTATAGGTCTGGTTCCAGCTCTCTGCCAGGTTCAAGTAACACTTCAAGGGTTGATGCTTATCTTCTTCTCTGGAACCTGTGATGGTTCGGCATCCCCGATTCAGTGGAAGATAGGCGTTGACCCAACGCCTGTAGATAGTTACTTTGTTGTCAATGGCCAACATGCACACATTGCTTCCTACCCTGGCGGGCGACCCTGTAAAGCCGTTCTCGATATCGATGAACATCGGCACTACCATCCGCGAGTACCGCCTGCAAAGGAACATGTCGCAGGGCGACATCGAAAAGCGTACTGGCCTGCTGCGCTGTTACTTGTCGCGAGTGGAAAACGGACATACCGTTCCCTCACTCGACACGCTGCAGAAGATCGCCCGCGCCCTTGACCTGCAGCTGTCCCAGTTCTTTGCAGAAGAGCTTGTCTCCAAGGAGATGTCGGGGCTGAACCTCAATGAGGACGAGATTCGGTTTCTTACGCAGGTGCAGCGCTACTCCGCACAACTGAGCGAAAGCGATCGACGCCTGCTGCTCGCAATGGTCAAGAAGTTTGCGTCAACCGCTGTCAGCTAAGTACCTAGCGAAGATTTGCGATCCAGTAGCCAAAGAGTGAGAGTACCAATGCTGCCCCAGCAAAGGTCAGCTTCTGACGCCCGAGATAGGCTGTACGGCCAGCCGTCATGCGAGGCACAAGCGGAAGACCCAGCACCAGACCTGCTCCAAATCCACCGATGTGGGCAAGGTTGTCGATGCGGATGAAGTCTCTGGCGAAGAGCGTAGCGCCGCCAATGACGAGGTTCAGCACAGCGAACTGGATCACCGAACGGCGCAGGCGGCGAAGCTCTTCCCATGGAATTGGCAGCTTGCGATTGGATAATAAGACGATCAGAATTCCCGCAATGCCGAAGACCGCGCCCGAAGCACCGACGCCTACCTCATCGTTCCCTTGCGCAACGGTCACCGCCATCGAAAGCAGGTTGCCGCAGGCGCCGGTGAGCACGTAGACAGCTGCGAGCCCAAAAGGGCCAATGAGTGGCTCGCCAAGCATGCCCAGGTTCCACAGACACCACATGTTTGTCAGGAGGTGGATCCATCCCCCGTGCACGAAGATAGCCGTCACCAGGCGGTACCACTGGCCGTGATCCTGCATGAGTGACGTGCTGGTTGCCCCGAAGCGGATCAGATCGCCGGTCGAATTGAAAGAAACGCCTTTGTACAACATCAGGAGGAAGACAGCGCAATTGGTGCCGACGAGCGCGTAGGTTGCAGGCGCGGCAAGAAAGTCAGAGAGGCGACCGCGGCGGGAAGGCCGAGACACCGTTTCACCACTCGAGGTAATTTCAGTCGGAGAATAATCTGGAACGGGAACCGGAGCACAGACCGGCGGGATAATTTCCCCTTCAGACTCTGAAGACGTGCGCAAGACGCTCATACGAAAAGTTTAGGCTACTGAAGACTAGGCTGCATCTTTTGAAAAGCGC